>JBDTRK010000004.1:0-64776 GCA_039931685.1 Betaproteobacteria bacterium | reverse complement strand
AATTGCTGATGAACTTCAATGAAAACGTGCTTCCGATAGAGGGCTCAGGCCGAGTCATCGTGCGCCAGGATGGCAAGCTGGGCAGCATCCTCGTCGAGAATGGAAAGATCGATGCCAGCGACATAGAGCCCATCCTCGAGGTGCAGCATAACCGCGGACTGCGATTCGGCGAGGCGGCATTGGCGCTGCGCCTGATCACGCGGGACGATCTGCGCGGCGCGGTCGCCAAGCAATACGGACTTCCGTATCTGGCACCCGGCAGCGATGATATCAACAGCGAACTCGTCGGTGCCTATGAACCGTTTCACCCGCGCGCCGAAGAAATGCGGGCATTGCGCACGCAACTGCTGATCAGATGGTCCAATGCCAAGGTCAGCCAAAGGATGCTGGCCGTGGTCAGCCCGGGCTCGGGCGAAGGGCGCAGCTACGTGGCCGCCAACCTCGCCGTGGCTTTTTCCCAGCTCGGCGAACGCACACTGCTGATCGACGCCGACTTGCGCAAACCGAGGCAGCATCGGATCTTCAACGTTGCCGACCGGATCGGGCTTTCTGCCGTGTTGTCGGGCCGTGGCGATCGCGGTGCTGTGGTGGCGGTGCCGCATTTCGGCACACTTTCGCTGTTGACCGCCGGGGCGTGTCCGCCCAATCCGCAGGAACTGCTGTTGCGGCCCGCGCTCGCCGCGCTGCTGGGCGAATTGCACAACGAGTTCGACGTCATCCTGTTCGATACGCCACCAGCGAGTCTGTACGCGGACGCGCAAAGCCTGGCCTTTCGGGCCGGGAGCGCCATCGTGCTGGCGCGCAAGGATCACACCAATATGGCGGATATGGCCAGCACGATCCGGGTCCTGAGCGACACGGGCACGCGCGTCGTCGGCACCGTTTTCAATGCAATTTGATTGAAGCGGTCGAGCAGAATGTCCCTGGCTCTGGAGCGATCGTTTTTTTCCGGGCTGGCGGCCCGGTGGCGGCGAAGCAAGGCCCCGCCTCGCGACGATAGCGTCCTGGGGCAGGCCTGGACCGAGCAACCATACACACACAAGGCGTCCACCCTGGCAGGCATAGCACTGCTCGGTGTGCTTTGGGGGGGTGTCGTCGCGTTCGCCGGATTGAACGCCTTGTATCTGTGTGTTTCGCTGATCGGTTGCGCGTTCATCCTGCTCGATTTCCGCATCGGGGTCGTGCTGCTGATCCTGTTTATGCCGATTTCAAACAGTTACGTATTTCCGCACGCAATGCTCGGAATTACCGGCCTCAATCCACTGAACCTGGTTCTGATCGGCACGCTCGGCTCCTGCCTGCTTCACGCACTATCTGACGGGAGCCTGCGCAATTTTCTGCCGCGCCCGCTTGTCTGGTTATACATCGCGCCCATAGTGGCCGCTGGCGTGATCGGCTCGCGGCATGTCTTCGAAATCGCGCCGGCATTCCACATTCTGGAGTTGATCGAATTCGACAACGTCACCGGATATGTCCGCGACATGGTGATGAAGCCCATTCTAATGGTGATCTTTGCGTTGCTGGTCGGGGCGGCCGTGTCGAAATCCGGGAAGCCGGAGAAATTTCTCATCCCCGCGCTGGTCTCGATTTGGGCAATGGGCCTGATCGTCATCGTGTTCGTCGTCCAGTCCGGGATCTCGATCAGCCAACTCGCGAGCAGCGATTCGCGCGAATTCCTGTCGACCCTCGGCTTGCACGCCAACGACCTCGGGCGACTTTTCGTGTTTGCGTATGCCCTCCTGCTTTTTGTGTGGGCCGAAACGAAGGAGCCCGGATTCCGATTTGCGCTTCTGGCCACCATGCTGCCGGCAGTCACGGCGCTGGTGCTGACCTTCTCGCGCGGCGCATTCGTCGGGTTCATCGTGGTCAACGCGTACTTTCTGATCTGGCGGCGCAGCGCAAAGACGCTGATTCTTTTCGGACTGCTGGCCGTGATCGCGCTGTTCGCGCTTCCCGGTGCGGTCTACGATCGCGCAGCCACCGGGGAGGGGGAAGGATTGAACGCGATCAGCGCCGGTCGCGTCAACGGTCTGTGGATTCCGTTGCTTCCTGAAGTGGCACACAGCCCGGTCTACGGCAGCGGCCTCGGCTCAATGATGTGGTCCGAAACGATGCGCGCGGGAGGAGGGGCGAACGTCCTGCAGGCCACGCACCCGCACAATGCCTATCTTCAGGCCCTGCTCGACATGGGGGTGGCCGGTCTGGTCCTGATGTGCGCTTATTTCATCCACGTCTGGAGAGGATTCAGGAAATTGGGTCGCGATTCGCACCTGGTTCCCGCGCTACGCGGACTCTTTCAGGGCGCCACAGCGGGATTACTCAGTCTTCTTGTCTCCAATATCACTGACGGCAGCCTGGTGCCGCGACCCGAGCAGGCATTGCTCTGGCTGGCGATTGGAATGATGTACGGCCATACATCCAAAGGCTATTCCAAACAATGATCGGGGCGCCACTGAGCATGCGAGGGTTCGCCGGAAAAGCAATGTGCGCCGATTCACGGACTCGCGTCGCCGCGCCACACACTGCCGGAAGAGTAAGTGCCACGAATAGAAAATGGGCGAAAGCGAATGCGCTCTGCATCGACGCTATCGTGGATCAAAGACCTGATCCATTCGGACCATGGTTCCATGGCGATTCTGGCTTCTGCCCATGTCACCGTCCTAACCGGAAATTGCGTGCAATTCGAGGGGAAGAGTATGGAAAGTCGATTTGTCGTTCTGTGTCGTTGGCGCTGCATAACTGTATGTCTGGCTGCTCCAATCCAAATCGACGCATACAGCCATCTGTACCAAGTGCCATTTCTGCGCATTTTCTGGATTTTCATCGATTGCTTTTGCGTGTTGGGCGGCATCGTCATCGCCGCGACCTGCCCGAAACGATTGGTTGAGGGCTTTGGCACAAGGCGGTTTCCATTCTCTTGCTGTTTGACGGAGGGCTACCATGGGCGTTAGCGCGCACGGAGATCATCAATTGCGGAGCGGCGTAGAACAGTCGCGTATTCTGGAAGAGCCAGCTATATCTGAAACGCTGAGTATCGCTGTGCTTATCCCTTGCTACAACGAGGGAGTGGCGGTCTCCGCGGTTATTGATGCATTCAAGCAGCATCTTCCCGCCGCTCGGGTCTATGTTTACGATAACAACTCCACGGACCACACTGCGGCAATAGCAAGGGATCATAGTGCTATCGTGCGCGTGGAGCCCGAGCAGGGAAAGGGGAATGTAGTTCGCAGAATGTTTGCGGACGTTCAGGCATCCATCTACGTGCTTGTAGACGGCGATGATACATATAGCGCGGCTAGCGCTCCGCTGATGATTGATTTGCTCCTTCAAAATCGATGCGACATGGTCAATGGGCAACGTGTCACTGAGAAGCGTGAGGCGTATCGGGTCGGACACCGACTTGGCAACCGCTTCTTGACGGGCATTGTGGCCTGGATCTTTGGCAGGCGTTTCGTCGACATTCTTTCCGGTTACCGGGTCTTCTCCCGGCGCTTCGTAAAATCGTTTCCCGCGCTTTCGACAGGTTTCGAAATCGAGACAGAGCTCACCATACATGCGCTGTCTCTCCATATGCCGGTCGCGGAGATGCCCACGCCGTACAAGGAGCGGCCGGAGAACAGCGTGAGCAAGCTGAATACCTATCGCGACGGCATTCGCATTCTGTGGACGATCCTCTTGATGACCAAGGAAGAGCGTCCCTCTTTCTTCTTTGGAGTATTGTTCGCCATACTTGCCGCCACCTCATTTGCTCTGGGGGCGCCCATAGTTCTCGAATGGTTGGAGACGGGCCTTGTGCCGCGCGTTCCAACGGCAATTCTTTCTGCGAGCATCATGATTCTTGCTTTTCTGAGCTTGAGCAACGGCATGATATTGAGTTCGGTGGCCCGGGGCCGCAGAGAATTCAGACGGCTGGTATATCTCGGTCTTCCCTGGCTCGCTGACAGCCATCGCTTCAAATCCCCACCCGCGTCATGATGTGGCGGCAAATATCGCAACAAGCCAGCAGCTTCGTTGTGATCGGCAGTATCGGTTTTGCCACCGATGGTGGAGTACTCATTTTTCTGAATAGTCTTTTCGGCCTGGATTTACTGTCCGCCCGATTGTTCTCATTCAGTGTGGCGGTTACCTTAACCTGGTATCTAAACCGGCAGCACACCTTCTCTGGAAAGAAGGACAAACAGGTCTTTCGAGAGTGGGCGCGCTATGTGGTCGTCAACGGCCTTGGCGCGCTTCTGAATCTGGCAATTTTCTTCTGGCTGATTTTCAGATTCAATGCACTTGCAAACTCGCCTCTCGTACCCCTTGCCATTGCCTCCGCGGTTGCTCTGTTCTTCAATTTTTTCAGCTCGAAGTACATCGCATTCAGGGGAACGCATAGATGAAGATTGATCTGCCGCGGCGGTCCGAGCGCCGGGTGCGCAGGAGCGAGCAGCGGGCGCCGGATTTATGGTGCTCCAGATGAATGCGGGCTGGGCTCTCTTCATGCGAAACACGCATTACCGTGGGCGGGTACCCCGGACTCCTGGCGTAATCGACGATGAAAACTGTGGCGCCGTCAGCATCGACACTGCTGTGAGCGCCCCGGTGAAATAAGTGATGAAGCTTACGGGGCGGTCGATCGACCTGCACAGCCTGATTCACGCGATTCGTTACGACATTAGCACCGGACTAACAAGCGACCCATTTTATCTCTTGGTGCCGCGCCCGAAGCATCGAGTTGCGCTTCGTCCATGTCTGAAAAATGCATTGGAACGCCTTTGTCGAACGCTTTATTCTGACCTGCAGGAAGGCGGCTCTAGCGGCTTTCCCATTCGAGTCACTGGCGGAAGAGTGCGAAATCGTCGCCATTTGGCTCGAGTCGTAGAACGCCTTTAGGCCGAAGGATGCGGGGAGAATCTTGCCAGCGCGCTAACAACAGAATTTGCTCGCTGCGGAACCGACAGTTTTGAACCGTCCACCGAACCGGGAAGCTTGCGAGAACTACTTACGAGAAACCTGACATGACAATATTTTCTACACCAAGATTTCACATTGTCGCGATTTCCGTGATCTATCTAGTACTCGCGTCATTATTTGCTACCGTCAAGCTGGATGTCGATGAGTTTGCGTTTATTCGAGAACCTTACGAGTTGTTGGGCGGGGACTATACAAAGGGCTACGTAAAGGAAAAAAACTACAAGAAAGCCTTCGAAACGGCCGCAAAGTCTTATTTTTTCTATTGGCAGTATCGCCCTCTTTTTTCCCCCATCGTCAACGAGCACCACAAAACCCTGTTTGCCGAGGAGGAAAGCCGATTTGGCTATTCCAAGCCAGAGCGTGTCGAGAGCACCGATCCAAAGGCATTGGTTTTGTATCAGTCGCGCATGATAGTCCCGGAACCGGACAGGTTCTACAGCCATGGTGCCGGCAAGCCTCTCCTGCCTGCGTTGCTGTCGATACCGCAACTCGCGCTTGTATCATTGGTTTCAAACGGGCAAGAGTTGCTTCATATTCAACACAGCCAAAATTATCATCCCTTGTTTGTGCTCACGCGTTTGGTACAAATCGTATCCGGGTTACTCACAGTTTTGCTCGTCTATTTCATATTGAAAACCGAGTTTGATGAGAGGCTGGCAGGTTTGGGAGCTGCTGTATGCGCTTTCTTTCCGACCACTATTCAGTACTTCCCAAACTTACACCATGATTCAATCATGGTGCCTTTTTTGCTGGCATCCAGTTACTTTCTCTTAAAACGCAAATATGTGATCGGTGGAGTGGCATATGGGCTTGCTCTGGCATCGAAGAATACGGCGGTATTTCTTTTGCCAGCCTTGCTCTTTTTCTTTATATGGCAAGGCTACGAATGCTATGCGGCATCTGGCCTGGCGTCAGCCGTTGAATATATTAAACGACGTGCTAAAGAGTTAGCAGTGTTTGGAATAATATCATTGGCAATTCTCACGCCTTTTGCGAATCCCGTTTCCTTTGCCATGGAGATCTTGACACCAATCACCCATAGAAATTTTGATCCTCGTGGAGAGAAGGTTGATGATTTCTCGCTATCGTCAGAACTTAAATCGAGCAGCAAAACATTCGATGGGCGGTCCGTTGTTAGACCGGAAGTGCAGCTTGTTCAACGTGTGATCGGGACGGGCAGTGTGTTCTTCTTCTTCATCGTTTTGGCGGTTTCATCATGTTTTCAGGCTCATTCAAGGGAGATTTCGAAGCTGTCAGTGATCGTGCTCTTGACAGCATTACCTTATGGTCTGGTGTTTGGCTACGGCCTTGGTTACAGGCAGTTGATGTTCGTTCCATTCTTTTCAATATTGTGTGCTGAGCTGCTGACGAAAAGCCATTTGAAGATCTTGCTGTGGATTCTCTTGTGCATCAGTGTGATATACAGCTTTGATCCGATATCCACCACCGACCTTTATACGCTCACCCGCTAAGGTATCCGCGTGGGATCCGTGATGAGGTGGTTCTCACTGCAATTCAAGTCCGTTGCCATGATTCCGCGTACGGGCCGAACGGGCGGCCCGACTTTCCTGACCAGTGGGCAGCTCCCCATTCCGGAGTCGATCTGGCGGGAATCCATACGATCCTGTCAATGGTCCTGCCTGCAGGAAAGAGGTTTAACAACAAGCATAGGCGTCCCCGGTTCCGGCTGGTCCGATCAGACTAGCGAGGCAGGCAATCCGAAAAATATCATGTGGCTAGTATGGCACTCCATATTACGTCGCTCGATTAGTCCCCATAAAGCGGCGAGTCGGCACAAATGGTCGCCCGAGTTTATGAGCAAGTCGCCTTTTTTCAGAAATTTTGTCGGCATGACCGCGCAGTTATTGCAGGAGTCGGTTAGCGAACTCCTCGAAATGGGAAGAGCCGCTAGAGTTTTGAAATGCGCCTATTTCCTGCATGACCGGAGGGGATTCGGGAAATGGAGTTGCGACCAGGGTCTGGTCGTCCGCTTCGTTGTCTCCAGCATTACCGATGGCAGCCTTGCGCTGCGACCCGAACAGGTACCTTCCTTTGGCTGGCGATTGGGCTAATGTACGGCCGACTCAACAAGCAGCCTGCTACTTGACTGCCATGGGCCGGCGCGTGCAGTCCGTCATGGTTCCGGATCCGTCCGCAGCAATGCAAACGTCGGCCGTTGGGGGCGAAACGGCGACCGCGATGCCGGCTGCGCCGCGGCTCGGACACCGTGCCTTGTCGTTGGGTGCAGCAAACGCGTTCGACGTTGCGATGCAGTTCATTCTTCCTGTGGTGTTGACGCGATGCCTTGATGCCGCTGCCTTCGGAGAGTACCGCCTGCTGTGGCTGGTAGCCGGCACGGTCATCGCGGTGGCGACATTGGCCATGCCCGCGAGCCTTTATTACTTTCTGCCGCGCTCTGACGCGACGGGCAAACGCCTGTATGTGAATCAGACGCTGATATTTCTCGTGCTTGCCGGCCTGGTCGCAGCGTGGGCAGTCAGTGGCTGGAATCCCTGGTTACCAGAGAAGTTGCGTGGTCTTGCCCGGCACGAAGTCGTGCTGCCCGTGTTCATTCTGATGTGGGTCGTCGCCTCTTTGCTCGATGTACTGCCCACCGCCGAGGAGCGCGTGAAGTGGCAGGCGAAGGCGACGGTCAGCCTTGCCGTATTGCGTGCCGTGTCGCTGTCTCTGGTTGCCGTTCTGACGCGCGATCTGGGACCTGTGCTGCTGGTTTTGCTCGCCTTCGTGGCGTTCAAGGTGGTCGTCCTGATGGGCTATATCGCCAGGTTTCACGGTTTGCGCAGGCCGGTGTTGCGATGGAGCGCATTGGTCGATCAGTTGCAGTATGCAGCGCCGCTCGGAGCGGCTGGCGCGCTGTACGGTTTGCGCACGCAGGCGGACCAGTGGGTGGTCGCCGCGCTTTTCCCGCTGAGTATGTTTGCGGCGTTTTCGATTGCCGCGGTGCTCGGACCGCTGATGAACCTGTTCCGCCAGTCGGTCAGCTATGCATTTCTGCCGACCATGAGCCGCCACCAGGCGAGCGGCGACATTGCCGGCCTGCTCGAGCTCAACAGTCGCGGGAATATCATGGTCGGTGCACTCGTTTTTCCGCTGTTCGCGTTTGCCTTCGTCTTCGCGGACGAACTTGTTACGATCGTCTACACGGCGACCTATCTGGATGCCGCTCCGGTAATTCGCATCTACATCGTCGGCATTGCCGCCCTTGTCGTTGAATTATCGAGTCTTACGATGCTGCTCCGGCAAGCGGTATTCGTAATGGTGCTGAACGTCGCCGCGCTAGTCCTGGCCGTGGCCCTTAACTGGTACGCGGCCGTACAAATCGGGCTGGCGGGAGCGGCGGTGGGGGGCGTGATCGTGATTTATATCGACCGCATGGTCACCCTGTGGCGAATTTCCTTGCTCACGGAAGTGCCGATTCGGCGGCTGCAGGACTGGAAAGCCCTCGCACTGCTCGTGTCCTTCGCCGCTCTGGCGGCTTTGATCGCCTGGGGCATGGTCGTTCTGTGTTTCCCCGCGAGCGGGCCGCTGATTCGCGGGCTCGTTGGCGGGACTACGCTCGCATTGGTTTATGCCGCAATGGCCGCTATGTCCGGCATGGGTCGAGCCTGGATCGCCACCCTGCGCAGGCGCAAGCGCGCACACTGAGCCAGGGTCATGCCGCGAATGATGTTCGTCACGGGTTCGCTGTGTCACGGCGGCGCCGAACGCCACTCGATCACGATCATGAACCGCCTGGTGGAGCGCCGCCACGAATGCCATGCGGTCTATATCAAGAATGGAGCAGACCAACTGGACCGGATCCGATTGCGCGATGGCGCAAGCGTGAAGTGCCTCGATGCCGCCCGCTATTTTGACAGCGCTGCACTGGCCCGGTTTGCCGCCCACATTGCCCGCATCGAACCTGCCGTAATCGTGGCGGCGAATCCCTATGCGCTGATGTACGCCGCGCTGGCGACGCGTCTTTCGCGCAAGCGCGTGCGCTTGATCGTGACTTTTCATTCGAACCGCCTGCTCGGGATCAAGGAGCAGTTGCAGATGCTCGCCTATCGTCCGCTGTTCTGGGCCGCCGACTGCCTCGTTTTCGTCTGCGAAAACCAGAAACGATACTGGGTGCATCGCGGCGTGTTCTCGCGCAGAAACGAAGTAATCTACAACGGCGTGGATACGGATCAGTTCAGCGACGCCTGCAATGCCACGGAGCGCGCAAGCCTGCGCGCCGCCCTCGGCTTTCGCGATGCCGACTACGTGATCGGATTGTCGGCTGTGCTGCGGCCGGAGAAGAATCCCCTGCAGCTAGTGGACGCGATTGCAATGCTGCGCGCCAAAGGCATTCAGGCACGGGCACTGATCATTGGCGACGGCCCCATGCGGACGGCGGTCGAAGCCCGCGCCCGCGAACGCGGCGTGCAGGACGAAGTGGTGATAAGCGGATTCAAGCAGGATGTGCGGCCGTATGTCGCCGCCTGCGATGTCATGGTGCTGTGCAGTTTCACCGAGGCGTTTTCCCTGGCGGGGATCGAGGCCATGGCCTTGGGTAAACCGGTTGTGCATTCCGATGTCGGTGGCGCTCCAGAGATGATTACTCCAGGGCTCAACGGTTACCTTTTTCCGGTTGGCGATACCGAGGCCATGGTCGGAAGACTGACGCTTCTGGCGGATCGCGCCGTTTCCACGGACATAGGCAGGAACGCACGTCTGGTGGCGGAATCCCGGTTCTCGGAGAAGGCCATGGTGGACCGTTACGAACGGATGATCCTGGAAATCTGTGCAAACCCTCTGCGGTCGCGACCTGAAATAGCGGGCTGACGGTCCATCCGGCCCATGGCGAGCATGCAAATCACTGCATAGCACTGTCGCACAATAGCGACAAATCGGTGCCTTATGCGCGACAGCGATAGGGACTGTCATTCATGGTTTTACAAGGAGAGGATCGGAAATGCCGCCATACGGAGGGTTGCCGCATCGAGTATCGGTGTCAGACTCGGCGCCGGTCGATGTTATGCCCCGGAACGTCAATGCTTGCACCGATGCGCTCTACGGCATGAAACGAGCGGTGGTCCTCGTGCTCGGTCCACACCGCGAAGCGGTCAGCGGGGTCAGCACGCACCTGAATACGTTGTTCGCTTCCCGGCTCGCCGATGATTTCTCGCTCATCCACTTCCAGGTCGGAAGCGAAGGGCGCCGGGAGAATTTCCTGCAGAAGGTGGCGCGGCTTGCGGCAAGCCCTTTCCAGCTCGGGCTGCTCATGCTCAGGACAGGTGCCGACGTCGTCCACATCAACACTTCGCTCGATCGCAACGGCTACTGGCGGGATCTGGGCTATTGGATCGTCGCCAAGGGATTCGGCCGGCGCGTGGTGAATCAGATTCATGGTGGGGCGCTCCCGCAGGCGTTCTTCGAGGGCAACGCCTTGCTGACCTGGATCTTGCGGCGCTTTCTCGTTTCCAGCAGCGTGGTGGCCGTGCTTTCTACGGCCGAGCTACGCGCCTACCAGGACTTTGATCGGCGAATTAATGTCCACCTGGTCCCCAACGCCATTGACGCCGCAGGCCTTGCCGACCAGAAACGCGTTTGCAACACGGGCGGGCCGCTCAAGCTGGTTTATGTCGGACGACTGGTCCGCAGCAAAGGGTTGTTCGAAGTCATCGAGGCTTTGGTCACGCTGAAGCGCGCCGGGCGGGAATTCACCCTCTCGGTGGCGGGCGAAGGCCCGGATCTGGCCGCCATGATGGCCGCCTCAAAACGGGCCGGCCTCGAGGACCGCGTGCAGTTCATCGGCAGCATCTTCGCTGCCGGGAAATACAGGCTCTGGCTCGATTCGGACTTGTTTGTCTTTCCGACTTACCACAAGGAAGGCCTCCCGTATGCATTGCTCGAGGCAATGGCGGCCGGCTGCGTCCCCATCACGACACGCGTCGCCGCAATGCCCGATGTGATGCGCGACGGGGAGCACGGCCTGTTCGTGCCGGTGAAGGATGCAGGTGCTCTTGCGAGCGCAGTGGCCGCCCTCGACGACGACCGCGACAAGCTGAGACGAATGTCGGAAGCGGCGCGGCGGCGCGTATTGGAGCACTACGCCGTGGGGCGGCTGGCGGATGATTTTCGCAGACTGTACGACCGCTGCCTTAGCTGAGGGCTCCGTGGCTGCGCAGCGGCGTTTCAGGTCCACTGACTCGAATCCAGACAGGAAGTCGAATAGGGAAAGTGACGTAGTGCGAAGGTGTAGCGCATGCCGCAAGCCGTTCGGCGGGAGCAATACATCGGAATCTTTCAATGGCAAACACGCCGGGGCGTTGTGCCGATACTGACAGCGCGTACCGGCAGGGGGTTGCATGTGTGGAATTGCAGGATGGATTGCACGACCGGACCGTGTGCTCAACCTTGACATGCTCAAGTCGATGCTGAATGCGATCGCCCACCGCGGACCGGACGACGAGGGCCTCAGGCAGTTTCGCTGCAACAGCACGGGCCATGACGTGTTTCTCGGGCACAAGCGCCTGGCGATCATCGATCCCGACGGGGCGCGTCAGCCCATGTGCGATCTGGGCGCCGGCCTTGCGGTGACGTTCAACGGCGAGATTTACAACTTCCGCGAACTGAGGGACGAGTTGTGCGGGCTCGGTTACAGCTTTGCACGCGATTCCGACACCGAAGTTCTGCTGCGCGCCTACCAGCACTGGCAGTGCGACGTGGTCAATCACCTGCGCGGCATGTTCGCATTCGCGATCTGGGATGTCCGCAAAGAACGCCTGTTCCTGGCGCGCGACCGCTTCGGCGAGAAGCCGCTGTTCCTGTATGAAAACGCGAACGGACTATTCTTCGCATCGGAGATCAAGGCCTTGCTGCGCATTCCCGGCCTCAACACTTCGGTAGATCGGGAGGCGGTCTGGGACTACCTGGCCTATCGCTACGTGCCGGGGCCGAGAACGCTGTTCAACGGCATCCGCAAACTGTTGCCGGGGACGACGGCCACCTGGGAGCACGGAAAACTCGTCGAGGCGCGCTACTGGTCGCCACCGGATCGCAGCGCGAACCTCATCCAGCAACCGGGTGCCGATGTCGTCGACGCCTTCCTTTCACACCTGGACGAGGCGGTCAAGCTGCAGATGGTGAGCGACGTGCCGTTCGGTGCGTTCCTGTCCGGCGGGCTCGACTCCTCGACCATCGTGGCGCTCATGAGCCGGCACAATAGCAAGATCAATACTTTTTCCGTCGGCTTCGGCGACGACGGCTTCAGCGAACTGGGCTACGCGGGCGAAGTCGCCCGGCACTTCGGCACGACACACCATGAACTCACGGTCACGGATCGCGACCTCGTCGACCGGCTCCCGGCGCTGGTGGCCTTGCGCGATGCGCCGGTATCCGAACCCTCCGATATTCCGATCTACATGCTGGCGCGCGAAGCCTCACGCAGCGTGAAGATGGTGCTGACCGGCGAAGGCAGCGACGAAATACTCGGCGGGTATCCGAAGCATGTCGTCGAGCGCTTCGCGCGGCCTTACCAGTTGCTGCCGGGCAGCCTGCGCCATCGCCTCGTCGAACCGCTGGCCCGG
Source organism: Betaproteobacteria bacterium (assembly GCA_039931685.1). Classification (GTDB taxonomy): domain Bacteria; phylum Pseudomonadota; class Gammaproteobacteria; order Burkholderiales; family JACQAP01; genus JACQAP01. The sequence goes on along the minus strand of JBDTRK010000004.1, from coordinate 52,246 downwards.
GCACTTCCCTACGGTTGCCGCCGCATCAAGACTGCGGTGACCAACCTGAACATCGAAGACTGGCGCGAGCGTTACGTGCGCTGGTTCGGAGCGCTTAGCTTCACCGAGCGCGACCGGCTGAGCGTGATGCGTTTTCCGCGCACATCGCCGACCGACGCGGCGCCGTTCGATGCCGATCCGCACGGCAGTTCATTGAGACGCATGCTCTATTTCGATCAGACCAGCTGGCTGCCCGACAACTTGCTCGAGCGCGCGGACCGAATGACCATGGCGGCTTCGATAGAGGGACGTGTTCCGTTCCTGGATCACGAATTGGTCGCGTTTGTTTCGTCTCTGCCGGACCGGTTCCGCATACGGGGTCGGCACACCAAATGGATACTCCGGGCGGCGGCCCGGCATCTGCTTCCCGAACGCATCCTGACGCGACCGAAGGTGGGATTCCGTGTTCCGGTTAACAAATGGTTTCGCGGCCCGATGCGAGATTTTCTGACGAGTCACCTGCAGGGCGCCGAATCGATGACCCGGTCCTATTACGATGCCAAGGTCCTGGATGGAATACTCGCGGATCACCTGAGCGGCAGGCAGAACAGCGAAAAGCTGCTGTGGTCGCTTCTCAACCTGGAGATTTGGCACCGACATTATGCACGGGCATGAAATCGCAGGACCCGGCGGTCGGCGCGAGCCGGCCGACGTGGTTACGGGAATCTCGCATTGGCTCACGTGGCGCATCAATCGCCTGAGTTGCATGTCGCCTGCGGAGATCGTCCACCGCTTCGCGCGTGCATTGTCCGCGCATGCGCAGAGCGTCGGATGGTTCTTCGGAGGCCAGACTATGCCGGCACCCGCTCTGGCCGCCACCTCGAATTCCTGGATTCACGCCACTGCCAGCGTGGATGCTGCGCGGTACACGGCTGCCGCCGACCGCGTCGCCGCGGGAAAGCTGGATGTATTTGCCTTGAAGGATTTCGATATCGGCTCCCCGCCGCGCTGGAACCGCGATCCAAAGTCCGGAATCGATGCGCCGCTCAGCTTCGGAAAACTCCTCGACTACCGCAACCCGCATCTGGTCGGGGACATCAAGTATCTATGGGAGCCCAACCGGCATCTTCATCTTGTGACGTTGGCGCAAGCCTACGTGCTCAGCGGCGACGCCGCGTATCTGCAGGTCATCCGGCAGCACCTGGAATCGTGGTTTGCTTCCTGCCCCTACCGCATGGGCCCGAACTGGTCGAGTGCGCTCGAAGTGGCCATCCGGCTGATCAACTGGTCCGTCACCTGGCAACTGCTCGGGGGCGCACGATCGCCGTTGTTCGACGGTGCCCAGGGCGCGCGTTTGCAGCAGCGTTGGCTTGAATCGGTGTATCAGCATGCGCAGTTCGTGCGCGGCTACTTTTCGCGTCACTCTTCCGCCAATAACCATCTCATCGGCGAAGCTGCCGGTCTTTTCATCGCGGGCCTGACCTGGCCGCATTGGCGTGTGGCCAAAAAATGGCGGTCGACGGCCAAGGCCATCCTGGAAGCCGAGGCGTTGCGGCAAAATGCTCCCGATGGCGTGAATCGTGAGCAAGCCGTTGCCTACCATGAGTTCGTGCTGGATTTTCTGTTGCTTTGCCTGCTTGCCGGCAAGGAAAACGGAATCTGGTTTTCGGTCGCCTACGAAACCCGCATCGAGGCCATGCTCGACTACCTTGCATCGATCATGGACGTGAGCGGGAATGTTCCGATGTTCGGTGACGCCGACGACGGCCGGGTTGCGCGGCTGGGTGCGGACGAAGTCTCCCCCTCCCGATCCCTGCTCGCGACAGGCGCGGTCATCTTCCGCAGCGGCGAGTTCAAGCGCAAGGCCGGCTCGCTCGACGACAAGACGCGATGGCTGCTGGGCAGCCAGGCGGACAGCCTGTTCGATGCGCAATCCGTGGCGGCGACCACGCTGCCGCCGCGGCAGAGCTTTCCGATCGGAGGCTATTACATCCTCGGCTGCGACTTCGAAACGGAAAACGAAATCCGGCTGACCGCCGATGCAGGGCCATTGGGCTTCCGGTCCATCGCCGCCCATGGGCATGCCGATGCCTTGTCTTTCACCTTGTCGGTCGGCGGCCTGGAGTTCCTGATCGATCCCGGGACCTATGCCTACCATACGCAGGGCCCCTGGCGCCGATATTTTCGCGGCACGGCCGCGCACAACACGGTGCGTGTGGATGCAAAAGACCAGTCGGAGTCCGGCGGTAATTTCATGTGGCTGAAGAAAGCGCGCGCGGGCTGCAGCCAATGGGCCAGCACGCCAGAGGAGGACTTGTTCGAAGGATGGCACGACGGCTACAAGCGGCTGGACGATCCGGTGACGCACCGGCGGCGGATTACCTTAAGCAAGGCCAGCAGGCTGGTGACCATCGAAGATACGTTGCATATGGCCGAATCGCACGACATAGAACTGCTGTTCCATTGCAGCGAGCAATGCCGGGTCGAGGCGGTTCCCGGCGGCTACGTGCTGAGCCAGGGCAGGGAGACCCTCTTGCTCAGGCTTCCGGAGTTCGAGGCGACGAGCTCACAAGTCATCACCGGGGGCATTGCGCCCATCTTCGGTTGGGTGTCGCGACAGTTCGACGACAAGCTGCCCTCGCCGACCATCGTATGGCAGGGCCGGCTCAAGGGCCGGGTTGTCTTGCGCACCGAGATCGTCTGCTGATGCAACAAGCCAACGCGATTATTTAGGAAACCCGATGCTGGGCGCCCATCTCGATTACCTCATCCTGCGCAGTCTTGCCCATAGCCGGAACCTGGCGACGGAAGAGCGGTTGGACGCTTTGTATAGCGGCGAGGCCGTCGTGTCAGCTACAGAGGCGGAGCTGAAATTCCGAAAGCTCGTCGAGCGATTCGAAGGGCATTTCCCGTTGAATCCGGATCTGTCCTATCTGGACATGGGCTGCGGTTCTGGGGAATTGACTATGGCGATCGCCAAACGTGGTGTCGGGCAGATCACCGGTGTGGATTATCTGCCCAGAAACATCGGAAGGGCCACCGCCCATGCCCGGCAGGGCGCAATGGGGCGTGACGTGCAATTCGTCTGCCGCGACCTGCACGCTTGGGTGCCGGATCAAAAGTACGACGTATTGCTTTCGATCGACGCGTTCGAGCATATCGATGATCCCTGTGCATTTCTGCGCAGAATGACGGACCTGATCGCGCCCGGAGGAGTTGCCGTACTGGCCTTCGGTCCCCTGTTTCATTCGCCATTCGGAGACCACATGTGGGATTTCTTCCGGCTGCAGGTGCCCTGGCGCGGTGTACTGTTCTCGGAGCAGGCCGTGCTGCGCGTTCGGCGAGAATGCTTTCGCCCCACCGATCCGGCGAACGCCTACCCGCAGGTGGCTGGCGGCCTCAATCTGATGCGCTATTCGGACTTCCTGGAACACGTTCGCCGTACTGGGTGGGCTTTCGATTTCCTGGCCGTCAATGCTTTCCTGAAGAAGCCGGGGCCGCTTCGCAAAATCTCCGATTTCCTCACCGGCATTCCGGCGGTGCGGGACTACTTTGTCCACAACGTCTACGCCATTCTGCGCCGTGCGGCCTGAAACCTTCCCGGTCGCAAACGGGTAGTGATCCGACCGGACTAGGTACACCTTTCACTGGCGTCAATACGCTCTCCTATGCTGCGGTTGCATAGGCCCGTGAATGTGTCCACGGCATTCGCTGGAGCCTGGATTGCCTTGCGGCCGCGCAATGCTGCCGGCCGGATTGTCAACGTTATCGAGGAGGGGCATGAAGATCAGCGTATTGGGTCTTGGGTACGTCGGCACCGTTTCGGCGGGCTGCCTGGCGCAGCAGGGTCACGACGTCATCGGTGTCGATCCGGAGCCGCGCAAGGTGGATCTTATCAATGCGGGCAAGTCGCCCATCATAGAGAAGGACATCGGCACCATCATCGAGCGTCAGGTTGCGGCAGGCCGGCTGGCGGCAACCACAGATGTCATTGACGCGGTACAGCGCAGCGACCTCGTCCTGGTTTGCGTGGGCACGCCCAGCCGCACGAACGGCGATATCGAACTCAAGTACATACGCCGCGTTGCCGAGGAGATCGGGCAGGCCATACGCCATCACCCGGGCGCGCCGGCGGTGGTCATTCGCAGCACGATGCTGCCCGGCACGATGCGAAAAATCGTCATTCCGATTCTGGAAGAGTCGTCGGGCCGACGCGCCGGAGTCGAGTTCGGGGTGTGCATCAATCCGGAATTTCTGCGCGAAGGCACCGCAGTGCACGACTATTTCCATCCCCCAAAAACAGTGATCGGGGAACTCAATCCGGCCAGCGGCGACCTCCTTGCCAGTCTCTACGGCCACCTGGATGCGCCGATGATCCGGACCGACATCGATACTGCGGAAATGGTCAAGTACGCGGACAACGCCTGGCACGCACTGAAAGTGGGTTTCGCCAACGAGATCGGCAACGTGTGCAAGGGCCTCGACGTGGACGGCCATCGTGTCATGGATATTTTCTGCAAGGACACAAAACTCAATCTGTCGCCCTATTATCTGAAACCCGGATTTGCCTTCGGCGGCTCCTGTCTGCCGAAGGATCTGCGCGCACTGCTCTACAAGGCGAAAACGCTGGACCTGTCTGTGCCCATCCTGGCGGCGATACTGCCAAGCAACGAGCAGCAGATCGAGCGCGGCGTACGCACCGTGATCGAAAAAGGCAGCCGCAAAGTCGGCGTTCTCGGCTTCAGCTTCAAGGCCGGCACGGACGATTTGCGCGAAAGCCCGGTGGTGGAGCTGACGGAGCGTCTGATCGGCAAGGGGTACGACCTCAGGATCTATGACAGCAACGTCAATATTGCCCGCATCCACGGTGCCAACCGCGATTACATCCTCAATCACATTCCGCATATTTCGCGTCTGATGGTTTCGAGCATCGACGAGGTTCTGAGCCACGCCGACACGATTGTCATCGGCAATGCCGCACCCGAATTTCGCGATGTGCCCGGTCGCCTGACCGACAAGCAGACTGTCTTCGATCTGGTGCGCATTACCGAGTCACGCAGCGTTTCCGGCGTCTACGAGGGCATCTGCTGGTGACGCAAAGATCAGCTTCGAAGGCGGGGGCGCACATCGGGAAGCGGGTCGTGATGCTGGTCGAAAATCTGCCCAGCCCGTTCGACCGCCGCGTGTGGCAGGAAGCCACCACGCTGCGCGACGCCGGATACGTCGTCTCCATCATCTGTCCGACCGGCAAGGGTTGCGAGAGCGCGTTCGAAAAAATCGACGGCATTGCCATCTGGCGCTACACCCTGCCCGTCGAGGGCGAAGGGCCGAAGGGCTATGCGATGGAGTATTCCATCGCGTTGCTGCGCACCTTCGTCCTGTGCTGGCGGATTCTGCGCAAGGATGGGTTCGATGTAATTCACGCCTGCAATCCGCCCGATCTTTTTTTCCTGATCGGCCGATTCTTCAAGGTGTTGGGCAAGAAATTCGTGTTCGATCACCACGACATCAATCCCGAACTCTACGAGGCGAAGTTCGGCCGGCGTGATTTTTTCTACCGGCTGATGCTCAAGCTCGAACGCTGGACATTCCGGACGGCCGACGTTTCGATTGCAACCAACGAATCCTACCGGAGCATCGCAATGGAGCGCGGCGGCATGACGCCGGATCGCGTATTCGTGGTAAGGAGCGGGCCGAGCCTGGAGCGCCTGAAGATCGGTCCGCCCGACGATCGCCTGAAATGCGGGCGTGCGCACCTGGTGGGCTATGTGGGCGTAATGGGCAGACAAGAGGGAATCGACTATCTGCTGCGTGCAATCCAGCATCTGGCGCTCGGCCTCGGTCGCACCGATATCCATTTCGGACTGGTAGGTGGCGGTACGTCGCTCGAAGCGATGAAGGGGCTGGCCGCGGAACTCGGAGTTGGCGATTTCGTGACATTCACGGGTCGCGTTTCGGACACCGAGATGCTGGCGATGCTCAATACCGCCGCAGTTTGCGTCAATCCTGACGTCGCCAACGAGATGAACGACAAGTCGACCATGAACAAGATCATGGAATACATGGCGCTCGGCAAGCCCATTGTCCAGTTTGATCTCGCCGAGGGACGCTTCTCGGCGCAAGGCGCGTCGCTTTACGCGAAGAACAACGACAGCATTGATCTGGCCCTGAAAATTGTCGAATTGATCGACGATCCGGCGCGACGCGCGCGAATGGGTGCGTACGGGCGCAGACGCGTGGAGAACGAACTGGAGTGGCGCCATGAGGCGCCGAAACTGCTGGCGGCCTATGCCAGTCTCTGGCGCGACAGCAAGGCGCCGCGTCCGGCGGTTCAGCGCGCCAAGCTGCCGTCGCTGCGGCTATAACGGTTGATGCCGATACCGGGGCATTCACGACCCAGCCGGACTTGATGCTTCGTGGGATCAGGACCGGACCCATTATTGCCATTCAGGACGAGAAAAATCATCGAGACCTCATTCAAGATCATCGTGTCATGTGCGGCCCTGGTGGCATTGGCCGCATGCGGCGGCGGCGGCGGGAGTGCCACGGATTCGGGGACGACACCGGGATCGGGCGCCACCGTAATCGCCAGCCAGGTCATCGATTCGGCCGGAGGAACGGTTGCGGTAACGGATGCATCCTCGCCGATCATAGGGACCCAAGTCGTGATTCCGGCGGGTGCGTTGTCCAATCCCACCAAGATCACGATTAGTCAGGTATCCGGCGCAACCGGCCTGCCCGCCGATGTGCTGGTCGCCGAATTGGGGCCGGCCGGAGAGGTCTTTGCCGTCCCGGTATCCGTGACGCTGCGCTACTCGCCGCAGTACCTGGCTTCCAACGGCATCAGTGACCCGACAACCTTGAAGATTGTCTCGATTGGCAGCGGCACGGCCAATGAAACGCTGCGCACCGTTGCACGAGACACCATTCAGGACACAGTTACCGCACAGACCTCGCACTTCGGCAGGTTCGGGGTGGCCGGCTATACGCTGGCCACCCTTTTCGGCGACTACGCCTTTAACTTCTCGATGCTCGACGCCAGATTTGGGCCGTCGGTCCAAATCGACCTCAACGTTCCCGGTACGCCGTACAGCAGCCTGGTCAATGTGCCTTTCCCCGAGTATGCGTTCAGGGTCGAACAAGGCACCGTCACGTTTGACGGAGCAGGCAATTATTCGTGGACGGCAATCCGCAACGTTGCCGGAACAACGACGCCGGTATCGGGCAACGGACAGTACACCGTTACCGCCGATGGTACGGTGGCGCTGGACTTCGGCGTCGTCGGGACCGTGCTTGCAGGCGGAAGTACATTCGTCCTCGCATCAACTGCCGGGGTGCCGGTCATAGAAATGGGCATGGGCGTAAAAAAAGGTGGAACGTTCAACAATGCCAGTTTCAACGGCAGCTACGCCGTCGCGCTCTACTATTCCGACGCCACCGTCGGGCCTCCAGGCACGATCAACCTCAATGTGACCAAGACACCGTACAACAATACTTTCGCCGTTCCGTTTCCCGGGTACGCGCTGAGCAGCGAACTGCGCACGATGACGTTCGACGGCGCGGGAAACTACACATGGTCGGGAACCCGCAACACGAGTGGGAACTCGAGCCCTGCGTCGGGCAGCGGAACTTACGTGCTCGCGACGGACGGAACCCTGACGCTGGATACGGGACTAGCCGGGAATGTGCTTGCCGGCGCCAGCGCATTCATCCTTGCCACACCGGGCGGGAAAGTCGAGATGGGTGTGGGCTTGAGGAAGGGCGGCACGTTCAGTAACGCCAGCCTCGGTGGCCGCTATGCTGTCGCCTACCACTATTCGGATGCCACGGCCGGGCCGGCCAATACGATCAATATCAATATTCCCAATACCCCGTACATCAATAGCCTCGATGTTCCGTTCCCCTTGTATGCGTTCAACAGTGAGGTGCGGTCGATCGTCTTTGATGGTGCAGGTAACTACAGTTGGTCGGGAACGCGGAACAAAGGCGGCGTATCGAGCGCGACATCCGGCAGCGGATACTACTCCGTCGCCGCGGATGGGGCGCTGTCACTGGATTCCCGATTGTCCGGACACGTACTCGAAGGCGGCAGCACATTCATCCTGGCGCCAACGAGCGGGCAGAGCGTGCAAATTGGGATGGGAGTGCTCAGGTAATGAATAGCGCATTAGCTCAAGAGCAGGTCCGGCAGTATTGGGACGGCAGGCCGTGTGATTCGGATCTGAGCGACCAGAACCGGTTGTGGCGGGAATACTTTCTGGATATCGAGCGTCAGCGTTACGACCTTCAGCCTCACATCCTCGATGTGATCTCGAAGATCGACTGGCGTGGCAAGCGCGTTCTCGAGATCGGGTCCGGGGTGGGTTCTGGCGCGCGCACCATCATTGGACGGGGAGGCGTCTACACAGGCTCAATGTCGATCGGGCGTCGACCGAGGCGACGTTGCAGGCATTGCGGGCCTTTTCGCTCCCTGGCGTCGCGTTGCAAGGCGATGCGACTTCCCTTGATTTCCCGGATGGCACGTTCGACGTGCTGCACCATATTCCCGAAGTGGAAAAGGCCGTCGCAGAAATTCATCGCGTTCTCAATCCCCGGGGCAAGTTGCTGGCGATGCTGTACAACCGCACGTCGATCAACTACGTCGTTGAAATCCGGTTTTTTGCGCAAAGCGGCACTGCGCGTCCTGTCAGTGCCGGGCGCGATTGCATGCCTGGAGCGCATGGGCTTTCCTCGACGCAAGATCGAGCGTCACCGGGAACTGGCGAGGCAGGACGGGAAAATGAAAGATGACGAGTGGCTGAGCCGGAACACCGATGGACCGGACAACCCTTATTCCCGGGTGTATGGCGCGGAAGAAGCGCAAGCGCTGCTGTCGGCATTCAGGATGACGGGCAACGAGGTTTATTTCTTCGATTACCGGCACTGGGGGGCGTTGGGCCGCCTGTTGCCGGAAAGCTGCCGTCGGGCGTTGGGGCGGCGCTGGGGTTGGCACCGCATCGTCCATGCGGAGAAAATCTAGTTAGCCGGCAAGATGTCATGCGCTCGAAATTTCTTGCAGCCTTCTTGCTCACGCTCGTTTTGGTCGTGTCGGCTGCCGACAGGAACGTTCGGGAGATCGCGGTGCCCAGTATCGAATTTTCCTGTTTATTCGAGAGCTCGCCAAAGGATTGCGGATTCGCAGAACAGTCGAAAGTGGCGGGCCGCGCGTCGCTCGTGGATGTCGCCGGAATGCGCGGCGTGCGCCTGCATACGGAACCTGGAGACAGCAGCATTTATGGAAGCCGCGCCGCCGAGCGCAACGATCTTACCCTCGACCAGGCGACGACCGACTGCTACGAGGGCAAAGAGGCCTGGTGGGCACACTCGATTCTGTTCCCCGCCGACTACGTTGACCCGCCCGAAAGCACGGCGTCTTCGTGGAACTGGGGCGTCGTCGCCGATTTCCACAATGCCAGACCCGGTGGCGGACAGGCCAATTTCCAGGTGAACGCGATGCCCGCCAGCGCGGCATCGCCCGACCGTCCTACCGGCCTCAGTTTCCAGATCGCTTACGGCAACCAGGTCAGGCCGACGCTCTACAACGCGCCCATCGGCCCGGTCGTGAAGAATGTCTGGTACCACTTCATTTACCACGTGAAGTGGACATCGCAAGCCGATGGCTTTTTCGATGCATGGGTCAATGGCGCGCGGAAGATGGCATACCGCGGGCCTACGCTATATCCGGACCAGGGTTGCTACCTCAAACTCGCCAACTATCACTCTGCTTTCGGAAAGCCCTCATCGGTCATTCACGCCCGCGTGATCCGCGGCGTGACGCCGCGCGCGGTGTCCGCGGGGCGGCTGCAAGGGATTCTTCCCTGAACGCGGTCAGGCTCCTGCGGCAACTTCTTTTCGGCCGGGAAGAATGGTCTTTCGGCTGCGCCACGCGTCGCGAAGCGGAAGATAGATCCGGCCTTTGAGGGTCACCGGGACCGTGCAATCGTAAGTTCGCGCAAGCCGTCCGCCAAAGGTTCTTTTGAATTCGTTGATCCCGGCGCGGTCCGGGGTCGATTCGTCCTCGAACATTCCGCCCCAGTCATAGCGGAGCATTCCCAGTTCCTTGAACCGCAGCATGTCTTTCCAGTGCAGCCAACGATTGGCCCGGCCGACGAGGGCGCGGTAATCGCTTTCTCGATTGCGGAAACAGGATCCGGTGTACTGCAACCAGGTCGAATTTCCAGCGATGACATAGGCGTGCCACACCAGCGCCTCGCCGTGCCGGGTCGCCGTCGTGAGGACGAGCTGGCGGGCTTTGCATGCAGCGCGCAACCATTGCCGATCGCAGGCTTCATGCCCCTTTTGACGAGCGAACGTGTCGAAGAATTCGCCGAATTCGTCCAGCCGGTTCTCCGGTTCCAGGATGAATTCCGTGTCCAGTTCATCCTTCGTGTCGGCGCGCCGGACTTTGTACCGGCAATCCTTGCCGAACTGGTCGGCGATGGCATTGGCCTCTGCGCAAAGATCCGTGACCAACGACAGAAACGGAGAATGGCGGGCATTCGCGATAGCGGCGTGTCTGCAGCGATAGCGGACGATATCCACTCCGGAATTCCGGGGCGGTTCTTCGTCGTACCATACTTCCCCGTAAATCGCGCCCGTCCCCTCGATGCGGATCATCCCGGTACGCTGCCTTTTTCCACCGGGGCCGGGCCGGTCGTGGACTTTCTCACTTCCATTGATCTGGCCACCCGATTGCTTTGCTGTTCGCCGAGCCCGATTAATCGCGTTTTATTCGGCGCCTTCATCCAGTGTTCCCGGAACTCCGCGAGCGTCATCCCGCGGCACCACATTGATAATTTGTCGAACAGCGTTTCCAGGCGATCGTACAAACCGTCGATGTCTGATGCGTTCTTGAAGCTCGGGCTGCCGCCCGGCATGAGATCCGAGGAGTGCAGCATGAATTCCATATGGGTCGGAGGTTCATCGCGTGCTCTGCGGGCGAGTTGCAGCATGGCATCGTGGTTGTGCTTTTCCAGAAGTGCAACCGGGCACAGCCAGCGTCGCTGCGGAGATATTCGCCGGGCGGCCCGGGCCAAACCGGGCACCCGATAAACCCAGGGCGAATGTTGGAAGAGTTTGCTCGCAAAGACCGTCATGGGCACCTCGAGCATTGGTCCGGCTGACGCAACCGAAATATCGACCGGGCTGAGTAAGTATGGGCTGTCGGGAAATGAAGTGTAGTCCGTGCCGCCATTGCCCTCCGGATCACCCGGTGTGGCGCTCCAGTCGACGCCCGGCGTCACGGAGCAGTCGACCAGATAACCCTCGTCGATCAGCATCGCCGCATACCGGCCGTCGAACGCCCAGCGCCCCGCGCGATGGCTGATCATTTTGCGATCGAACTTGTGCTCGAGCAGATGGGTCATGGTGTGGATTTTTTCGCTCATGATCCGGTCCGGGTACTCGATCAGAAAGGGTTGATGAAAGAAATCGTCGCGGGTCAGCGGCTCAAGCGGCGGCGAGTTCCAGGCGTGCAGATGCATGCCGATTTCGCCGGCACCGCGGGATACGACATCGCGTCCGAACTCGACAAATACGTCCGACATCGCCATTTCATAATTCACCAGATAGACAGGTTTGAAGTGGAACCGCTCACAGAGCAACTGGAAGCGAGGCAGGTAGGCCGCATTGCGGGTGGTAATTTCTCGTGGTTTTTCCCAGAGATTGTCGCCCTCCGTATCGACCGTGATGATGAAAGGGGTCTCAGGCACGGGGTGCCTCGCTTGTCGGGAAATTCCGGGCGTTGGGCGGTCGGGACCGCATGACGTCATCGAATGTCTCAAGGTAGGCGGTCAGAATTTTATCTTCGCCGAATTCCCGCGCCATGAAATACCTGCAGCGATCGCTGGCCGCCTGCCAGGCTGTCGGCGACCCAAGCAGGGCACCGATGGCCCTGGAGAGCCCGTCCGGTGAACTTGCAGCGACGCCCAGACCTTCGCGCTCAATCACGCGGTCAGGATCGATGAGCGTTACTACGGGCACGCCCCGGATCCAGGCCTGCAGATACGAATTCGGAAAACCCTCCACATCGGAAGTATTGACCAGCAGCTTTGCCCGATCGTACAGATCGTTGGCGTCCCCATACGACAGGCGGCCATGAAAGGTCAGATTGGTCCTTGTCGCTGCCGCATCCCGCACCGCCTCATAGAGCGCTTCGTCGCCGGACAGGGGGCCCCCGACCATGTGAAAATTGAATTGCGGCAGTTTCGCTGCAAGTTCGAGAACCCGGTCCGGCCTCTTTACGCCCCGAATGTTGCCGACCCACAACACGTCCAGGTCATGGGGGGGGGGCGACCGCGGATGCTCGACCAGCATTCCCGCAATCCGGCTCGCCAATCCATAGCTGCGCAACAAGGCTTGCGCCTGGGAGGCGCTCTGTACCAGGATGGCATCCGCCCGCCGCAGGCCATAGGCATAGAGCCAACGATCGCGCGCGTGTCTGACGAGCAGGCGCGATTTGTCGCAGTCCGCATCGCTTGCGCTGCGGAATACGAACCGTTTGCCGAAATACCGGCAGAACAATGCGAGCAGGCCGACCTCCATGCCTGCGCAACTCGTGTAATAGAGCTCGGCATCCGCCCGCATCAGTGCCGACCACAATCTGGTCCAGCGGGGATGCACGAAGCGCAGCACCGGTATGCCCGCATCGAGGCGATAGGCCTTGAACAGTCGTATGGCCCTGCATTCCAGGTCGTCCTCCTGGCCATAATCAGCAACGACCATGCTTACATCATGCCCTCGACGCGCGAGCGCCCTTGCCAGCAATGTCTGCTGGACCGGTTCGCCACCCACAGTGTGGTTTTTGAATTCCGGTGCCAGGACAGACAGGTTATGCAGGCCGAGCAGGCAGATTTTCATGACGTCATCGAATTCTGTGCGATGACGCCGCCAGATGAATCGACCGCAGGCGCGAGCTCTGGATTACACATTGCACCGCGGCCCGTCCGGGCGAACAGGCTCGGCGTCGCTTGCCGCAAAAAGCGAGGTGGATCGGCGCCGCCACGGGTCCGGACCACATTTTCTTCTTTGCTCATAGGTCGATAGTCTGGCGATGCAGCGTTAAGCGCGGTACCTGGGCGATCCGCGGGCTGCTGGTCCATTTGGTCTACGGCGCTGCTCAGGCGGGGACGCTTGGAGATGCGCAATGCCCGGATGTGCGGCAGCAGTGCCTTCTGGCCATGCCGCGCAAATATGCATTGGGTGCGCCGATCGCACGCTATTCACGGCGAGGCCTCCGCCGGCTTGCCTTCCTGGCACCGCCTGAACAGATCGGCAATGGCGGGGGCGTCCGGATCGACCAACAGGAGGTCCGGATTGCAGCCGTCCGGACCGAAGTAATGCTCGGCGTGTGGCGCTACGGATCGCCAATGCAAGGGGGCGGCGCCTGAGCGCAACCATTGCCTGTTGGGCAACAAAAGGCCTACACGCCCGGAATAACGCTCCGGCGTGTAACGGCGCAGCGCCGCAATCGTAGTGCGCGCCACGTCGTCGCGCCGCGCCAGAACGGGATCCAGCGATGCAGCGTGCTCGGCGTCGCGCAGTAGACTGCGCCGGCGAAATTTCGCGCTTATGTACCGAATAGATTCCAGGAATGACAGCCGTCGCAACGAACGGACATGCCGGACGATGCGCGCCACCTGGTGCACGACAGCCTGTTGCATACGCGCCGCAACGCGAAAGGACGTCGGGTACGGCGAGGCAATCAGGGCCAGAAGCTGGATCGTTGCGCCACGCGCCCGTAACTGGCGGGCCAGTTCGAAGGCAATCGTGCCGCCCGCGCAATAGCCGGCAATGATGTAGGGGCCGTCAGGCTGAAATGCCTGGATCTGCGCGGCAAAATAGTCGGCGAGGTCCTCGACCCGCTGCAACGGTTCGCTGTCGCCATCGAGTCCCGGTGGCTCGAGTGCGAAGAACGGCTGATCTTTACCGAGGTGGAACGCCAGGGCGCGATAGGCGAAGACGTCGCCATTGTGGCCGGCGACCGCAAAAATTGGCGTGCGATCGCCCCCCGGTTGAAGCGGAACGATCGCCCGCGGCTGGCTGGAAACGGCCTCGGCGCTGCGCAGAAGCGCCAGGATCTCGCCCTTGCGCTCTATCAACTGGTCGCGCAGGGTGGTCGTGAGTACACCCGTTGGCGCCTTGCACCTGAGGCGGTCGCCGTCGGCCCAGAGCTGAATATTGCGACTGTACAGTTCGGCCAGGAAGGGCTGCAGGTTCATAGTGCGATTTCCTCCCGATTGCCGGTGTCATCCGACGGGTTCCTGGAGCGCTTCAGCCAGGACAAGCCATCGATGACCCGGGCCAACCCTTCCACCGTGGGCGCTTCGAGCAGATTACGCAGCGACAGATTCACCGCGAATCGATCCCGTATGCGCGACACGGCGCGGATGGCGAGCAAGGAATGTCCCCCGAGGTCGAAGAAATCGTCGTCGATGCCCACACTGTCGAGCTTCAGCAGCTCGGCCCAGATCGTCGCGAGTTCCCTTTGGGTATCGGTCTGTGGAGCAGCGAGTGCGCGGACGGGGGCCAATTTCTCGCCGGAGAATGCAGGAAAGGCCTTGCGATCGATCTTGCCGTTCGAAGTCAACGGGAACTTCTCCATCAGGATGAATGCCGACGGAATCATGTACCGGGGGAGCCGCGCTTTCAGATGGTTGCGCAAAAGCGCGGGCGTCAGAATTTCTGCGTCGACGGCTGGCAGCGCGCGCAGATGGGCATCGGCCGATTGTTGTCGTACGAGGCGACCGTGATCCGAAGGCTGGATCGCGTACACGTAACAAAGCTCGGTGTTCCGCAGCAACGGATCCTGTTCGACGAGGTACTCGAAACCGTGCTGCTCCAGCAGGTCGGTGATGGGCGTGAGGTTTGCGTTCTGGTCCACTTCGATGACCAGTTGGCGGATCCTGGCCCAGTCGTCGCGCCCGATGCCCATCAGCACGTCCAGTTCGCTCTTTTCAACATTGATCTTGAGCAGGTCGATACGGTCGATACCTTCCTCCGCCATGACGCTCGACAGCGTGCGAAGCTGGGCAGTTATGACGCGAGATTGCAGCCGGTCATCGATCAAGGCGCCGATATCGGCAGCCGACTGCTCGCTTTGCGACGGGTCCGGCTGCTGGTTCAGCACGTAATTCTTGACCATCTCGTGTTCGACGGCGGCGTCGGCGTAAAACCCGGACAGCAGCGAAAGCCCCTGGAAAAATGTCAGCTCCGCCGATTTGTTTTCCCGGGATAATCCCAGCGGCAGGCATTTCACCGAGGTGCCCCAGGCTTCGGCATTGGCCTTCAGGCAGGCAAATGCGGCAGGATTCGGCTCGAAGGACAGCATGCGCACATTACGGGCCAGTCTGCTGGCGAACACGGTGAAAAGGCCGATGTTGGCGCCCGCATCGATGATGCAGTCGCCGTCGCGTATCGAGATGCCGTGCCGCAGGTAGGCCTGCAGGACGAAGATTTCGTTATAGATGTAGTCGGTTTCGCTCTTGTTCAGATGCGCTATCGGCGAACCATCCGGCAGGATATGGATCGGGTTGCATCCCCAGAGCGCCTGATTGGTCCGCTGCGGCACCACGTAAGCGACCAGCTGTGGAGTGCCTGACTCGTCTTCGCGGGCCAGTGCGACGGTATCGCGCACGCCGCCCTGTTCGCGCAGCGCGCATTCGATTTCACCGAGTTCGACCCGATAGCCGTTCAACTTGATCTGGTCATCGATGCGGCCGCAAAACTCGATGTTTCCGTCCGGCAGGTAGCGCGCAAGGTCACCGGTGCGATATATTCGTGCCGTGGTATCCCGACTGAACGGATCGCGGACAAACTTCGCGGCAGACAGGTCCGCACGATTCAGATAGCTGCGCGCCACGCCGTTGCCGCCGATGCAGAGCTCGCCCCGATCCCCGACCGGCACGGGTTGCCCGCCCGCATCGAGGATGTGCATGCAGCTGTTCGGCAGGGGTTTGCCCAATGGCAGTGTGCCGGACGGCGTATCCGGCAACTGTGCGCCGACACGATAGGTTAGTACCCCTACGGTGGTTTCCGTGGGGCCGTAGTGGTTGTAAATCGCGCAATCGGGCGCCAACGCGCGCAGTTGCGCGATCCATTCGAGCCGCGAGGCCTCGCCGCCGAGGATGAGACGTTTCCTGGGCATGATCCGCTCGGGATTCCTGCCGCTTTGTAATGCCGCGAGATGTGACGGCACGATCTTCAGCACGTCGATTGCCTCGCGGCTGAAGTACTCTGCCAGCAAGTCCAGGTTCTCGGCCCTTTCCTGCGATATGACGTGCACGCAGCCCCCGGTGGCCAGCGCCGGGAAGATCACCGTGTTACCGAGGTCGGCGGCGATGGTCGACACGGTCGCGCAATTCATGCCGGGCTCCAGTTGCAGCCGCTGCGCTACGCCCAACACGTAATTGACGATGTTGCGATGTTCGATGCCGACCCCTTTGGGATGGCCGGTGGAACCGCTCGTATAGATCACGTACGCGAGATTGCGCGGATGGAAGTGAACTGCGTCCCGCGGCGATGCCCCCGCTGCGCTCCATTCGAAGGTATCCAGGCATACGGCCTGCGTGGTGCCGACAGGCAGGGAGGGCAGCAAACTGGTTTGCGTGAGGACCAGCGCGGCATTGGCGTCGGCGAGCATGAAGCCGACCCGTTCCTGGGGATAGCCGGGATCAATGGGCAAATAGGCTGCGCCTGCCTTCAGAATGCCCAGGATTCCCACCACCATCTCAAGCGAACGCTCGACCAGCAGCCCGACGAGCACATCCGGTCCGGCGCCCAAGGTGCGCAATTGCCGGGCGAGCTGGTCGGAGCGCTGCGCCAGATCACGATAGCTCAGCCTTTGCTGCTCGTACACGAGGGCCAGCGCGTCGGGAGTTCGTGCGGCCTGCTTCTCGAACAGGTCGTGCAAACACAGATCCTTGTCGGGAAAAGCTACCGCCGAGTCATTGCATTCATCCGCCGGCCGCTGGCGGTTCGCATCGTCGAAAATGCGCAACCGCGGGATGTCGTTGTGCGTCGATCCGTCCTGCGTATTTTTCGTCCGTTTCATGATTTCATTTCCGTGTGTTCCATCTTGGAGAAACAGTTACAACGACCAGGCGATCAACTCCTTCATGATTTCATTTGTGCCGGCGTAGATCCGTTGCGCACGGCTGTCGACCCACATGCGGGCAATCGGATACTCCATCATGACGCCGTAACCGCCATGCAACTGCATGCACGCGTCGACGATGCGGCATTCACACTCGGTGAGCCAGTACTTCGCCATGGCCGTCGTAACGTCGTCGAGCCCTCCGGCGATGAAACGCTCGATGCAGTTGTCCAGAAAGACGCGCCCGATCTGCGCTTCGGTCACGCATTGGGCGAGCTGGAAGCGGGTATTCTGAAAATCGATGAGCGGCTTGCTGAAGGCCGTTCTGTCCTTGACATATTGGGTGGTAATGGCGACCGCACGCTCCGCTGTTGCGACGGCGCTTACGCCGACCGTGAGGCGCTCGTAGGGCAGTTGCTCCATCATCTGGGAAAAGCCCTTGCCTTCAGCGGCGCCGAGAAGGTTCGAGGCCGGCACGCGCACGTCGTCGAAGAAGATCTCGCAGGTATCCTGCGCGTGCATGCCGACCTTTTCGAGCGAGCGCCCGACGTGGTAGCCGGGAAGATTTTTCGTTTCGACGATGACGAGGGAAAGTCCTTTCAGGCCGGCGCTTGCGGGATCGGTTTTCACCGCCAGGCAGACGATCCCGGCGTGCCAGCCGTTGGTGACGAACGTCTTCGAACCTTTGATGACATAGTGGTCGCCGTCGCGCCGGGCAGTGGTCTTGATGCCCTGCAGGTCGGAGCCCGCGGAAGGCTCGCTCATGGCGATGGCGGCCACCAGTTCACCGCGCGCCATACGGGGAAGCCAATGGCGTTTCTGCTCTTCCCTGCCGTAGGCGAGGATGTAGTGTGCGACGATGCTCTGGATGCTGGCACCGAACTGGATCCCGGCCTGGGCAAGTTCCTCCAGGACCACGGTTTCATGGGCGAAGGTGCCGCCACCGCCGCCGTACGCTTCGGGAATGTCAGGCAGAAGCAGGCCTACGCCGCCCGCCTTCGTCCAGGCGTCGGCATCGGGGCGTTGCTGGGTGCACCAGCGGGCATAGTGAGGCGCGAATTCCTTCTGGATGAACTGGGATGCGGTCTTGCGGAACATCCGCACCTCGTCGTCGATCCATGCGGAGCGATAGCTGCCGGAAGGCACTACGGGTTGCCGCCGATCACTGGCGACCGGATTCATCGCGTCCATAGCTTGCAGGCGGGACCCTTCAGAAAGGCGGCATCGTTGGTCGCGGCCCTGGAGCGCTCGATGACGATCGCTGCGACATAGCCCGGCGTCGGAATGAAGCTGCGCAGGTACCATCCGGAGTGGTTGCCGTCCAGATTTCCGACACGCAGGAGTCTGGCGGGCACGCGCGGCGACAGGGAGACATCGAAAGAGTCCAGGGGATAACGCAGGCCGTCGCCAAGGGCCTTGATGAACGCTTCCTTGCGTGTCCAGCAATGGAAGAAACCCAGCTCCTTGTCCGGCTCGTCGAGCGCCAGGTACGTCTCCAGTTCATTGCGCGAGAAGAAATGCGCCGCAACGGCGTCAGCGCAATGGACGGAATGGACCGCTTCGACGTCAATGCCCACTTCGCGCCCGCGACAAAAGGCGAACACCGCGACGTCCCTGGAATGCGAGACATTGAAGCGCCAGTCCTGGTCCGCGGATCCGTGTGCGAGAACGGGCTTGCCGTGTGTTCCATACGACAGCTCGACCGATTGCGGTTCGGTATCCAGGCGCGCGCCAAGCAATTGCCGCAGGCGTCCCCGCGCAACAATGAATCGCTGGCGGTCGCGTTCGAATTCAAAGCGAAGCGCCCGCTTACGCTCATCGCCATCGAGCCAGCCTGCCAGCGCATTGACCGCATCCGGCTCCACGTCCAGCCGGGCGACCACGACCTCGACGGCGTCGCCGGCAAGTTGCGACGCGGCTTCCGCGGTCAGCGTCGCGACCTCCGGAGATTGCGGCGAACCTGTATTCAGTTTATTCACAATTTGACTGCAAGCTTGCATCGTTGGTCGGGGGATTACTCGCGACAGCGCCTGAACAGCGTTCGGAATGGCGCAGATGCAAATCTACTCGTCGTCAAATGCAGACAATGATTGCTCGCGCCGACGGCGCATGGTCCAAGTGGCTCATGCTGCGGTCGTGTCGGGCAACGTCGCGATTGCGTGGGCCGGCCGAATTGAAGCGCGCACCAAGGCCTGGGCAAAAAAAAGGGTACGACCTGTCGGTGTACCCTTTTGAACTTCATCCACCAGATTCAACCAACATCGTGAACCCACAGGTGCCTACACATTGCCTGGCCCGAGCTTGCCTGGGCTGTTGACAGCGGGCTGACCACCTGACTCTGTTCCAGCGTAGTGCTTTAACTACACCGGTCGTTACTATCCCGCATCGGCGCTCGAGATTCAATTGTATCTGCGTAGTCCGTTCGGACCATGGCCTCGCAGCAATACGCGAATGCGCTCGGCGCACCGAGCGCATCCGGAAGTCAGTTGCTCAACGCCGCGGCAAGAGGCTGAAGGGGCGTGCCGCCGCCGCCAATGGTGGTTGGGCTGTTATTGTCCACAACATAAAGCGCCGTCATCAAACGTTGCATGTCGCGGGACCACGGCGAGTTGCTGTTCACGCGTTGTTCCATCGGGAAGCCCCAATCGTTCTGGAACTGCGTTATCACGGATCCGTGATAGCCGTCCTCGGCGTTGATGACTACGGCTGGACCGCCCGTGCTGTCGTCGATGTAAGCGCCGTAGTTCTGCAGCGTCCAGGCGAGCTGCTTTCCTGGTTCCGTCTCCAGGCCCAGGTTTGACAGGTTCGTCGAGGCCGGGATGGCGAGCAGCGCGCCCATCTTCATTGCGCTGCTGTTGCTGGGGCGGAGCCTGCCGTAAGAGCCCACGGCACCACCGTCGGCTCTATCCGCCGGCCAACGGAAACACTGGCTGGCGGTCGTGCACGCGAAGAGAACCTGTGGCGAGTCGACAGCCACCTTGAGGGCGTGTGCCGGTCCCTTGCTTCCGGGGCGCAGTTCACCCACGCGGATGGACCCGCCAATTGCCGATAGTCCCGAGCCGCCATGAGAACCGCGGATGCCGTCGCCATGGAGATCGACCTCAGGAAAACTGGACGCGTCGGTAAGCGAAGTTCCCGATGCGCCAGCGGTGCAGCGCGTAAACGGCTGCGTCTGAACCAGGGTGCGTCCATCCGCCTTGAGGAACGCCGCGCTTCCATTGCCGGGTGCGTTGGGGACGACAAAGTTGCTCGGGATAGGCAACTGGAAAATCATGCTGCCGGTAGGGGCACAACGGTTGGCTCCGGTCCAGGCCGCGCTGCTGTAGTAGATATTTGTCAGCGGCGCGGTCGGCGTGAGGACGATGATTTCCCTGTCAATGACCGGCATCGGTGCCCATTCATTCGGGCTGTAGGGAATCGCCGGTATGTTTGCGGGCACATAGACGGCGTTGCTGCCGATCGGCATGTTCCAAATGCTGGTGACCGCGAAAGGCTGCTGGAGCACGTCGCGAGTGGTAGCGGTGCCGGTCGGGGTAGTGGTTGGGGTAGTGGTTGGGGTTGTGGTTGGGGTTGTGGTTGGTGTCGTGCTAGGGACGGTCGTCGAGGCTGTTCCACCGCCACCGCGATTCTTACCTGCAGCCGCACTCGCATCCGAGCCGCCGCCGCCGCTCCCGCACGCGGCGATCAACGAGATGCCGACCAGGAGAATCCCGACAGAAGCCGAATGAAGTGCGCGAGTCCGATAGGCGGCGACCGAAGAACTTGCAGCGTGACGCTCAGGGTTGTTACGTATGAAGCCACCGGGATCACCGCTACTATGAAGTACTGGCAAGGCGATATTGCAGTCCATGATCGAACCTCCAAATGAGTGAGCAAAATTTGCTTCACTGCATCTGTCTGCAAGACGCATGCCGCTTCAGAAAGTCATTTATAAATAGATGGATAGATGGAGGAGTGTAGATTAACCACTACAGAGATGTAGTGTCAGGGCGACAACTGATGCCCATATTCATTGAGACCGTTGTTTGCGCTCACAAAAAGCTGTCTGGCTTGAACGACAGGGCGCCTTGTTCGTCCCGAGAGCGATAAATTGCTGATGTGCGAGAGGGGGTTAGCGTTGTCGGCCGGGCAAGGTCCCAGACCCTGTGCGGTTGGCAATCGGGAACTTGAGCGCTGCAGCCCGGCTCAACTCGTTGTCGCGCAAAGCGCGCCCGAGCCGGGCCGGACGCGAAGTGGCCTGGCGAAATTTTTGGGAGAGGCGATGACTACGGCGGGACGTCGTCGAGGGGCGAGCCCGTCGGCGCGATTGACAAGCTCATGGCCTGGCCCCGATGCGGGGGCCGGTCCGTGCAGGCGAGGCAGGGAAGGGCGTGCAAGTGAATCGCTTCACCTGCAATTGCGGCATTCACATCGCATGAAGCCGCGGTAGGTGTCGGGTCGCCGCATCGCAAGATCGCAAGCCGGTCTGCGATGCACGGTCCGGCGTTTCCAGACTCGCGTTGTGGCTGGACTGATACGCCGGTACGCTTGCCCGGATGAACTTCGATTTGCGGTCGATGCGCCGCAAGGCGACGCAACCTCGAACGGAAACATGCCTCCCGCGTGATATTGTCATCAGTCCTGCAACGTCACCTGCCGATGGGATCCGGCGAGCGCCGCCATGTCCAGCCTGTCAAAACCAAATATCCTGATCGTCGAAGACGACGCCTCGGCGCTGCGGGAGTGCCGCGAAATCGTCGCAAGCCTGGACGTGGAGATCACGACCGCAGGTAATGCGCAGGAGGCCTTGCGCCACGCGACGCAGGTCGATTTTGCCGTCATTCTGCTGAGCGTACGGATGCCGGACCGGGACGGCTTCGCGACTGCCAGGTTGATCCGGCAATGCGAACGCTCGCGACATACGCCGATCATATTCTTATCGGGCAGCTACGACGACGCGGTTTCCAGCTTCCGGGGCTATGAAGTGGGGGGCGTGGACTATCTGCTGAAGCCTCTCGTGCCTGAGATCCTCAGATCGAAAATATCGGTCTTCGCCGATCTTTACCGCTACAACGCGGAACTCGGCAGGGAAATCGCCGAGCGCAAGGTGATCGAGCAGAACCTTCGCGAATCGGAAGAAAGGCTGCGCGAGTTCGCCGCGCACATACAGGCCGTCCGGGAAGAGGAGCGAACCAGCATGGCGCGCGAGATCCACGACGAACTGGGACAGGCGCTGACCGGGCTGAAGATGGATTTGTCGTGGCTGGAGAAAAGACTGCCCAAGGGACTCGAAGAGCAGGCCGAGAAGGTGAAATCGATGTTCCGGCTCATCGACGAAACGATTCAATCCGTGCGCAAGATTTCCTCGGAACTCAGACCTCAGGTGCTCGACGATGTCGGACTCACGGGTACCCTGAAATGGCAGGCCAGGGAATTTCAGGCGCGCACAGGCATCCGCTGTAAGGTGGATTTGCCGGAAGAGGAATTCGTCATGGACCAGCCGCGGTCTACCGCCGTTTTCCGGATCTTCCAGGAGGTCATGACCAACGTGGCGCGCCATGCCAAAGCGACGCGGGTCGACATTAAGTTGCGGCTGGATGCCGATCAACTCATACTGAAAATCGTCGACAATGGCCGGGGAATTGCACAGACAGACTTGCGCAGCCCGAAATCACTGGGACTGGTTGGCGTCAAGGAGCGCGCGCATATCCTGGGAGGTCGGGTCGAGATCGAGGGCATCGATGGCAAAGGCACGTCCGTCACGCTTTCAATTCCATTTCCAGAGCGGGGCAAGCCATAGCACCCGGTTTGTGCCCGTATCGAGCGTCCGGCAATGACGGACGTCGGCCACGCATGCTATTGAACCCGGAGCGAATGTAGCGCGATGAACATCCTCATTGCGGACGATCATACGGTGGTGCGCCAGGGATTGAAGCAGATCCTTGCCGCGGAACCGGACATGTCCGTGGTCGGTGAAGCGAAGAACTTCGGTGAAACGCTGGAAGCCGTGCGCAACGTCGACTGGGATGTGCTGATCCTCGACTACTCCATGCCGGGAGGCAACGGCCTGCAGGTCTTGAAGGAAATCAAGCATGCCTATCCGCATCGCCCTGTCCTCATACTGAGCATGCATCCGGAAGACGCGATCGCAATCTCGGCGTTGCGGGCAGGGGCGGCGGGTTACATAAACAAGGAGTGCGCCTCCGAGGAACTGACGGTCGCGATCAGGAAAGCCGTCAGCGGCAAGAAGTACGTCAGCGCATCGCTTGCGGAAAAGCTGGCGCTCGAACTCGAAGCGGGTTCGGAAGGCCTTCCCCACGAGTCGCTGTCAGATCGCGAATACCGTGTCATGTGGATGATCGCGTCCGGAAAATCGATCTCGAACATCGCCGAGGAGTTAATCCTGAGTCCAAATACGGTCAGTACCTACCGGATCCGCATACTCAAGAAGCTCAAGCTCGACAGCAATACGGATCTGGTGCGCTACGCCATGAAACACGGGCTGGTGGAATAGCCGCGCCGGTCTTTACGCTTCTCCCCCTTGCGCTTTCTTTCCGGTCCGCAATCGCCCGGTAGGATTTTGCTTCACGCGTGTAGCCGTTTCGCTACGACAAAATCAGTGCTTCCCCAGCGGGAAAATCAATGCTTTTGGATAGCGGGCGGTCGCATATGTAGGCTAGTCTGATACCCGGATAAACGTCGGAGTATTTGAGACAAGATAACCGATGGATTTGCGTTTCGAAGCCTGCAGGCCAGCCATGTGCGGGGGTTTACTCCAGTCGGACTCGCTTGCGTTTTTCAGCCCTGTTGCCGTCGGCCACGTTTTGGGAGCGATATCGCGATGACTCGATCCCGGAGGGATTGCCACAGGCTGTCGCGGAGACTGAAATTTCCTGAAAGCTCGCTCACACCGGACCAAGCGATGACCACCTGGCGAGCCGCAGGATATTTCCGAATGATCGCGCTGCAGATCGCCAGGCGTTCATGAAAGTCCTGATTGTGGATGATTCGGCACTCATTCGGGTGCGGCTCGCGGAGCTTCTCACCGAGGTCGAGGGCATCGAAATCGTCGCTCAGGCGGACAATGCCTATGACGCTGCCGACCTGGTAAAAAAACTTGAACCCGACGTGGCGATCGTCGATGTGCGGATGCCGCAGCGCAGCGGCATTGACCTGATCGAGGACGTCATGAAGTATCCGCGGCCGCCGAAGATCATCATGCTGACGAACTTTCCGACGCCCGAAAACCGGGAGAAATGCCTCAGTTACGGAGCTGATTATTTTTTCGACAAGTCGAGCGAAATCGAAGAAGTCATGGCCGTACTCAAGAATCTACTCCGGGAGTCCGCCAGCCAGCACCAGCATCCCTGATCGTCGCGGAGCCCCGAGTCTTGTGCCGCTGCCAACAGCCCATAGTGGGCGGACAGGGTTGACTTCGCGGTTTTCGCGGAAAAACAAAACCCATACCGGGAGGCCGCAATGACCAATCCGCAGATCAAGCGGCGGATGCACGGTACTACGGAAATCCTCAGGGCGCTGCGGGCGCTCAAGATGGGCGATTTCGACTTTCGCATGTCCGTCGATCCCGGTGAATCGGACGGCGGGATCGCCGCGTTATTCAACGAAATTGCAGAAATGAATGTAGCCATGGCGGCTGAACTGGCCAGGCTGCGCGACCAGGTCGGCAGGAAGGGACAGATCGACCGGCGGGCGAGCATAAACGGGGCGACCGGGTCCTGGGCCGAATGCATGAACTCGATCAATGCCCTGATTGGCGACCTCGTTCGGCCATCGTCCGACCCACTTTCCGGGAAACAGCGCGAAGATCTTCAGCGTACCAATGAAAAGTTGCAGGAGACGGCCAGGCGCCTCTCCGAACAGGTGAAGCGGGTCGAGTACAAGAACGGGCAGATCGAGGCAGCCAGCATCGCGCTCGAACGTAAAGCGGAACAATTGGCGCTGAACTCGCGGTACAAGTCCGAGTTTCTTGCCAACATGTCCCACGAGCTCAGGACACCGCTGAACAGCTTGCTCATCCTGGCGCAACTGCTGGCCGAGAACGCGTCCGGCAATCTCACGCCGAAACAGGTCGAATTTGCACAAACCATCTGCGTATCGGGCAACGACCTGCTGGCCTTGATCAACGACGTTCTTGACCTGTCCAAGGTTGAATCCGGCACGGTCACGCTGAGCATCACCAACGAGGGCCTTGCCGAGCTGCGGGACTACGTGGAGCGCGTATTCCGGCAGGTAGCGCACGACAAGGGCCTGGAGTTCGGCATTACGCTGGACAAGGCACTGCCAGCCACGATCCTGACGGACACGAAACGGTTGCGACAGATCATCCAGAACCTGCTGTCCAATGCGTTCAAGTTCACTTTGCAAGGCGCGGTGTCATTGGCAATCTCGGTCGCCGGCAGCGGCTGGACGCGGGGGCGCGGCAGCCTCGACGATTCGGAACAGGTTGTCGCATTTTCGGTCGTCGACACCGGCATTGGCATCCGCGAGGACAAACAGAAAATCATCTTCGAAGCGTTTCGCCAGGCCGACGGAACAACCAGCCGCATGTTCGAAGGCACGGGCCTGGGACTGTCGATCAGTACCGAACTGGCACGTTTGCTCGGCGGCGAAATCCGGGTTCAAAGCAGCCTCGGCAATGGCAGCACCTTTACACTTTATCTCCCGCTCAGTTACAGGCATGACGCAGGCGTGGAATCGAAGGAGCCGGACGTGCATCCGCAGGTGCGAGGCGAGACGGCGGGTGGAGATCTTTCCCCGACCCTCCCGGTTGTTGAAGCAGCGGATCGACGCGACGATCGCGACAGAATCCGGCCCGGAGACCGTGTCGTGCTCAATGTCGTAGACGACGAGAAGTTTGGCGCAAGGCTGCTGCGCCAGGTTCGGGAGCTGGGTTTCCGGGCATTGAGCGCACCCAATGTCCATACCGCGCTCGCCCTCGCGAACGAATACATGCCCAACGTCGTCACCGTTTATGTCAACGGCAAGGCCACGGGCGGCTGGGCCATCTTCAAGCTGCTGAAGCAGGATCCGGACACCCGGCATATTCCCGTCAACGTTCTTAGCATCGACGATCGCAAACAAACCTATGCTTGCCTGTGCGCGCTTGGATCCGTGAGCAGGCCATCGCTGGAGGATGCCATGCGCGAGGCTTTGCGCACGCTCGGCGGTGTCATGAGCCATCAGCCTACGAACCTGCTTGTGGCTGCCGAAAGCAAAGCCGAGCGCGAAGCAATGGTTGCGGCGATGACCAGCGATGGACTGAAGGTCACCGGCGTGGGCACGGGCAAACAGGTGCTCAAGGTTCTGCGCAAGGCGAGCATCGATTGCACGATGATTGGCCAGAGCCTCGCCGACATGTCACCGACTGACCTGGTCCGCGAAATTGCGCAAACGGAATCCACCGAGCAGGCATTCATCGTGATTCGCCCGGCGTCCGGTCGCGACGACGCCGCCGATCACGGCAAAAGTCAGGAGTTTGCCGATCTTATGTGGCTGAAACAGGTGCCGTCCGCCGAGGCGGTGCTCGAAGCAACGCGGCTGAGCCTGCAACAGGCGATGAAGGAAATGCCTCCGGGGCACCGCCGGCCGCACTCGAGTCCAAGGGAACTTGTGGCAGCGTTGACTGGCCGCAAGGTGCTGGTCGTGGACGACGATATCCGCAACATCTTCGCGCTCACCAGCGCCTTGGAACAAGAGGGCATGCTGGTGTTCAATGCGGAAAGCAGCGTCAATGGCATCGCGATGCTCAAGGCCAACCCCGATGTTGACGTCATCCTGATGGACATGATGATGCCGGAACAGGACGGGTATCAGACCATACGCATCATCCGGGCAATGGAGCAATTCAGGAACATCCCGATCATCGGGGTCAGTGCCAAGGCGATGACCGGCGACCGCGAGAAGTGCATGGAAGCGGGCGCCACCGACTACATCGCCAAACCGGTCAACGTGGAGCAACTGCTGTCCGTGATGCGGATGTGGCTCGAAGGCTAGCCGAGCCCGGGCAGTTGGCTTGACGTATCGCGGTCAAGGCGGGCATGCGCGCCCGCATCGGCCCAATCGAAGGTTTCGATCCCGGCGCAGGCCCATTGCAAGGTCGGGCCATTGATATAGGCCAACTTGACCTTGAGGGGGACGATGCCGTCGTCGAAATAATTCCGCATCCCTTCCTTCTTTGCATTCGATGCGCAACCGACGCAGGACAGCGATACGACAATTGCCAGAAGCGCGGAACAAAAATGGCCAGCTGGTTTCATGGCTGAACTCTCCGGGTCAATAGTAAAATTCAGTCCCCCCCGACATGTGCTCCTCATGACAGGCCGGTCCTGCCGATCTACAGCGGGATCCACCCGAGGAAGGCGCCGACGCCGATCGCGCAGAACCACGCTACCGCGACACCCGTAATCCACAGCAACGGGTAGGAGGACTTATTAATGAAGGTTTGCATGCTGATTTCCTTTTGCCGGGCGCGGTCTCGAATTTGTCGCTGACGCCAATATTGCGTTGACCGAAGGCGGCCTGTAGCGCAAGCAATCGGGATGTCTTGCCGCAACCGTAGGACCATTTTCGCCTGCACACCGGGCGCAGTCGGTACGGTGCATCACATAAGACGATCCCTGGCGATACCCCTGATGATTTCTCATCTGTCACGCCACCCGGAGTACATGGCGGGCTGTAGGCATGGGCATTCGGCTCGCGCTCAGTCGGCGCCAGCGGACGCGGTCCGGCACGCATAGTCCGATCGGATCAATCCTGGAAACGCTTGATAAATGTCCCGCGATTAGTCTGCTTCCCAAGTCGGATCGTGGACGATGACGCGCAAGCATCGTTCGCCCGCGTTCCGGCTCCATCTTTAACTGATAGTGATTTACCGGGGCAGCGCTGGTCCGTTCAGCGGCAATGGCCAAGAACGACGCGCACACTTAGGAAGGAAATCAAATGAACAGATTCGAGAGCACTACAAGGCGACTGACGTGGTTGATTGCGTTTGTGCTGACCGGCTTCGTGGCCGGTTGCGGCGGCGGTGGTGGCGATGGCGCTCCGGCAGCCAGCCCCGGCCCGACGCCGGTAAGCGCGGCAGGGGCGGTTTGCGATACGACGAACCCGGCTTGCGTGAACCTCAATAGCGCCGGGACTTTCGTGATTCTTGCGCAGGCGGGAACCACCAACATTTCAACCTCCACAGTGACCGGTAACATCGGCACGAGTCCCATCGCCAGCACCGCGACAACGGGATTTTCAGAAACGATGGACGCGTCCAATACCTTTGCGACGTCTTCGCAAGTCACCGGCAAGATGTACGCATCTGACTATACGGCGCCCACCCCTGCCGACCTGACCACGGCCGTAAACGATTCGATCGCCGCATATGGCGATGCGGCTGGACGTCCTGCAGGAACGGGTGCCAACCTGAATCACGGCGCCGGAACCATCGGCAGTGAAACCCTCCCGGCCGGCACCTACACCTGGGGCACGGACGTGAGCATCGCATCGGATCTCACCCTCAACGGCAGCGCAACGGATGTCTGGATCTTCCAGATTTCCGGAAATCTGACCCAGGCCGCCGCTACGAATGTGATCCTGACCGGCGGTGCACTGGCCAAGAACGTGTTCTGGCAAATTGGCGGTGGCGCTGGCGCGGCCATCGGCACGACCGCGCATTTTGAGGGCATCATCATTACTGGATCAGCGGTCACACTGGGCACGGGCGCGTCGGCCAATGGCCGATTCTTTACCGGAACCAACGTGACGCTCGATGGCAATACGGTAACGCGGCCGGGTTCGTAAGTTACGCCGCATGCGCGATCAAGGCGCAACCAGCCTGATTGCAATACGGTAGGACCCTTACCCGCAGCAATTAAAAAGGACCCGAAACCCGGGTCCTTTTTTTGCGGGTGCAAATCGCCCGGCCCGAAAATACAAACGCGCGTGCCGTATGTTCGATAGTGCACAGAGCGAAATGCGCGACAACGGCATCATGGCACGGGCTGTTCGAGCTCGCCGGGCCAGCGCCGAAGTCTGTGCGCCCGATAGCCGCAACTGCCGCGTTGCAGTTTTTTTCATTCACTGGTTTTCACGGGGCGATCCCGCTTGCCCATGCAATTGATGCAATTGATGCAATTGATGCAATCGGAGCGTACGCGCTGGTGGGAACTCTGGCGCGTGCCCGGCCTGGCCAATTCCACCGCCGAGACACCGCTGCGCGCGGAGTTGTTCAGCGCCGACCAGATGGAAAGCCATGGCTGCATCCTGGCGGCCAGGCACAAACTGAGTCCGCGCCGCAGGCGCGACCGGCTTCTGGCGCGGCTTGCCGACAACGAAAGCGTCCTGATCGAGACGGGCAGCCTGATCAAGGCAGCGCTCGACGCCAACCGCAGCATTGCGCCGGCGGGGGAATGGCTGCTCGATAATTTCTATCTGATCGAAGAGCAGGTCCTCACCGCCAAGCGACACCTGCCCAAGGCCTACAGCCTCGAACTGCCCCGCTTGCTGAATGGCCCGTCTGCCGGATTGCCCCGCGCCTATGACATCGCGCTGGAGGCCATTTCCCACGGCGATGGCCGGGTGGACCCGGAGAGCCTGCGACGTTTCGTGACCGCCTACCAGACGATCACTCCGCTGAAGCTGGGCGAATTGTGGGCCATCCCGATCATGCTGCGCCTGGCGCTGATCGAAAACCTGCGCCGTGTTGCGACCCGGATTGCCGCCGGCACGAACGAGCGCAACCGCGCTGGCCGCTGGGCGGACCAGATGATGGAGCTCGCCGAGCACGATCCGAAGAGCCTGATTCTGCTGACCGCGGATATGGCCCGCTCCAACCCGCCGATGGTGAGTTCGTTCGTCGCGGAGCTGGTCCGCCGGCTGCAGGGGCAAAGCCGCGCGTTGGCGTTGCCGCTCACCTGGATCGAGCAGCGGTTGTCCGAATCGGGCTTGACCATCGAGCAGTTGGTGCATTCGGAAACCCAGGAACAAGCCGCCGACCAGGTGTCGATGAGCAACAGCATCGGCAGTCTGCGTTTCCTGGAAGCAATGGATTGGCGCGAGTTCGTCGAGACGATGGGGATCGTCGAGCGCGAACTGCGGCAGGACGCGGTGTACGGCACGATGGATTTCGCCACCCGCGACCGTTACCGCCACGTGGTCGAGCGGATGGCGAAAGAGAGCCGCCAGTCTGAAGGCGATGTGGCGCGCCAGGCGATCCG
This sequence comes from Betaproteobacteria bacterium, assembly GCA_039931685.1. GTDB lineage: Bacteria > Pseudomonadota > Gammaproteobacteria > Burkholderiales > JACQAP01 > JACQAP01. The sequence continues at coordinate 21,934 of JBDTRK010000004.1, read as the reverse complement.
GCTGGGGCGCGAGGCGCGCGCCGGCCATGCTCCGGATGGCGACGCTGATGCCCGCGCAACGCACGTCGGCTACTATCTGATCGACAAGGGCACGCCGCGGCTCGAGCGAGCGGTGCAAGTCCGGCTATCCGTTGTCGAACGCTTGCTGAGAACCGGCGGCAGGTGTCCGTTACTTCTGTACCTGGGCGCGATAGCGCTAACGTCCGCCATGTTGACTGCGAGTTTGATGGCCGTCGCGCAAGCCGGCGCCGTGCCAGCCATGCTGATGGCACTGGTCGGCTTACTGGCGCTGATCGCCACCAGCCAACTGGCCGTGACGCTGGTCAACCGGGTCGCCGCTAGCCTGGCGGCGCCGTACCCGCTACCGAAACTGGATTTCTCCGAAGGGATTCCACACCAATTTCGGACGCTGGCTGTGGTCCCGGCCATGCTGACCAGTGCGGCCGACATCGAGGATCTGATCGAAGCGCTTGAAGTGCGCTATCTCGCCAATCGCGACGAAAACCTGCATTTCGGCTTGCTCACCGACTATCGGGACGCCGACCGGGAGACCCTTGCCGACGATGCGTCCCTCGCTCTTCTCGCCCGGACCGGAGTCGAGGACTTGAACCGCAAATACGGCCACGACAGCTTTTTCCTGTTCCACCGCGCGCGCCTGTGGAACGCCCGGGAGCACTGCTGGATGGGCTACGAGCGCAAGCGGGGCAAGCTGGCGGCATTGAATGCACTGCTGCGTGGCGGCGCGAAAGATCTTTTCGCATTTGTCGTCGGCGAGACACGTGTACTGGCGGACGTCAGATACGTCATCACCCTCGACACCGATACGCAACTGCCGCGCGGCGCGGCGCGGCAACTGGTGTCGGCCATGGCGCATCCGCTGAATCGCGCGCACTATGACGCGGGCCGGCAGCGCGTAACCGAGGGCTATGCCATCCTGCAGCCGCGCCTGGCCGTCAGTCTTCCCAGTGTCAGCCAGTCGGGCTATGCACGGCTGTGCGGGAGCGAGCCGGGCATCGACCCGTATACCCGCACGGTGTCCGATGTTTACCAGGACTTGTTCGGCGAAGGTTCGTTCATCGGCAAGGGGATCTACGACGTCGATGCCTTTGAGCGCTGCCTCAAGGACCGCTTTCCCGACAACCAGATTCTCAGCCACGACCTGCTCGAAGGGTGTTATGCGCGCTCGGGACTGCTGAGCGACGTGCAGTTGTACGAGGAATATCCGTCCCGGTACATCGCGGACGTGAACCGCCGCAGCCGCTGGATTCGCGGCGATTGGCAAATTGCCCAGTGGTTGCGCGCGCGCGTTCCCGACAGCGGCACCCTCGCAACGCGGCGTCACGCCAACCCGCTGTCGTACCTGTCGCAATGGAAAATCTTCGACAACCTGCGGCGTAGTGTCGTGCCCGCGGCGTCGGTGTTGCTGCTGCTCGCTGGCTGGACGGTGTTGGCGCCGGCCTGGTTCTGGACAGTGTCGGTGTTGGCGATTCTCATGTTTCCCGCCGCGATGGCCTCGGTGCTGGAGTTTGCCATCAGACCGGTCGGCGCTCCGTTGGGGCGCCATCTCGCGGTGGCAACGCGTTCGACCGGACACAACTTCGCCCAGGCCGCGTTCGCCCTGGCGTGTCTGCCCTACGAGGCGTTCTACAGCGTTCTCGCGATCGGGCGCACGATGGTGCGCGTACTGGTGACCCGGACCGGATTGCTGGAATGGACGGCGTCGAGCGAACAGAATCGAGGCCGTGCGCAGGGACGCAGCGAGCTTGCGGCATCGTATCGTTCGATGTGGTTCGCCCCGGTGATCGCCTGCGTCACGGCAATTGAACTCGGCGCCTACAATCCCGCCGCGCTGGCCGTGGCGGGGCCCGTCCTCATGCTTTGGTTTGCTTCTCCCGCCATCGCATGGTGGCTCGGTCAGCCGCGTGCCCGCCGCGAGCCCAGGCTCACGAGTCTCGATACGGCTTTTCTGCGCAAGCTTGCCCGCAAGACGTGGGTGTTCTTCGAGCGCTTCGTCGGTCCCGAGGACCATTGGCTGCCGCCGGACAATTACCAGGAACATCCCGCCGCCGTGCTCGCGCACCGCACCTCGCCAACCAACATCGGGTTCTCGTTGCTCGCGAGTCTTTCCGCGTATGACTTCGGTTATATCACGGCTGGACGGTTGATCGAGCGCACCGCGAACACGCTGCGCACGATGCAGATGCTGGAGCGCTTCCAGGGCCACTTCTACAACTGGTACGACACGAGCTCGCTGAAGCCGCTGGCGCCGCTGTATGTTTCGTCGGTCGACAGCGGCAACCTAGCCGGCTATCTGCTTACGCTGCGCGCGGGGTTGCTCGCGCTTTGCGACGCAAGGATCCTGGCGCCACGATGGTTCGAGGGTTTGAGCGATACCTCCAGCCTGCTGAACGACGTCCTATCCGGAAACGATTCGGTGCCCGATTTGCAGTTCGCCCCGACTACGCTGCAGTCCGCGAGGACGCTCGTCGAGAAGCTCGCCAGTCGCGCGGCGCAAATTGCCGCTGCCGACGGCGCGTCCGCGCCAGCGGCGCAGGACTGGGCGCAAGCCCTCGAGCGGCAAAGCCGCGACGCGCTCGACGAAATTGCATTGTTCTTTCCCGGCACGGCGCGCGCGCTGCCGGAGTCCGGCGGCATTCCGACGTTGCGCGAGCTGGCAACGCGCGATGACGAGACCGGCCGTCGCGCGCAGGCGAGGATCGGGCAGATCGAGGAACTCGCGAGGCAAGCGGGCGAGTTCGCCGACATGGAGTACGACTTCCTCTACGACCACGCGCGCCGCCTGCTGGCCATCGGCTACAACGTGACCGAAGGCCGGCGCGATTCGAGCGATTACGATCTGCTGGCCTCGGAAGCGCGTTTTTCCAGCTTCGTGGCAATCGCCCAGGGAAAACTGCCGGAGGAAAGCTGGTTTGCGCTCGGACGCATGCTCACCAGCACCGGCGGCGAGCCGGCCTTGCTGTCGTGGAGCGGTTCGATGTTCGAGTACCTGATGCCGTTGCTGGTGATGCCGGGGTACGAAGACACGCTGCTCGACCAGACCTGCCGCGCGGCGGTGCAGCGCCAGATTGCCTATGGGAACCAGCGCGGCGTGCCCTGGGGCATGTCCGAATCGGGCTATAACCTGGTCGACACCGGACTCAACTACCAGTACCGCGCCTTCGGCGTGCCCGGTCTCGGTCTCAAACGCGGATTGACCGAAGATCTGGTCATCGCGCCTTACGCCTCGGCGCTTGCGCTGATGGTTTCGCCCGAGGCGGCGTGCGAGAACCTGCTGCGGCTCGCAGCCGCGGGATTCGAGGGTAAATACGGTTTCTACGAGGCGATCGACTACACGCCGTCGCGCCTGCCTCGCGGCCAATCGAGCGCCGTCGTGCGTTCGTTCATGTCGCATCACCAGGGCATGATCCTGCTGGCCCTGGGGCGGCTCATTCTCGACAGCCCGATGCAGAAGCGATTCGCCTCGGAGCCGCTGTTCCAGGCGACGATGCTGCTGCTGCAGGAGCGGATTCCGAAGCCCGCGGTTTTTCATTCGAGCACCGCTGGCCTGTTCGACATCCACGCGCGCTCGACGGGTCCGGAAATGCCGGTGCGCGTGATTGCGAGCCCGGATACTGCGATCCCGGAGGTGCAGTTGCTGTCGAACGGCAGCTATCACGTCATGGTGACGAACGCGGGCGGCGGCTACAGCCGCTGGAAGGACATCGCGGTCACGCGCTGGCGCGAAGACACCACCTGCGACAACTGGGGTGCATTCTGCTACTTGCGCGACGTGGCGAGCGGGGAGTTCTGGTCGAACGCGCACCAGCCGACGCTCAAGCGCGCGGACGCCTACGAGGCGATATTCTCCGAGGGGCGGGCCGAGTTTCGCCGCCGCGACCACAATATCGAAACCTATACTGAAATCGTCGTTTCGCCCGAAGACGACATCGAACTGCGCCGCATACGCATCACCAACCGCTCGAATTCGCGCCGTACCCTGGACATCACCAGCTATGCCGAGGTGGTACTCGCGCCGGCCGCCGCCGATGCGCTGCATCCGGCCTTCAGCAACCTGTTCGTGCAGACCGAAATACTGCGCGACCGGCAGGCGATCCTGTGTACCCGCCGGCCTCGCTCGGTCGACGAGCACATGCCCTCGATGTTCCACCTGATGGCGGTGCATGGCGCCGAGACCGGAGAGGTGTCGTATGAAACGGATCGCATGCAATTCATCGGTCGTGCCCGCACCACCGAATCCCCGCAGGCGATGACCCGCGCCGGAGCCTTGTCCGGCAGTGAGGGTTCGGTACTCGATCCGATCGTGGCCATCCGCCATCGCATAACGCTCGATGCTGGCCAGGCGGCGACGATCGACGTGGTTTCCGGCATCGGCGAAACGCACGCCGCGGCCCTGGCCCTGGTCGGCAAGTACCGGGACCGGCATCTTGCCGACCGCGTTTTCGATCTGGCCTGGACGCACGGCTGGGTGAACCTGCGCCAGATCAATGGCACCGAATCCGACGCGCAACTCTACGGGCGGCTGGCCGGTTCGATCATTTACGCCAATGCCTCGCTGCGGGCCGACGCGGCCGTTCTCACCAGCAATCGGCGCGGCCAGTCCGGCCTGTGGGGCTATGCCATATCCGGCGACCTGCCGATCGTGCTGCTGCAGATCGGCGACTCGGCGAATATCGAGCTGGTGCGCCAACTCGTGCAGGCCCATGCCTACTGGCGGCTCAAGGGCCTGGCGGTCGACCTGGTGATCTGGAACGAAGATCACGCCGGATACCGCCAGCTCCTGCAGGAACAGATCATGGGGCTGATCGCCGCGGGCATGACCGCGAACCTCTCAGACCGGCCCGGCGGCATCTTCGTCAGGGTCGCGGAGCAGATATCCAGCGAGGATCGCACCTTGTTCCAGACGGTTGCGCGCGCGATCATCACCGACGCCCGCGGCTCGCTCTCCGACCAGATCAGCCGCCGCCGCTCGAAGGAGCGGCGCGAAGCGTCCATCCCCGACCTGCTGCCGCCCCGCATTCGCAGCGGCTCGAAAGACAGGCGCGTGGTATCCATGCCGCGCCTGGTGCCCACGCGGATCCGCGGCGTCGATGCGACGGCTACTATGGTATTGCCGCGCAGCGATCTGCTGTTCTTCAACGGCTTCGGCGGGTTTTCCGCGGACGGACGCGAGTACGTCATTACCACCGCGCCGGGGCAACCGACTCCCGCGCCGTGGGTGAACGTCATCGCCAATGCCCAGTTCGGCACCGTCATTTCGGAGTCCGGCGCGGCCTACACGTGGAGCGAAAACGCCCATGAGTTCCGCTTTACGCCGTGGGGCGATGATCCGGTCAGCGATTCGACCGGCGAGGCGCTTTACATCCGCGATGAGGAGAGCGGCTATTTCTGGTCGCCCACGCCGTTGCCCTGCGCCGGAAGCACGCCTTATGTCATCCGCCATGGATTCGGTTACAGCCTGTTCCAGCATGACGAGGAGGGCATCAGCTCGGATCTCGTCGTCTATGTGGACGCGGAGGCGGCGGTCAAGTTCTCGGTGCTGAAAATCCGCAACAACTCCGGGCGGCCGCGCCGGCTCTCCGCCACCGGCTACGTGGAATGGGTACTGGGCGACCTGCGGCCGAAATCGGCGATGCACGTCGTCACCGAGATCGACCCGTCGAGCGGCGCGCTGTGCGCGCGCAATCCCTACAGCCCCGAATTTGCCGACCGCGTTGCCTTCTTCGACGCGAACGATGCGACGAGGACGGCAAACGTGACCTTCAGCGGGGATCGCCGCGAGTTTGTCGGGCGCAACGGCACGCTGAGGAACCCGCTTGCAATGGGCCGTTCGAAACTGTCCAACAAGGTGGGCGCGGGCCTGGATCCCTGCGCGGCGATCCAGGTTCCGTTCGAGCTCGAGGACGGGCAGGAGCGCGAAATCGTTTTCAGGCTCGGCGCCGCGGGCCGGCAGGGCAGCGACGACGCGGGCGGCCTGGTGCAGCGCTTGCGCGGGCCGGAAGCCGCGCGCAAGTCGCTCGAAACCATCCGCCAATTCTGGATCGGCGCGCTGAGTGTGGTGCAGGTGCAAACGCCGGACCCGTCGCTCGATGTGCTCTGCAACGGCTGGCTGCTGTATCAGACGCTGGCCTGCCGCTTCTGGGCGAGGAGCGGTTATTACCAATCGGGTGGTGCCTTCGGTTTTCGCGATCAGTTGCAGGACACGATGGCATTGGTGCATGCCGAGCCGCGGCTGGCGCGCGAGCATCTGCTGCGTTGCGCCGCGCACCAGTTTTCCGAGGGCGACGTGCTGCACTGGTGGCATCCGCCCGCCGGCCGCGGGGTGCGCACACATTGCTCCGACGACTTCCTCTGGCTGCCGGAGGCGGTGTGCCGCTATGTCCTGAACAGCGGCGATGCCAGCGTGCTGAACGAATCCATTCATTTCATCGAAGGCCGGCCGGTCAACCCGGAGGACGATTCGTATTACGACCTGCCCGTACGCTCCCGGGACAGCGCGACCCTTTACCAGCATTGCGTGCGCGCCATCGAAAAGGGCCTGAGTTTCGGCGTGCACGGCCTGCCGCTGATGGGCTCCGGGGACTGGAACGACGGCATGAATCTGGTCGGCATGCAGGGCAAAGGGGAAAGCGTGTGGCTGGGTTTCTTCCTGTATCGGGTGTTGATGCAGTTTGCGCCGCTCGCGCGCACTCACGGCGACTCGGCGTTCTCCGAACGCTGCCAGACGCAGGCGGCGCAGCTGCGCGCGAATATCGAAGAGCACGCCTGGGACGGCAATTGGTACCGCCGCGCCTACTTTGATGACGGCACGCCCCTCGGGTCGGCGGCCAACACGGAGTGCCAGATCGATTCGATCGCGCAGAGCTGGTCGGTACTCTCGGGAGCAGGGGAGCCCGAACACGTGCGCCTGGCGATGAATTCGCTGGACCAGCGCCTGGTCCGCCGCGACCATAGACTGATTCAGTTGCTGGATCCGCCCTTCGACAAGTCGCCCCTGAACCCCGGCTACATCAAGGGCTACGTTCCCGGTGTGCGCGAGAACGGCGGCCAGTACACCCATGCCGCCATCTGGGCGGTCATGGCGTTCGCCGAACTGGGCGACAACGCGCGCGCGTGGGAATTATTCAACCTGATCAATCCGGTCAATCATGCCAACTCCGCAAAGGCGATCGCCACTTATAAAGTGGAACCTTACGTAGTCGCGGCCGACGTCTACGCCGTCTCCCCGCATACCGGCCGCGGCGGCTGGACCTGGTACACGGGTTCCGCCGGCTGGATGTACCGCTTGATCCTGGAATCCCTGCTCGGCCTGCGGCGCGAAGCGGGTACGCTGCGCTTCGCGCCGTGCCTGCCTGCGGACTGGGCGGGCTTCACTTTGCGCTACCTGCACGGGCAGACCGTCTACCGCATTGCCGTGGTGAATGCGCGCGATGGAACCGGCCCTACGCGAGTGACCGTGGACGGCGTCGAACAACGCGACCAGGCGATTGCCCTCGTCGACGACCACCGGGAACATACCGTCGAGGTCAGAATTCATCCCACGCCAGCCCTCGGTGCATGATGCTGCGCCTGCGGGCGAGCCCAAATGAGGCGCAAATAAGATGGCACTGACGACGCGCTTGGCAGCCGGGGAGGTTTCCGTCAGGAACGGCATCCTGGGCGCGCTGCTGCGCACGGAATACAGGCGGCTGATCGACGAGATGGAGCAGGTCGAGCTGCAGCGGGGCGCGATCGTTTATCGCGCGAATCAGCAGATCGAGTACGTGTACTTTCCGGAAGACGCGGTGGTCGCCATGATCGACGCCATGGATGACGGCCGCACCGTCGAGGTCGGCATTATCGGCAACGAGGGCATGGTGGGCATCAATATTTTCCTCGGCGGACTTACCACGCCGGATCGGGCCGTCGTGCAGCTTGCCGGCAGCGCGCGACGCATGAGGGCGCGTGACCTGCGCAAGGAGATCCGTTTCGGCAGTCCGCTGCAGCGCCTGCTGCTGCTCTACACGCAGGCCTTCGTGGCCGTAATCAGCCAATCCGTCGCCTGCGCCCAGTACCACAGCGTGGAGCAACGGCTCGCACGCTGGATTCTGACAATGCACGATTACGCGCCTCGAGAATTCCCGATGCTGCATTCCACTGTCGCTGCCGTGCTCGGCGCGCGACGCTCCGGGATATCGATCTGCGCTGCCCACCTGCGGGATCTCCGGCTGATCGACTATATGCGTGGCCACATCCTCGTCGTCGACAAGCGCGGCCTCGAGAAGAAGTCGTGCGAGTGCTATCAATTCATCAGAAAGCAGTACAAAAACATGCGTACCCAGGTGCCGAAGTTGCTGGCCTGAGCAACCCGTCTTCCTGCGGGATCGTCGGCCGATCAAGGTGTTGATTTTCCCTGCACACTATTCGACGCGTATCGGCACACGGTCGCCGCTGATGCGCCAGCAGACATGACGCCGCCGCGGCGATGGTGCCCGCGGCGGGGGTAGTCTTTCCCGAAGGAAGCCGGATACGTTCGTCCGGACCGGACGGCGCCTTACGACTTGCCGAAACGCGCCTTCGCGTTGGTCAGGCAGCGATCCTTGGCATCGCCGGCATAGCTGTCACACTTTTCCTTGGCCACGGCATACGCGGCGTCACGCTTGTCCGCCGTTGCATCTTTGCGCGCGTCGGCTGATTTCTCATCGGCGGTCGCGTTGGCATCCGAGGTTTTCATCTGTGCTTTGGCATTGGCCCTGGCGGTTGTCTGCGCGGCTTCGGCTTCCTTCAGGCAGACGTCTTTCACGTTGCCGTCCTTGTCATCACACTTTTCCTTGGCTACCGCGTAATCGGCGTCCGCCTGGGCGATGCGCGCCTGGTAGTGGTTTTTCGCGGAAGGCTTGTAACGGGCCTCGAGTTCGGCCTTGGCAACATGCTCCTTGCCCTGGGCTTGCGCCATGCAGATGTCCTTGGCATTGGCCGAGAGCGAATCGCAATTCGCCTTGGCAGACTTGTACTCGGTTTCGATACCGCGCTTGTCGGACTTGTATTCTCCGGTTGACATGCCTTTGGCCATCGCGCCGGTGCTGAATGCGAAACCGACCGCGAGAGCGATTGCCGTGATGTGGAGCTGATTCATTGTTATTCCTTGGTGGTGATGGGGGTAAATGATGCGGTAATGCGACGGTACGGGCGCGTTTAGCGCTCCCGTGAGTTCATTTCGCAGGGCGGGCGATTTCTTTCTGCAGGTCCTGCCACTTGGTGAGCTGCTTTTCCGCCTCGTCCCTGGAGACGCCGTACGTTTCCTGAATCTTTCCGGCAAGGTGATCGCGTTTGCCTGCGATCACGTCGAGTTGATCGTCCGTAAGTTTGCCCCATTGCTGCTTGACGTTGCCCCTGAACTGCTTCCAGTTACCTTCGATGCGATCCCAATTCATTCTGGTTCCCTTTTGGTGGATGGACTACCGATACCGGCCGCCACTGCGGCGACACGGCGTTACCGCAATGCCCGCGGCCAATGGCGGCAGGCAGTGGAATACTTTCCTGAAGACTCCGGCCGAGTTTCGCCGGCGTCGGAGGCACGCCGTACAGCAAATGACTATCCGCTTCCGGCCGGACTTTCTCTGTGCGCTGCCGCCCATACGGAAATAAATAGCGAGACAAGCAGTTGGACGGGAATTGCGCCGGCGGAAGTTGGCGCCGGCGTCGGTCGCACGCGACCATCGAGTCGTGCGTCGCGCTTGCCGGCGATGGCATGAAGCGCCGCGTTCGCGGCGCCGAAAAGCCTCAATTCCCCATGCCCTGCAGCAGCGACGACAAGTCCTCGGCATGTTCCTCCTCGCTGGCGAGGATGGTCTTCAGCAGGCGCTGCGTGGTCGGGTCCTTTTCGCCCAGGTAATCGATCATTTCCCGGTAACTCTCGATGGCGATGCGCTCAGCGATCAGGTCTTCCTTGATCATCTCTTTCAGCGAGGCACCCTCGACGTATTCGGCGTGACTGCGTTCCGACAAACCCTCCGGAGAGAAATTCGGTTCGCCGCGCAGTTCGACTATGCGCCGGGCGAGGCTGTCGGCGTGCTGCATTTCCTCGGTGGCATGTTCCAGAAACTCGGCAGCGACTGGCGCAGCGTGGATGCCGGCAGCCATGAAATAGTGGCGCTTGTAGCGCAGGACGCAGACGATTTCCGTTGCGAGCGCTTCGTTGAGCAATTTGATCACGGTTTCGCGTTCGGCTGCGTAGCCCGACGTGACGGCGCCCTGCTCGATGTGCTGGCGCGCGCGCTTGCGTAGCGTCTGGATGTCGGACAGCGTCGGTTGGGACTTCGATACATCCTTCAGCACGGTGGGTTTCATGTGTTCTGCTCCTTTGTTGTGGGTGGAGTCCATAGCGGCAGGGGAACCAAATCGATCGGCCTTATTTTGGAAGGCCGTCGCGTTCCGGGACATTGCCGGTTACGGTTTGCGGCGCAGTGGCGCCGGCCCGAACCTGCGCAACGATGGTCGCCTTCTAATGTTTCCTGAATCCGGGCAGCAGTATGGCGAGCCCCGCGACGAGCAGCGCAACGCCGCCGAGCAGCAGCCAAATCGCCCGGTCGGTCGGCGCGCCGGTGAAAAATCGGGACAGGCTGGAACTGGCCGAGTTCATGGCGTTCACGCCGTAGAAGGCCAGAACTATGCCTGCGGCAATCAGGGCCAATGCGGCGGCTTTCATGGTGATCGCAACGTCGCTGCGGTTTTCGTGACAGCCCCGCGCAGACGGCTCATACGGCGCTGCGCCCGCTGAGCAGTCGCACCAGGACGACGATGACGGCGATCACGAGCAGGACGTGAATGAGGCCGCCCATGGTGGTGGAGGTGACCAGGCCTACGAGCCATAAAACCAGCAGGACTACGGCGATGGTGTAAAGCATGGTTGCTTTCCTTTCGGTTGGCGCAGCCGAACGGTCGACTCCGCATGGGGAAGCCATGATGCCGTCCGGCCCGGACTTGATCTGTGCGTTGTCGTACATACGGCGGGTTTTTCGAGGCTGCCATCGCGGCGCGCTAGTGCTTGATGCGCCTGCAGGATCAATCGCCCTTGCCCGTCCGGGCGAAGCCATCAACGAACGGTCGGGTCGATTCGAGGGAGAAGCAAAGATTGATCAGCGCCGCTTTAGCGGCCAATGGCCACCGGCGCGCGTTCGCGGCCATGACTGCGCATGAGGAAGCTTGCGTGGCCGGTGCCGGCCATCGCGCAATCAGGCGGCGATTTTACGAATGAGAAGACGGTCTGATTCGCGCTTGACCACGGCGTAGCACTCGCACACGCGTTTTTCCAGTTGCGGCCGGTCCAGCACCGTGATTTGGCCGCGGTGGTACTCAATTATTCCGGCGGTTTGCAGTTTTCCGGCCGCCTCGGTGACGCCTTCGCGGCGCACGCCCAGCATGTTGGCGATCAGTTCCTGGGTCATGCGCAGCTCGTTGGTGGGCAGGCGGTCCAGACTGAGCAGGAGCCAGCGACACAGTTGCTGCTCCACCGTATGGTGGCGGTTGCACACCGCGGTCTGTGCCATCTGCGTGATCAGCGCCTGGGTGTAACGCAGCAGCAAGTGCTGCAGCTCGCCGCCGCGCTCGAATTCCTGCTTGAGCAGCTTCGCCGGCAACCGGTAGCCCTGACCGGCGCTTTGCACGACGGCGCGGCTCGGCGTGCTTTCGCCTCCCATGAACAGGGAAATCCCGACCAGGCCTTCGTTGCCGGTGATCGCGATTTCCGCGGAGGCGCCGTTCTCCATGACATAGAGCAGGGAAATGATGCCCTCGGTGGGGAAAAACACATGATCCATCGTGCCGCCGGCTTCATAGACGGACCAGCCGAGCGGCAAGGCAACGTGTTCGAGCTTCGGCAGCAGGCGCTGAAAGTCCGCCGGGGGCAGCGCGGCCAGCAAATGGTTTATGTTGGGAGGATGGATCTTTGACGGGGGAGCTTTTGTTTTCACGTTACACCTCGATTTCCTCGAGAGGAATCGGTCAGGGAAGCGGGTTGCTCGAGCGTGCCACTTCGAAGGATATGTACCCTAGAGTACTCGGTTATGTTCGGTATCGTACAGATATCGGCAAAGAGCAGGAGGACACTTACATCGTGAAAAGGACGGTATGCCGATCAGGGAAGTTCGTTTTTGCGTGATTCGCCTTCCCATCGCCATTTTGTCGTTGTCCGTCATCATTTTGTCGTAATCGGCGCCCAGGGCTCGAATGCCGCGGCGGGCATGGAAAGTAACATCCGTTCCGATTGCATGCGTGCATCGGCAAACGGGTCCGAACAATAGAAATGCGAGGGCGGCAATGCCGCCGGGAATTGAACATGGGCAGGCCAGCGTTCAGGACAATGCAGGAAGTGTGCGTGCCGGTGTCGTCGGGCCACGACCTGGTAACCGCGCGGCGCGAGGGGCGGGACATGGCGGTGCAGCTCGGGTTCTCGGCATGCGAAGCGACACTCGTCGCAACGGCCATCACCGAACTGGTCCGCAATATCTTCATTTACGCGTGCCAGGGTGAAATCTATCTCAGCATGGCCAACGAGGGCGCCAAGAGCGGAATGACCGTCATTGCCGTGGACCAGGGACCGCGCATCGCCGACATCGATCTCGCGGCACAAGTGGGCTATTCAGCGGCGGGCGGCATCGCACTCGGCCTGTCTGGCATCAAGCGCATCATGGACGAATTCGCCATCACCTCGGAGTGCGGGCGCGGCACGGCCGTTACCGTGACGAAATGGAGGCGGCGATGAGCGTTACGATGCTGGAAAGGAAAACGGCGCCCCAGTCACTGCGCGGCGAACGCGAATCCGGCGAGCAGCATGTCGCGCAGGACGTGGATGCCACGCTCGCCACGCGCTACCGGGAGAGCCTCCGGTCGTTCCTCGCGGACGGCAGCGAGGCGTCGCTGAGTCGCGGATACGAGTTGGCCCGGCAGGCCCTGGTGGACGACTGTGGCGTACTCGAACTGGCTGAAATCCACCATCTGGCGTTGCGACGACTCTCGGCGGAATCGCCTCCCGACGCCCGCACGTTGCGGGCTGCAGGCGATTTCTTCGCCGAGTGCCTCGCGCCCTTCGAGATGAGCCACCGCGGCGCGCAGGAGGGTGCGCGGGCGCTGCGCCACCTGAACGAGGTTCTGGAAGGCGAACTGCGGCGGGTTGCGCAGGTCTTGCACGACGAGGCCGGCCAGTTGCTTGCGTCGGTGCATATCGCGGTGGCGGACATCGCCAGCGAGCTTCCGCCCAAACAACGCGGACGTTTCAAAATGGTCGGCGGACTGCTCACGCAGATCGAGGCCGGGTTGCGCAACCTGTCGCACGAATGGCGTCCCACTGTCCTGGACAATCTGGGACTGCTTCCCGCCCTCGAGTTTCTCGGCGAGCAGATAGCCAGGCGCACCGGGATCGGCGTGTCCGTCATCGGGGACGACGGTGCGCGACTGCCGACCACCGTGGAATCGGCACTGTACCGGATCGTGCAGGAGGCCCTGAACAATGCGGTCAAGCACGCGGCTGCCGGTTCGGTCCACATCGAATTGCGACGCCTGCCTGCCGGGGTGAGGTGCAGCATTCGCGACAATGGCAAGGGCTTCGACGCGAACCGGCAGCCGCAAGGACTGGGGTTGACCGGAATCCGCGAACGCGTCAGTACCCTGGGCGGGGCGCTGCGAATAATCACCGGACCTTTGAATGGCACGACCATTCAGGCAGACATCCCTCTCGGAGACTGAAATGCGGATACTTTTGGCAGATGACCACCAGATTGTTCGCCAGGGATTGCGCGGCATCCTGGAAAAGGCTGGTCACGTGGTTGTGGGCGAGGCGGCCGACGGCCATGAGGCGCTTAAACTCGCGCGTACCCTGAATCCCGAGATTGCGGTGCTCGATCTTTCCATGCCGCTGCTGAACGGGCTGGATACTGCCCGCGAAATCCACAGCCTGTCACCCGAGATCAAGACGGTCATTCTGACCATGTATCCCGACAAGGGCTACGTCCTGCAGGCGCTGAAGGTCGGCGCAAAGGGCTACGTGCTGAAGTCCCAGGCGGCCGACGACCTGCTTCGCGCCATTCGCGAGATATTCCGCGGAGAGGTCTACCTCAGCCCGGGGGTCGCCGCGTCGGTAGTGGATGCCTATCTCGAAAAGACCACTGCGCCACCCGATCCGCTGACCCCGCGCGAGCGTCAGGTGCTGCAACTCATTGCCGAAGGCAGCGCCACAAAGGAGGCCGCAAAGCTCCTGAACATCAGTTTCAAGACCGCAGAGACGCACCGCAACCACATCATGAAGAAGCTGAATATTCATGACGTGGTCGGACTGGTGCGCTATGCCATCCAACGGGGACTGGTGCACATTGAACTGCATGGCGACTTCGGCAACATGCAGGGCCGCAGTCCGGCGCCCTGGGTGGCGGAATCGTAAGTCAGGCCTTGCGGCGGGCCTCTGGCGGGTGTTGCTCGGGGCTCAAATCAGTTAACTGACCGATACCAGCGATGGTCCGGCTGCGCTAGTCTGGTTCTGCAGCCTGGGTAACGCGTTTCCTTGATGGGGCTGCTTCCAACTGCGGACTCGTAACCGCAGGCCATTGCGGGCGCAATGCTGGCGCGGCGATCCTCCTTTCGTCGCGCCAGTTCCCACTGAACTGGCTCGCGATCGTCGAATGCGCGAATTCGTTATCCTGTCTCCGGGGCAATCCCGATCTCGCCTGATTCCGCTGCCACGACCTGGTTGCGCCCGGCGCGCTTCGCGGCATACAGGGCATGATCGGCGCGGCGCAGAAGGGCATCGCCATCCTCGTCATCCTGCAGTTCGGCGACGCCGATGCTGACGGTGACGGACTCCTTCAACGAGCCGAACGCGGCTTTTACCATGGCGGCCCTGAAGCGCTCCGCCGTCGCCAGCGCTTCGCGGACTTTGGTATGGGGCATCAGCACCACGAATTCTTCGCCGCCGATCCTGGCTGCCGTATCGGTCGGGCGCATCTGCTGGCACAGCAATTCGCCGAGCCGTGCGAGAACTTCGTCGCCCATGGCATGGCCATGGCTGTCGTTGATCTTCTTGAAGTGGTCGATGTCGGCAATCAGCACGCACAGGCTGCCGCCGTGGCGCCGCAGCCGGTTGATCTCCACGGTGAAGTTCTCGTTGAGCTTGCGGCGGTTTCCCAGGCCGGTAAGCGCATCGTGCTTGGCAAGGTATTCGGCGTGCCGCTTTTCCACCCGCGACCGCTGCAGAAGGGTGTCGTCCATTTTCAGGGCGCAGCGGATTTCGAGTCGCAATTCCATTTCGTGCATGACCAGTGCGGCGAGGTCTTGCAGGACAGCGAGATTCATCGGGCTGATCTGGTGCGGTTGTTCGTCGATTGCGCACAGCGCGCCGAGGTTGTAGCCGTCGTTCGTCATCAACGGCGCGGCAGCGTAGAAGCGCAGTTTGAGGTCGCCGGTGACCAGCGCATTCGAAGAGGTGCGCGGATCGAGCCTTGCGTCGTTCACGATCCACGGCTCCGGGTGCAGGAAAAGGGTCGGGGATGGGGTTGCGTCTCTAGGCACTTCGCGGGTATCCAGGCCATGGTGCGACATGAACCAGACCCGGTCGGAGTCGACAATGCTGATGAGCCCGATCGGCACCTGCAGCAGCCTTGCGGTGAGGGCGGTAATGCGGTCGAACGTTTCATCCGACGGGGTGTCCAGCACTTCGTAGCGCCTGACGGCGCGAAGACGAACCAGTTCCTCGACGTCGATGTCGTTGCCGGCGTCCGGTCGGCTGGTCAGGGCCGCAGGGTCACCCAAGGATTCGGACATGGTCTCTGCATCGGTTGCGCGCGCGTCATCCGGACCCTGGCCAGGTCGGATCTCGTCATTGCACAAGGCTAGGCGCATCGGTTGGTTGCATCAATCCAGTAGACGCCTGAGCGACGTTGGGGACGGCTTGCCGCAGTAGTCCGGCCAGACTATGGCCGGATGCGCGCAATGCGCCGGGATGCTTGGTATTCTCGGCATTGCACCGTTGATCCGCACGATCGTCCGGCCGCCGGAGCTTCGCCAATTCAGACCGAAGTGGGAGTGGAAATGCCGTCTACCGATGTCGACAAACTGGCCGCGCTCATCAAGCAGAAGCGCGATATCCTGTTCGCGAGCTGGCGGCAGCAGGTCAGGGCGCTTCCCTCGGCGCAGGGGCTCGATGCGCCGACCCTCAACGATCACGTGCCTGAACTCATCGACGAGTTGGCCATCGCGCTCCGCTCGGGGTCCGACCAGACCATCCCGGAAGCGATCAGCGATGGCAGTCCACCCGCCCATGGTTTGCAGCGTCTGCAGGACGGCTTCGATATCGAAGAAGTCGTTGCGGAGTACAACATCCTGCGCGGCTGCATCCACGATCTGGCCGAAGGCGACGGATTGATCCTGCGGGGCAAATCCTTTCACATCCTGAATCGTGTCCTGGACGGGGCGATCGGCATGGCCGTGAAGGCATATGCGACACAGAGGGCGTTCGAAGTCCAGCAGCGCCGGGATGAGTATCTGGCTTTCGTGGCGCACGATCTACGCACGCCGCTGACGGCCATTTCACTGGCTTCGAGCGTTCTGGAGTCCAGGCTCCCGGAGCAAGGCGCGGGGGCCGACAGTATCCGCATGTTAAAAACGCTCCGCCGCAATGTGCAGCAGCTCGATGGGCTGGTGGTCAAGGTGATCGAGGAGCACACGAACCTGCTCACCCAGGCCGGCGTCAAACTCGAGCGGCGCGTGTTTGATTTGTGGCCGCTCGTCGAGGTCCTGATGCGCGACCTGCATCCGGTGGCCGGGACTGCCAGCACGCAACTGACGAACGAGGTCCCCGACGATCTGACGGTTTATGCGGATGCAAGCGCGTTGCGGCGGGTTTTTCAGAATCTCATCGCCAACGCCATTGCGCACACACCGCACGGCAAGATCAGCGTGGGGGCAAGGCAGCTTGACGCTCAGGGCAAGGTCGAGTGCCGGGTCAGCGACGACGGCACGGGAATCCCCGCGGATCGTCTTGAAACAGTGTTCGACAAACTGCAGACGGATGGGCAGAAGGAGGGAAGCTCCGGCCTGGGTCTCGCCATCGTCAAGGTGCTGGTCGAAGCACACGGCGGTACGGTGAGCGTCGAAAGCCGGGAACGGCTCGGCTCGACGTTCCGCTTTACGTTGCCGGGAACGCAGGCGGCAGTGGATGGCGATATTCCGAAAGCGGCCTGACGCCGCGGCAAGATTCTTCCGTTTGCGGTACCGGCATTGGGCCAGGGGAACCACAGCGACCGAGCGCTGTGGCGTGCCGGAAAAATCACCCCTCGGTCTCGGGGTCGTATTACTGGGGTGCTTGCAGCGCGCCGCGAACGGTTTCGAGAAGCGTCCCCACATCGAACGGCTTGCGCAGCGTTGCGTCGATGTCCAGCAGGTTTGCCGTGGCAAGGTAGTCCTGCTTCATGAGGCTGCTGCCGCCGGCGGACATGACGATGATCCGCGTACGCGGGAACTCGGCCCTGCAGCGTGAGATCGTCTCGAACCCATCCTGTTCCGGCATGAAGATGTCGGTGATGAGCAGGTCCGCGGGGTGTTCGCGTTGGCGCACGAGCGCCTGGACGCCGTCCTCCGCCGTCCGCACCTGATAGCCCGCCGCCTCGAGGGCGGCACTGATGAACGAACGGATGTCCGGATGGTCGTCGACGACCAGGATGGTCTTTGTCATTTTCGCTATCGCATCGTCCATGGCTGGGTTCCGATCTGTTCAAGCCCTCTATAGTCCTATCGGCGCACTACTGCATCGTGCCTGTTATCTTGCTCAAGCCTAGCATAACGATATTACACTTCAGCCCCCCCGGTGCGACGCATATGGACGCGCATGAACTGCAGTCGATGCTCAGTCGCATGACAGCCGTCCGCCACACCTGCGACCTCGATTTGCTGCTGTTCTTCCATCGGCACCCGCGCGCGCTGTTGACCAGCGAACGCATCGCCGACTGGCTCGGATACGAACGCGATAAGGTCGCGCAGTCTCTCGATCAGTTGATCGATGCCCGCTTGTTGACATCCTTGCAAAATGCTGCGCGGCCCGCTCGCATGTATGTCCTGCAGTGGGGTGCTGTTCCGGACGGATTGATGTCGCAATTCATGAAAATTGCCGCAACACGCCAGGGCCGCCAGGATCTGATGCGTCTGCTGCGAACCGCAGGCACTGACAGGGCCGACGTCGGCCGGCCGCAGCGCGCGTCCGTCACCAGTAACGCCTGACCTTGAGGGGAACATGCCATGGACGAGCAGAAAACGGAACTTATCCCAACCGGCATCCGTGGCTTCGACACCATTCTTTCCGGCGGTATTCCGCGCGGCAACGTGATCCTGATCGAAGGTGCCATCGGCACCGGGAAGACCACGATGGGAATGGAATTCGTCTACCGCGGCGCAATGAATTTCGCCGAACCTGGCGTGATCGTGGTATTCGAGGTGTCGCCCGAAAAACTGGCGCGGGATGCCGCCGGACTGGGATGCGACCTGCTGGAGTTGGAGCGTCGCGGGCTGCTGAAAGTCATCTACACGACGCGCGAAGTGTTTCGCCAGGAACTGCAGCAGTGCGACAGCCTGCTTCTCGACGAGGCGAGCAAAATTTGCGCAAAGCGGATTTTCATTGACGGCGCTGCGGGTCTGCTCGGGTCCGACACAGATCCGAATTCCCGGGAGAGTTTCCACACGCTGGTTCAGGCCCTGCAACGCGAAAACCTGACTGCCGTGCTGGCCCTCGAGGCGGCCGCGCTGAACGGCGGCGAATTTGGCGCGCTGCACGAGGAATCGATCGCGGATACCGTCATCAGGCTCAAATTGGAGGATGTGATGCGCGCCGGAGTGCGCTCGATCGAGATCGTCAAATCGCGCGGCCATGATTTCCAGATGGGCCGCCATTCCTTCAGGATCATCAACGGGGAAGGCATCCAGGTATACCGGCGCGTGCAGGCGCCTCGCGCGCCGAGCCGCGATCGCGCCGCGGCCTTCGATCCGACGACGCGCGTGTCCACCGGCGTGCCCGGGCTCGACGAGCTGGTCAACGGCGGTTATTTTCTCGGCAGCACGACCGTGCTCGCAGGCATGTCGGGCGTCGGGAAAAGCGTCATTGCCCTGCACTACATCGCGGAAGGCGCGCGGCGCGGCGAGCGCAGCATGATGCTGTCGCTCGATGAGCAGGTCCCGCAGTTGCTGCGCAATGCGGCAAGCGTCGGCATCGATCTGGAGCCGGCGATCGATCAGGGCATGGTGCGCCTGTACTACAACGCGCCGCAGGAAATCGAGGTCGATCACCATTTCCACGAGATCGAGAAAATCATCCTGGAGTTCAAGCCCAGGCGCGTGGTGATCGACAGCCTGTCGACCTATGGCTCCGCTTTGGGCACGCAGGGCCGCGTGTTCCGCGACTTTTTTCATGCGCTGATCGCGCTGATGAAGGAGCACCAGATCGCGGCCGTCTACAACCACGAGAATCCGGAGATGCTGGGCATGTCCTCGATGATGGGGGACTTCGCCATGAGCTCGCTGGTGGACAATATCCTGCTGCTGAACTTCGTCGAACTCGGCGATACGCTGCGCACCGCTTTGACGGTCGGGAAGATGCGCTCGAACCCGTGCAGTCGCGTGAGTCATGAGTGCGAAGTCGTGGACGGAGAGGGCATGCGCGTGCTGCCGCGGGAACTGGCCGCCTCGGTCGTCAAGATGGCTTTTTCCGGCTATCACAGCCTGATCTCCCGCTCGCCCTCGCGCTTATAGGCGCCTTCGCAAAAGAAAGCACAGGCGCCCGCGTGAACTCCACCAGGCTTGACTCCAAATTGTGGATCGTGGCGCTGGACAAATATACCGAGGTCACGGGCCTTACCGTGGTCCTGTTCGACGTCGACGAGCGTGTGGTGCTGCGCTCCACGTGCGTCACGCCGCTGGTCGATTTGTTTGGCGAATTCGGTTTCGACCCGGGCCTGTTTGCCGAATGCGCGCGCCGCTGCCTGAAGCAGCTTCATAGCCGCCCGGCCATCGTCGTGGACGGAATGCATGGCCTCACAGCCGTTGGCACGTCGCTAGTGCTGGAAGGGGAGGTGGTGGGTGCTGCGGTGGCGGGATATGCGCTCGCCGGATTTTCCCAGGTAACCGCCGTCCACCGCTGGGCCAAATCCGCCGGGGTGCCCTTCGACCGGCTCTGGAACGTTCTGCGCAAAAAGACGCCACTGCCCAAGCGTCGACTGCTGCTGCGCGGCGAATTGCTGCAAGTCCTTGGCGACAGCCTGCTGCGCGAGAACTATCGCACCCGCCAATACGAGGCCGCCGTGGTGAAGCTCGAGGCCGCGTCGGCTGCGAAGGACGAATTTCTCGCCGTGCTGTCCCACGAGCTGCGCACGCCGTTGACCCCGATTCTCGGATGGGCCACCCTGCTCAGGAAAAGCGAAAACCTGGAACAGGTGCACCGGGCCGCCGAAGCCATCGAGCGCAATGCGCTCTTGCAGAGCAGGATGGTGGACGATTTGCTCGACATGAACCGGATTTCGCGCGGCGGGGTAACGCTCGAGTTCGAGATTCTCGATTTGGCGGCGTTGATTCGCACCGCACTGGAAACAGTTGCCCAGGATATCGAGAAGAAGGCGATCCGCCTCGACGTTGCGTTGACCGATGAGCCGTTGTTCGTCGAGGGCGATCCGGCCCGGTTGCAACAGGTCTGCAGCAACATCTTGTCGAATGCCGTCAAATTCACGCCCGCTACGGGAAACATTCGCGTGAGTCTGCGCCGGGAAGCGGGCTATGCACTGGTTGTTGTCGCCGACTCGGGTGTCGGCATCGCGGCGGAATTTTTGCCGTTCGTATTCGACATTTTCCGCCAACAGGAGCAGGGCATACGCCGGGAGTACCAGGGGCTCGGCATTGGCCTGGCGCTGGTTAAACAATTCACAGAGCTTCACAAGGGAACGGTTACCGTCACGAGCGCCGGCGCCGGACGCGGCACCGAAGTGGTCGTGCGGCTGCCCGTTGCAATTCCCATCGAGATCCCCGCGGCGATCTCCCCCGCTATCGCTGCCGCGGTTCCCGCCGCGACGGATGGGGCCGAAGGCGGGGCCGCGCTTGCCGGGCTGTCGTTGCTCGTGATCGAGGACTCGGACGACACGCGCGAAATACTTGGTGCCCTCCTTGAGCAATTGGGCGCGCGGGTCTCGGTCGCCCGCGATGGTCGCGAAGCGCTGCAGGTCGTTGGACAAACGCATCCCGACCTGGTGCTGTGCGACTTGCGCATGCCCGGGATGGACGGTTACGAGTTCATCCGTGAATTGCGCCGCGGATCCACAGCACCGAAACCGCCCGTCGTGGCGATGAGCGGGATGCCAAGCGAGGCGGAGCGCCAGCGCACGCAGGAGGCGGGTTTCGAGGGACATATCCAGAAGCCGTTCGGCGAAGCGGACGTCGTTGCGGCGGTGGGCGCGGCGCTGGCGCATCGGCGCCTGGCCACCGCTTGATCGCCAAAGCTGTGCGGCCAGCGCTTTGCAATCGCGATTTCGGGGATGGCGGATTGAGCTGTCCGGCCGGACATGTCGTCCGGAGACCGAAAAAATTCACATCGGTGGCTGGAATCCGTTGCGTCCGATCATCAGGCGCCTGACCGTTAATTGGCCGCCTATCGGCTCGGCGACGATAAACACCTTGGCCCCCGGCACGATCAGCGAATGATCGCCAGGCTGGTCGGTGCGAGCGCCGAGACCGACAGCAGGACCGCGCTCACCCCGGTGCTGGGCACCCCGGCCAGGCCCGTCACCTGATACACCCGGGCGGTGTTCGCCGGCAGCGGTGTGGAGTACCCGCCGGTCCCGTTTCGGGTGTCCACGATCCGGCCCTGCGTCGGGCGGAACTGCCCGCCCGTACCCGCTGGAGGAGTCGCCGCCGCGGGCGG
>JBDTRK010000003.1:0-70119 GCA_039931685.1 Betaproteobacteria bacterium | reverse complement strand
CGTGGCGGCCGTGCTGACCGGAGCCGACCTGAAGGCGGACGGCATTGGTCCGCTGCCGGACGGCGCGGGCCTGAAGCGTGCCGACGACAAGCCGATGTGCGGCGCGCCGCACGACGCCCTGGCCATCGATACGGCGCGCTATGTCGGCGAGCCAGTGGCGGCGGTCTTCGCGGCAACCCGAATCCAGGCTGAGGATGCCGCTGAGCAGGTGATGGTCGATTACCAGGACCTGCCAGCGGTCGTCACCATCGAAGCTGCCACCGCCAAAGGCGCGCCCCTGCTGTGGCCGGATGCACCCGGCAACATCGCCGCGCAGACCGAATTCGGCAAGAAGGACTTGTGCGACGCCGCCTTCGCCAAGGCCAGCCACGTTACCAAACTGTCGCTATACAACCAGCGCCTGGTTCCGGTCAGCATGGAGCCGCGCGGCAGCATCGCCGAGTTCGATGCCGTCAGCGGCCGCTTCACCCTGCGTACCAGCTGCCAGAATCCGGCCGGGTTGCAGAAGACACTGGCGGAATCCTGCCTGAAGGTGCCGATGAAGGATGTGCGCGTCATCGTCGGCGATGTCGGCGGCGGTTTCGGCATGAAGACGCAGTTGTATGCCGAGGACGTGGTGTGCGCCTGGGGCGCGCGCAAATTGAAGCGCCCGGTGCACTGGCGCGCGAGCCGCAGCGAGGAATTCCTCGGCGGCAACCACGGCCGCGATCAGATCAACCACGCCGAGCTCGCCTTCGATGCCGACGGCAAGATCCTCGGATTTCGCGTCGACATCATCGGCAACATCGGTGCGCATGCCAGCGGCCCGGGCGCCGTGATCGTGGTCGCGGTCGGCCCCAAGGTCATAACCGGCGTCTATCACGTGCCGGCGCTGCACCTGCGCGGCACGGCGGTGATGACCAACACCAACATGGTCGGCGCCTATCGCGGTGCGGGCCGGCCCGAAGCGATCTACCTGGTGGAGCGGCTGATGGACCAGGCCGCTGCCGAAATGAAGATGGACCCGGCGGAATTGCGCCGGCGCAATTTCATCCAGCCTGCGCAGATGCCATACAAGACGCCGATGGGCGAGAAGTTCGACAGCGGTAATTTCCCGCACATGCTCGAGCGCATCCTCGACAAGGCGGATTGGAAGGGCTATGCGACGCGTCGCGAAGAATCGCGCAAGCGCGGCAGGCTGCGCGGGCGCGCCTTGTCGACCTTCCTGGAATGGACCGGTGTGGTGCATGAAGAGACGGTCAACCTGCACGTCGAAGCCGACGGCCGGGTGCTGGTTTACACCGCCATGCAGGCAATGGGGCAGGGCATCGAGACCAGCTATGTGCAGATCCTGTCGGAGACGCTGGACATCGATCCCGACAAGATCGTCATCGTGCAGGGCGACACCGATGTCGCCCAGGGCATTGGCAGCATGGGCAGCCGTTCGCTGTACATCGGCGGCTCGGCGATGCTGACCGCTTCGAAACAGACCATCGAGAAAGGCCGCGAACTCGCCGGCGATGCGCTGGAGGCGGCGGGACAGGACATCGAGTACCGTGATGGCCGATTCCAGGTGGCGGGAACTGATCTGGGGATCGGCTTGTTCGAACTGGCGGCGAAGCAACCGGAAAAGCGCATTGCCATCACGACCCTGCAGAAAGTCGACGGACCGTCGTGGCCGAACAGCTGCCATGTATGCGAAGTGGAGATCGATCCGGACACCGGCGTCACCCGCATCGTGCGCTACACCACCGTCGACGACGTGGGCCGCGTCATCAACCCGCTGATCGTCGCCGGCCAGGTGCATGGCGGCATCGCCCAGGCGGTCGGCCAGGCTTTGCTCGAGAACACGCATTACGATCCCGAGACCGGGCAGCTCATCACCGGATCGCTGCAGGATTACTGTCTGCCGCGCGCCGACGACTTGCCGAGTTTCGACACCAATACCGACGAGACGACGCCGTGCAAGATCAATCCGCTCGGGGCGAAAGGCGTCGGTGAACTTGGCACGGTCGGCGGCACGCCCACGGTGATGAATGCAGTCATCGACGCTCTGCGCCACCTTGGTGTGAAGCAGATCGAAATGCCGGCCACGCCGGAAAAGGTCTGGCGGGCGATGAATCAGGCGAAGGCCGCATAGTTCATCCGGGACGGCTCGACCCGCGCCGGCTTTGCTTTACGGTGCCAGGCGCGGACAAACAAAAAGCCCCGGGAATCCGGGGCTTTTCTTTTGCAACGGCGGGCTCGGCTTACTTGCGCAGCTTGGGCCAGAGTTCCGCGTTGAGGGCTGCCTGCTCCTTGCCGAGCGACATCACCCAGTAGAGGCATCCGATGATCACGGTGAGTGGCCCGACGAGCAGAATGATGCTGGTCATGCTTTGTTCTCCTGATTTTGTGAGGGTGTTGGACACCGTGATTTGTGCGCGGGCTAAGCAGAGCTCGTGGCTCGGACCCGAATAAGAATCGCGGCGGCGCGGCATCATACCCGAACACCGCCGGCAAGTGCCTGGGGATTTCGAAGTAAGCAGGTACTGTCGGATTTGGCGTTGCCGTCCCTGCGGCAGGCCGCAGAGTCGCTCACAACTTTCGGCTCTTGGCGTTCCAGTGGCGCTCGAGATTGGAAATCAGCGCAGGGCTGAAATGGCAGTAAGCCTGGTCCAGCGCGTAGGTGGCGAAATAGCGGCGAAACAAATCCAGCGGTTCCTGGGTGACGCGAAAGGCGCGGCGGTTCGCGGCGGCGCTGACGACGCCCGAGCCGGTCAGGTTTTCCACCACGCGTTCGATCGCCCCATCCATCTGCTCCGGCTCGACGATTTCGTCGCAGATCATGCGCCCTTCCGGGCTGTCGCAGTCCAGCCGGCGCTCGTACATGATCGCCTGCCGGGCGATGCGCTCGCCGGTGAAGCGCGGCAGGCGCATGTTGGCCGCACCCGGAATGATGCCTTCCTTGCGCGCCGGCAGGCTCAGGAAAGCGCCGCGCGCGGCCAGCACGTAGTCCATGGTCAGCAGGTACTGGCAGTGGCCGCCAATGGCGAATTGTTCGACCACGGCGATCCACGGTTTTTCGATGGTTTGCCCGTTGAAATCATCCGGTGTCATGTCTTCGCGCGCCACGCCGCGGAAGAATTTGTTGACGATGCCCAGGTCGCGTTGCAAATACCAGATGAAGGGAATCTTGCCGTGGTACAGGTGCGTCAGGTTGATGCCGCTGCCGAGCATGCGCCGGCCGTCGTATTTGCCGCCTTGCACGTAATCCCCGCGCAGTACGCCGATCTGGGTTTGTGCGTCCAGGATCGCAATGTCCACCGCGATCTCGGCGGCGTCGATGGTGGTGTCGTCCTCCGCATTCAGGTGGCGCGGGTTTTTCTGCAAGACGCAGGATGACTTGCCGCGGCGGGTTATTTCCGCTGCGCCGAGGTCGAGATGGCCGGTCTTCTCGTATTCGGGAAGGCGCGCCACGGCTTCGGCGCGAGGCAGCAGCATGGCGTGGCACAGATGCGTTCCCGCACGAGCGTCGGCAAGCACGCTGGAGATAAAAATGCCCTGGTCGATTTCGTGGCCCTCCTTGTCGCGCTGCATGAGGGCCAGTTCGGCGTCGACCACCGCCTGCGCCGGCGTGAGGCCGGGAAGGAGTATGGCCGCGTCGTAGACCAGCTGTTCGATACGCACGAAGCGGGTCCGGTTGCGGGTGAGCCGGTCGTATACCGCGCCGGCGTGGGCGGACAGGAAGCGCGTGCGCGACGCGCGTGTGGCACGTTTTATATATTCCGCCGCTTCGGTCTGTTGCGCGTTGCGTGCCGCCTTGGCCGGGAGTTTCGCCAGCAGGGCCGTTGCTTTATCCCAATAATGCGTATAACGCGCGCAGTCTCCGGAAAAGTCGCCGCGGTCCGGCGGCGCTGAAGATTGCCAGGCGGTAATGGCTTCCCGGGTCAGGCCGGCACTTTGCAGGGCGCGGGGTTCGTCGGCGTTATCGGCATGTGTCGGCACGTTGCGCTCCTCTCAATTCTTCGGTCGTTTGTCGATGACCCGCACCGCCTTGCCCTGGGATCGTTGCAGGGTATCGGGTTCGACCACTTTCACGGTCGTGGTCACGCCAATCAGGCCCTTGATCTGGCGGGCCACTTCCTGTTCGGCACTTTGGCGGGCGGCGGCGGCAAGTGGTCCGGGAATGTCCGGGCGGCGTTCGACCAGGACGTCGAGTTCATCCATGTGGCCGTCACGGCGCACTTCCAGGACATAGTGCGGGGAGAGCGCCGGCTGCTGCACGATGATTTCCTCGATCTGCGACGGAAACACGTTGACGCCGCGAATGATCAGCATGTCGTCGCTGCGGCCGGTGACGCGCGCCATGCGCCGCATCGTGCGCGCAGTGCCGGGCAGCAATCGCGTGAGGTCGCGCGTGCGGTAACGCACGACCGGCATGCCGACCTTGGTCAGCGAGGTAAGCACGAGTTCGCCGCTTTCCCCGTCCGGCAGGACTGCGCCGGTCTGCGGATCGATGATCTCCGGATAGAAATGGTCTTCCCAGATGGTGAGTCCGTCGCGGGTTTCGATGCACTCGGCGGCCACGCCCGGGCCGATCACTTCGGAAAGTCCGTACAGGTCGAGCGCGGCGATGCCGAAGCGCCGCTCGAGCTCGGCCTGCATGCTTTCCGACCACGGCTCGGCGCCGAAGATGCCTATGCGCGGCGACGACTTTGCCGGGTCGAGGCCCTGGCGCACGAATTCGTCGGCAATCACTAGCAGATAGGACGGCGTGCACATGATGATATCGGGCTTGAAGTCGCAGATGAGCCTGACCTGGCGTTCGGTCATGCCGCCTCCCGAGGGAATCACGGTGGCGCCGAGCGCTTCGGCGCCATAGTGCGCGCCCAACCCGCCGGTGAACAGGCCGTAGCCGTACGCGATATGCACGACGTCGCTCGATCGCGCGCCGGCCGCGCGCAATGAGCGGGCCATTACGCCCGCCCACATTTCGATGTCTTGTTTGGTGTATCCGACGACCGTGGGCTTGCCGGTCGTGCCGCTGGAGGCATGCACCCGCACAATGTCTTTCATCGGCACGGCGAACAGCCCAAACGGGTAGTTCTCGCGCAACTCGGTCTTCGTGGTGAACGGGAATTTCGCCAAGTCGGAAAGCTCTTGCAGGTCGCCGGGATGGACTCCGGCGGCAGCGAAGCTCTGACGGTAGTGCGGCACGTTTTCGTAGGCGTGCTTCAGGCTCCAGCGCAGTCGGTCGAGCTGCAGCTTGCGCAACTCGTCGACGCTGGCTTTTTCGACGTGCTCCAGCTGGTCCATCGTCGTCATGCGCCACTCGGCGAGTCGTTGACGGTCCGGCCTTGCAGCAAGGCCTTTACGTGGGCGGCGATCGCCAAGGACGCGGTCAGCCCGGGCGATTCGATGCCAAACAGATTCACCAGGCCGCCGACCCCATGATGGCGCGGACCGCTGATGATGAAATCCGCCGCCGCTTCCTGTGGCGCGGAGACCTTGGGGCGAATGCCGGTGTAGCCGGGCTGCAGTTGGCCGTCCCTGAGTCCGGGATAGTATTGGCGGATTGCCGCGTAGAACAGCGGCTCGCGCGAGTGATCGAAGGCGTAATCCACTGCATCGACCCAGCAGACATCCGGTCCGAAGCGGATCTGGCCCGCCATGTCCACCGTCACGTGCACGCCGAGGTGGGCATTGCTTGCCACCGGATAGACCAGCCGCCTGAACGGCGGCTTGCCCGACAGGGTGTAGTAATGCGCCTTGGCGAAATACTGCGGGGGAATGCTTTGCGCCGGCAGACCGGCGAACGAACGCGCAACGTTCTGCGCGAACAGGCCGGCCGAATTGACGACACTCCGGCAGAAGATGGACATGGGTTCGTCCCCGCCGACCTTCAGCAGGATGCCTTCCGCGCCGATTTCTCCGGAATCGACCGGACTCTTGAAGACAACGGATGCGCCGCTGTTTTCCGCGTCTCCCTGATAGGCGAGCATGAGCGCGTGGCTATCGACGATGCCGGTGGAGGGCGACAGAAAGCCGGTGACGCATTCGACCGCCGGCTCCAGTTCACGCAGCTCTGCGCGCGCGAGCCAGCGCAGGTCGTGAACGCCGTTCCCCTCGGCCTTTTGCACGTAGCTTTTCAGCGTGGTGATTTCGTCCTGGGTTACCGCCACTACGATTTTGCCGATGTTGTTGTGGGGCACGCCGTGCCCCGCGCAGTAATCATAGAGCAGTGTTTTTCCGGAGACGCAAAGACGGGCCTTGAGCGAACCCTTCGGATAGTACAGCCCGGCGTGGATGACTTCGGAGTTACGCGAACTGGTATGCGTGCCGATGGCGTCGGCGGCTTCCAGCACGATGACCTCGCGCCCGGCCATGGCGAGCTCGCGGGCAATGGCGAGTCCGACGACGCCGGCGCCGATGACGGCGCAGTCCACTTGTTCGGTCACGATACGTTTTCCGGCTGGCTATACTGAGACAATCGCATGTTACCTGATCGCGTTCGCGCGCCCGCATGGCCGATTATTGGAATACCGACTGGCTGCATCGCTCCGACATGTTCGCGCCGCTACGTGCGGTCGGCGCCCGCCTGCCGCAGATCGGCTGGCCCGATCCTGACGTGCTCAATGCGCTCGCCGGCGATGCCGGCAGGGTGGTCAATGCCCAGGGTTTGCCGGTTCGCTTCGTTGTGCAGTCGCCCCGGTCCGGCGAATTCCGGGACGGCTTCGAGCAGCGCACCTTTCTGGCCGGCGAAGTGCAAATGCGTGCGCTGGACTGGCACGACTTGTTCAATGCCCTGGTGTGGATGTCCTTTCCGACCACCAAGGCAGTGATCAATGCGCGGCATTACGAATCGCTGGCCGGGACGCAGGCGGGCAACCGGCCGCCGGTGCGCGATGCGCTCACCTTGTTCGACGAAGACGGCGTAGTAGTGCTGTCCAGCGACGCCGCATTGCTGGACCTGCTACGCACGTTTCGCTGGAAGGAGTTGTTCTGGAGGCGGCGCGAGGAGGTCAGGCAGAAAATGCGCTTTTTCCTGTTCGGCCATGCGCTGTACCACAAGGCGCTGGACCCCTTCGTCGGCATGACCGGCAAGGCCGTCTTGCTGTGTGTGCCGGATGGATTTGCGCGCCTGCCGCAGCAGGCGCAGGTTGCCGATGCGGATCGACTGCTCGCCGCCCACGTCTGGAACCGCGCGCACATGAGGCAGGGCCGGGAGTTGTCGCCGCTGCCGGTACTGGGCGTGCCGGGCTGGTGGAGCGCGGGTAACCAGGAAAATTTCTACGATGACACCGATTACTTTCGGCCCGGCCGCCATGGCGGTGCCGCGCCCGCTCAGGCAGCGTCGTCGTTATAGGCAATGACGCAGTTGCGGCCGCGCTGCTTGGCGCGGTACATGGCCTTGTCGGCTTTTTCCAGGATGACTTCGAGATTGCCGCCATCCTCTGGATAGCTCGCCACGCCGAGGCTGACGGTGATGCTGGCATCGCCGGTGCGCATGTCGAGGCGTGATAGTTCGACGGCCTTGCGAATGCGCTCTGCCATTTCCAGCGCGCCTTTGTTGTTGGTCTCCGGCAGCAGCACGATGAACTCGTCACCGCCAAAGCGCGCCATGACGTCCGAGCCGCGCAATTGCTCGCGCACGCACCGCACCAGGTGCTGGAGCAGCCTGTTGCCGGAGTCGTGGCCGTGCGCATCGTTGATCTGCTTCAGGTTGTCGGAGTCGATCATCACCACCGACAACGCGTGGCCGTAGCGCACGGACTGTCGGAAAGCGCGCTGTAGCGTCGACGAAAAGGCGCGCATGTTGTAGATGCCGGTGAGTTCGTCGGTATCGGACACCTGTTTGATCTTGTCCACCGCATAACGGATGTCCGCGGCGAGCATGGTGGTTATATAGGCCACCAGAATCATGGGGGCGGAAATCGCCAGCAATTCACCCCAGAACGGCAGCGACAGCAGCGTTTTCGATTTGGGGCTATATGCGAAGAACATGATGCAGGCGATGATGGTGCCCACCTTCAAGGCCGTCGGCAGTTTGCCGAAGATCAATGCGCTGGCGATGATCGGCAGCAGATAAAGGTTGAGCAGCGGGCTGTTGATCTGTCCGGTGAACCAGATCACCCAGGTGATGAACACAATCATCACCCAGCTTTCGAACATCAGCTTGGTGCGGTTTTCGAGCCGGTAGAAATGCACGTAATGCAGGCCGAGAATGAACGCCGCGAAGAAGAATAGCGCGGCGTGGATGGCGGTTCTGCCTTCTTCCGGCGGGGCGCCGGCCAGCAGATAAATCAGGACCAGTCCAAGGAGCAGCCACTCGATTTCGGCTATGGTTCTGGAAAACCCCTTCAGCTCGTCCTGTTCTATCGTCAGACCAATGTTTGTTCTTGTCAGCATGAAATGGCCGTGTGCGAAGTGCGGATCAGGAACGCAATACCGGGATTCTCCCGGGGCAAAAGTGCGTCAAGACTAAACGGTTTCCACAGCCAGTGCCAGCGTGCGCTCCGGCCCAAACCCTTGCTGGCGATCGCTTTTGCCAGCGCGGCGGACGACGTTCGATCCGGCGGCAGGCATGCACCCGTTGCTGGTTGACTTGGCTTTCGCCAATGTCTACACTCGGTTTACAGATTAGATTCAGTCTAATTAAAGGGTGGCAGCGACGATTGCAGGCTCGCTGCCTGTTCGACACTGGTTGCGAGAAGAACTCAGGAGGCTAGGATGAAAGCACTCAAAGGATCGAAAACGGAAAAAAGTTTGAAGGATGCGTTTGCGGGCGAGTCCCAGGCGAACCGCCGCTACCTCTACTTTGCAGCGAAGGCTGACGTGGAAGGGCAAAACGATGTCGCGGCGGTTTTCCGCTCGACTGCTGAAGGGGAAACCGGCCATGCCCATGGCCATCTGGAATATCTCGAGGCCGTCGGCGATCCGGCTACTGGCCTGCCCATCGGCCGCTCGCGCGACAACCTGAAGGCGGCGATTGCCGGCGAAACCCACGAGTACACGGACATGTATCCGGGCATGGCCAAGCATGCGCGCGACGAAGGCTTCGACGAAATTGCGGACTGGTTCGAGACACTGGCAAAAGCTGAGCGGTCCCACGCCAATCGTTTCCAGAAGGCACTGGACGCGCTGGCAGACTGAAAATCGGGTGAGGGGCAAGGAGTGAAGGGTGAGGGGAGGGATTCGGGCCCCTCGTTTCTGATCTATAGCCTTTCCCCCTCGCTCCTCACCCTTCACTACTCACGCACAAATGACCGTCCGCGAAGGTTCTCTCGAGGCGCCGACCAGGAATCCCATCGACTGGAAGTCCGCCGATTTCTACGACGATGACAAGGTGCATGCGGAAATGCACCGCGTCTTCGATATCTGTCATGGCTGCCGGCGCTGCGTCAATCTTTGCACGGCGTTTCCGACCCTGTTCGATCTGATCGACGAGGGCAAGACCGGCGAACTCGATGGCGTCGACAGGCACGATTTCGCCAAGGTTGTCGACAAGTGCTATCTGTGCGACATGTGTTACATGACCAAGTGTCCCTACGTGCCGCCGCATGCCTGGAATATCGATTTCCCGCACCTGATGTTGCGCGCCAAGGCGGTCAAGTTCAGGAAAGGCGGGGCGACGTTTCGCGACAAATTGCTGACCAGTACCGACGCCGTCGGCAAGCTCGCTTCCATTCCGGTGGTGGCGCAGGTGGTCAATGCCGTGAACAAGACGCCGGCGGCGCGGCAAGCAATGCAGTCGGTGCTCGGCGTGCACAAGGACAGGATATTGCCCGAGTACGCCAGCGCGCGATTCCGCGGCAACGCAAAACCGGATGCGTCGTTCGCCGTCCGGGACGGCAAGAATGCGCCAGGCAAGGTGGCAATTTTCTCCACCTGCTATGTGAACTACAACGAACCGGGGATCGGACACGACCTGCTGAAGATCCTCAAGCACAACGAGGTGCCGTCCGTCATCGTCGAAAAGGAGGCGTGCTGCGGCATGCCCAAGCTCGAACTGGGCGACCTCGATGCGGTCGAGAAACTGAAGCAGGCGAACATCCCGGTGCTTGCCAGGCTAGCACGGGAGGGTTACGCAATCCTTACCGCGGTGCCCTCGTGCACCCTGATGTTCAAGCAGGAATTGCCGCTGATGTTCCCGAACGACGCCGACGTCAAGGCGGTTCAGCAGGCGATGTTCGATCCGTTCGAGTATCTGATCATGCGCAACCGCGACGGTCTGCTCAAAAAGGATTTCAAGGTGCCGCTGGGCAAGGTTTCGTATCACGTTCCCTGCCATCTGCGCGTGCAGAACATGGGTCAGAAGACGCGCGAGGTATTCGAGCTGGTGCCGCAGACCGAAGTCAACACGGTCGAACGGTGCGCAGGCCACGACGGAACCTGGGGCGTGAAGACCGAATTCTTCGCCGAATCGATGAAGATCGGCAAGCCGGTATTCCGGCAGATGGCGTCGACTGCGCCGGACTATGTGACTTCGGATTGCGCAATAGCAGGCCGCCACATACTGCAGGGCATTTCCGAAAGCGAGGCCGGCGCCGGCAAATCCGAGAAACAGCATCCGCTGACGCTCGTGCGCATTGCGTACGGATTGTGAACCATGCGCGCGTCGGAGCACGATCACATCAAGAGGATTGCAATGGGCATGATTAGCGCAGACAGTCTGATGTCCCTGGAGCAATACGCAAAGGCGCGCAAGGAATTCCGCGAGCGGGTCCTCGTCCACAAAAAGAGCCGTACCGTGCCGCTTGGCGAGCACATTACCCTGGTGTTCGAGGACGAATTGACGATGCGATACCAGATTCAGGAGATGCTGCGCGTGGAGCGCATTTTCGAGGAGCAGGGCATTCGCGACGAGCTCGACGCCTACAATCCGCTGGTGCCCGACGGCGGCAACTGGAAAGCGACCATGTTGATCGAGTATCCGGACCAGGAGGAGCGCCGCCTGGCGCTGGCAAAGCTCATCGGGGTCGAGGACCGGGTCTGGGTCCAGGTGGAAGGCCAGCCGCGTGTGTTTGCAATTGCCGATGAAGACCTCGACCGCGAAAACGACGACAAGACCTCCGCCGTCCATTTCCTGCGCTTCGAACTTGCCGCGCCGATGAAGCAGGCGCTCAAAGGCGGGGCCGCCTTGTCGCTGGGCGTGGATCACACCAACTATGTGGCGACGATAGACAGGGTCGCAGTGCAGACGACGGCCTCCCTGCTCAAGGATCTGGCGTTCTGAAGCGGTTTTCTACAGGCCCTGCCTTACCAGTACAATAACGGCGACCTTCGGGACGCCGTTGGTTTTTTGAGAAACTGGATCGCGAGGACGCAATGCTGGAAACCCGCATGATCGGCATGCTCGAGGACCGCCTCAAGCGCGCAGGCCTGCCCATCAGCATGACCCTGTGGAATGGCAACACCATTCGGCCCGACGGGGAGGCACACCTGCGCCTGACGGTCAATTCCCCCCAGGCGCTGCTGTCGCTTGCCAGCCCCAGCCTGGGCAAGATTGCCCGCGCCTACGTTGAAGGCCAACTCGACATCGACGGCGATATTCGCGAAACCATCCGTCTTGGCGAGCAACTGGTGTCCGGGGACTTGACCACTTACAACAATCGATCGAAATTCTGGAAGTGGTGGCGTCATACCCGTCCGGCCGATCGCAAAAATATCCAGCACCACTACGACGTCGGCAATGATTTTTACGGTTTGTGGCTCGACCGCAACCGGGTCTATTCCTGCGCATACTTCAAAACGCCCGACGATACGCTCGATCTGGCCCAGGAGCAGAAGCTCGATCATATCTGCCGCAAGCTCGAACTCAGGCCCGGCGAGCGTTTGCTCGATGTGGGCTGTGGCTGGGGCGGACTGATTCTGTGGGCGGCCCGCCACTATGACGTCATGGCGCTCGGCATCACGCTGTCCGACGAGCAGCATGCCTATGCCACCCAGAGAATACGCGAGCTCGGGCTCGAGGATCGCTGCGAGGTGCGGCTGATGGATTACCGGGATGTCGGCGAGGAACGGCCATTCGACAAGATCGCCAGCGTCGGCATGTTCGAGCACGTAGGGAAGCGCAACCTGAAGGCTTATTTCGGAAAAATCTTCCGCCTGCTCAGGCCGGGCGGAATGGTCATGAACCACGGCATCACAACCAATTCGCTGGAGGACGCCGAGCTCGGCAGCGGCATAGGCGAGTTCGTGGACGAATACGTTTTCCCCGGCGGCGAGCTGGTTCACGTTTCGCGCGTGCTCGGCGAGATGTCGGCGCAAGGCCTGGAGCCGTGGGACGCCGAATGCCTCAGGCCACACTACGCCAGGACGCTGTGGGATTGGGTCGGCAGGCTGGAGGCGAGACAGGAAGAGGCGCGCCGCATCGTCGGAGAGAAGATGTACCGTATCTGGCGCATTTACATGGCCGGATCGGCGCATGCCTTCGACCGTGGCTGGATTTCTATTTTCCAGATACTTGGAACGAAGGCCATGCCCGATGGCACCGTGCCCTACCCGCTGACGCGCGAGCACGTCTACCGATGACGCCATCCGGTTTTCGCTGTTCCGGACGTCTCCTGATTGTCCTATCGGTCGTCCTCGCGGTCGCGCTGCCAGGCTGTGGTGCTTCCACCGCGCCGAGCCTCAAGAAGCCGCAGCGCGGCATGACGCAGGAAATCGGCGGCGTGATCGAGGAGAAGGCCTTCAAGGAAACCGAGGCGGAATTGCCGGTCTACCCGCAGGAGGCCGGCTTGCTGGAATTCCTGCCGCGGCGCAATTCGGCATTTCATTCCTACATCGACGGCCAGTCGCTTTCGATCGGAGAGGACAGGGTTGTGCGCTACAGCATGCTGATCAAGTCGCCGTCCGGTGCCGTCAACACAAGTTATGAAGGGTTGCGTTGCAAGACCTCGGAGTACAAGGTCTACGCGTTCGGCACCGATGGCAGTCAGTGGGCGAAAGTGCCGG
This sequence comes from Betaproteobacteria bacterium, assembly GCA_039931685.1. Lineage (GTDB taxonomy): Bacteria > Pseudomonadota > Gammaproteobacteria > Burkholderiales > JACQAP01 > JACQAP01. The sequence continues at coordinate 57,201 of JBDTRK010000003.1, read as the reverse complement.
ATCCGCAATGGCAGAAAATTCCGCGCTTAACCGGGGATTTCCGCTTCGCGCTCTACAAGGACTACTACTGTGACGTGGAGGCGATCGCCGGTCGCAACGCGAAAGACCTGATTGCCAATCTGAAAGGCAATCCACTCAACAACGTGACCGACGGCAATCGCTGATCCGGGGCGATCGCGCTCCGCTGCGCGCTGTCATCAGGGCGGCACTGCAGTGATCGTAGCGCTGCTGCAGCAATACAAGATTGCGGCGCCCACGTAACGCGGCAGACCGCATTAGTGTCCACCGTAACGGGCTCCCTGCACTGAGGAACTCAGAGCAGGACCAAGTTATCCCGGTGGATGAGTTCGGGTTCGTCGATATAGCCGAGTCGGGACTCGATTTCGTGGCTCGGCGCTTTGAGTATCTTGCGCGTCTCGGCCGAGTTGTAGTTGACCAGTCCGCGTGCGATCTCGCGCCCTTCGGCGTCCAGGCAGCCCACGACTTCGCCGCGCTCGAATTCTCCCGATGACTCGAAGACGCCGATCGGCAGCAGGCTTTTGCCGTCGGTTTTAAGCGCACGTACTGCGCCAGCGTCGAGTTTGAGTTTGCCGCGCACCTGCAGGTGGTCCGCCAACCATTGCTTGCGAGCCGCCAGGGTTAGCGTTTCGGCGGTCAGCTGCGTGCCGATTGCCTCGCCGCAAGCCAGCCGGACCAGCACGTTGTCTTCACGTCCGGAGGCGATGATCGTCCCGGCGCCGCTGCGCGCAGCGCGTTTGGCGGCAAGTACTTTGGTCAACATGCCGCCACTGCCGATGTGGCTGCCTACGCCGCCGGCCATTTTCTCGAGCGCGGAGTCACCAGCCCTGGCTTCGCCGATCAATTGGGCGTCGGCGTATCGGCGCGGATCCCTGGTGTACAGACCGGGCTGGTCGGTCAGGATCACCAGCGCATCGGCTTCGATCAGGTTGGTGACGAGCGCCGCCAATGTGTCGTTGTCGCCGAAGCGGATTTCATCGGTGGCAACCGTATCGTTCTCGTTGATGACCGGAATGACGCCCAGGTCGAGCAGGGTGCGCAGTGTCGAACGCGCATTGAGGTAGCGCTTGCGGTCAGCGAGATCTTCGTGCGTCAGTAATATCTGAGCGGTATGCAGGCCGTGCCTGCGAAAACAGGATTCGTAGGCTTCGACCAGCCCCATCTGACCCACGGCAGCGGCAGCCTGCAATTCGTGAAGCGCCTTCGGGCGGCGTTTCCAGCCCAGCCGTTGCATGCCTTCGGCGACGGCGCCGCTCGACACGAGGACGACGTCCTTGCCGAGTCGCTTGAGTTCGGCGATCTGCTCGGCCCAGCGAGCGAGCGCGGCGTGGTCCAGCCCCTGGCCTTCGTTAGTAACCAGGCTGCTGCCGACCTTGACGACCAGGCGCCTGGCCTGTGCGGCGAGGGATTTCAGCTCGGACTTCATGTATTTCGCGGCGCCTTCTGCTAACCGGTGCTTTCCGCACCCTCGGTGGGCTCAGGTCGGGCGGTGCGTTGCAGATGCTCCATGATCGCGAAAGTCAGTGCGCTTCCGCCCTCGCCCGTGAGCGCCGAGATGATAAAGGTTTTCTCGGGCTCGGAGACCAGGCGGGCGTAAGCCGACAGAAAAGCCTGAATCCTCGCGTCGCGATCTTCCTGCGGAATCAGGTCGACCTTGTTGAGCACCAGCCAGCGCGGTTTGCGAAACAGGGATTCGTCGTATTTACGCAACTCTTCGACGATGGCGCGTGCGTCGCCGGCCGGATCAACGTCCTCGTCGAAAGGCGCCAGGTCGACGAGGTGCAGCAGCAGCCGCGTCCGCTGCAGATGGCGCAGGAACTGGTGGCCCAGCCCGGCACCTTCGGACGCGCCTTCGATCAGGCCGGGAATGTCGGCAATGACGAAACTGCGGTTTTCGTCTACGCGCACCACGCCCAGATTCGGATGCAACGTGGTGAACGGATAATCGGCAACCTTGGGTCGCGCCGCGGAGACAGAGCGGATGTAGGTCGATTTGCCCGCGTTCGGCATGCCCAGCAGGCCAACGTCGGCGAGGACCTTGAGTTCCAGCTTCAGGCGGCGGCTCTCGCCGGGCGTACCCGGCGTGAATTGGCGCGGGGAGCGGTTGGTGCTGGACTTGAAATGGATGTTGCCCAGGCCGCCTTGCCCGCCCTTTGCGAGGACCGCGGTCTGACCGTCTGCGGAAAGGTCGGCAAGCACGTCACCGGATTCGACGTCCGTTACCACGGTGCCGACCGGGAAACGCAGTGTAATGTCCTCCCCCGCCTTGCCGTAGCAGTCGGCCCCGCGGCCCTTCTCGCCGCTGCTTGCGCGATGAATGCGGGCATAGCGGTACTCGACAAGCGTGTTGATGTTGCGATCAGCGACGGCAATAAGGCTGCCGCCGCGGCCGCCATCGCCGCCGTCCGGGCCGCCGCGCGGAATGAACTTCTCACGCCGGAAACTCGCGCTGCCGTCGCCGCCCTTTCCGGCGTGAACTTCAATGGTGGATTCGTCGATGAATTTCATGGTTTCGAGTGTGACGCCCAGTAATCCGATGCTATCCAGCGGTGCAAGACGCGGCCATCATCGACCGGCCCGCGGCAGCGATGCGTTCACGGCCCGCCCGCCATGGCCCCTTTCAGGTTTCGAAAGAATTCCTGTTCCGCGGCATGATCGCGCGGCAAATCGGGCCATGAAAAAACAAAAGCCCTACCGGATCCGATAGGGCCTCTTGTTGAAAGCGGGAAACCTTACGCCGGCACGACGCTGACAGTCTTCTTCTTGAACGGGCCCTTGATCGCAAAATTCACCGTTCCGGTTATCTTGGCGAACAATGTATGGTCCTTGCCGATTCCGACATTTTCGCCAGGGTGCACCTGGGTGCCACGTTGACGCACGATGATGCTGCCTGCGGGAATCACTTCGCCGCCGTAGCGTTTGACGCCGAGGCGCTTGGACTGCGAGTCGCGGCCATTTCGGGAACTGCCGCCTGCCTTTTTATGTGCCATATTCTGGGTTCCTTATGCCGAGATCGTGCCGATCTGGATCTCGGTGTAATTCTGCCGGTGCCCGCCATGACGCTGATAATGCTTGCGCCGACGCATCTTGAAAATATGCACCTTGTCGTGGCGGCCGTGTGCTACGACCGTCGCCTGAACCGTAGCACCAGCCACGAGCGGCGCCCCGATCGAGATCTTGTCGCCGTCGGCGACCATCAGGACATCCAGTGTAATCTGGCTGCCTACGTCCGCAGGTAACTGTTCTACCTTGATTTTTTCGCCTGGGGCAACCCGGTACTGCTTGCCGCCGGTTTTTATGACTGCATACATGATGGTGCCCTCGGTACGCAATTGAGGAAAGCCGCGCATACTACAAAAAAAGAAGGGCTTAGTAAAGAGAAAGCGTAAGGCCCCGCAGCCGCAGTGCGCCCGACTCTTGTCATGCGTATCTTCTTGACACCCGCCATTCGCCGTTTCTACCATCGCCCCCTTTGCCTGCGGCAAGCCATTTCAATCTGCCCGTGACACCCGATATCATCAAAAACCTTATTGCCGACGACATGGACAAGGTCGACGTCGTCATCCGCGATCGCCTGAAATCCGAAGTGATGCTAATCCGCCGGGTGGCCGATTACATCATCGGCAGCGGCGGTAAACGGCTGCGGCCGGCGCTGGTCATTCTGTCTGCCAAGGCCTGCGGCTATACCGGCAAGCACCATCACGAGCTGGCCGCGGTGGTCGAGTTCATCCATACCGCCACCTTGTTGCACGACGACGTCGTCGATGATTCGCGCATGCGCCGCGGACGCGCGACTGCGAATTCGACTTTCGGTAATGCCGCGGCCGTCCTGGTCGGGGATTTCCTCTACTCCCGGGCATTCCAGATGATGGTCGAAGTGCGGGATATGCGGATCATGGAGGTATTGGCGGATGCCACCAATACCATCGCGGAAGGCGAGGTCATGCAGCTGTTGCACATTCACAATGCCGACGTCACTGAGCAGGACTACCTGCGCGTGATTCATTCGAAAACCGCCAGGCTGTTCGAGGCGGCGGGGCGGCTTGGCGCGATTATCGCCGGCGTGGCGCCGGCGCGGGAAGGAGCGCTGGCTGAGTACGGCATGCACCTGGGCACGGCGTTCCAACTGGTCGATGATATCCTCGACTACTCGGGGGATCTGGCGCAGACGGGGAAGAACCTCGGCGATGATCTTGCCGAAGGCAAGGCGACGCTTCCCCTTATCCATGCGATGCGTAATGGCAGCAGCGCCCAGGTGGCGATTATCCGCAATGCCCTGGTTAACGGCGGATTGAGCGATTTTGCGCCCGTGCTCGAAACCATGCAGGAAACCGGCGCCCTCGACTACACGCGCTCGCAGGCCGAACGCTCGGCGCGCGCGGCGCGTGACGCGCTCGATGTACTTCCAGATTCAAAGTTCAGGGATAGTTTGCTAGAATTGGCGACCTTTGCGGTGACCCGCAATTACTGAAACTCACCGTCGGGGTGTAGCTCAGCCTGGTAGAGTACTGCGTTCGGGACGCAGGAGTCGGAGGTTCGAATCCTCTCACCCCGACCAATCCACACTATATATCCGCATATCCGCGCTGCGAGGTTCGCATGGCAAAATTCCTCCTCGTCATCGCCGTAGTCATCGTTTTTTACCTTTTTCTGCGCAATGCCGCCAGGAAGTCGAGCCAAGCGCCGCCTTCCGATTCGACATCGACGCGCGGCTCCCCGTCGAAGCATGGCGAGGACATGGTCCGATGCAGCGTCTGCGGCGTGCATTTGCCCACCAGCGAGGCCGTCACCTCGCGCGGGGATTTTTTTTGCAGCAAGGAGCATCTGCAGCTGGCTGACCGCGAACGCGCAAGCCGATAGCGGCGGACCGCGCCGCGGCCGATGAACAGCTTTCCCTTCCCAGACCAACCCTTCTCCCCAGAGCGTCGGCAGTTCGGAGACGCCTTCTGGCGCTCGCTGCTCTATTTCAACGTCTATCGTCTCGCCGCCGCGCTGGTGCTGATGGCGACGGTCCTGACGTTGGGCGAGGACATCCCGTTCGGTTCTTACAGTCACCGCCTTTACGTCTACGCCGACACCGGCTACATCCTGTTCAGCTTGCTGGCATTCGCCGCCATCCTGCCGCGCCGCCCTTACTTCACGCTCCAGCTTTCCGTGCAGATCTGCGCGGACATCGTCTTCCTGACCGTTCTGATGTTCGCCAGCGGCGGCATCGGCAGCGGTCTGGGCCTGCTCCTGCTGGTATCCCTGGCCGCCGTGGGCCTGATCAGCCGGGGCAGGTTGACGTTGTTTTTCGCGGCATTGGCGACCATTGCCGTTCTGGCCGAGCAGACCTGCCAGGTCGTTTTCCTGAGTGGATCCACCGCGCAATACGCACAGGCCGGATTGCTCAGCATCGGCTTCTTTGCCACCGGCTGGCTGGCGCACTCGCTGGCCAAGCGTGCGGTTGCAATCGAGGCGATCGTCGCCCAGCGGGAAATCGATCTCGCCAATTTGGCGCAGGTCAATCAACTGGTAATCCAGGATATGCAGGATGGCGTTGTCGTGGTGGACGCGCGCGGCGCCATTCGCCAGATCAACAGCCGTGCCGAAGCCATTCTTGGCCCCTTGAGCCGCGCACATCGCGAAATCTTCCTGCAGGACTACGCGCCCACACTTGCGGCGCGACTTGGCCAGTGGCGGCGGGATCCCGGCGGTTCCGGGTACGATCCATTGCGCACCGTGCAGACCCACAAACCCACTGCGGCGCGATTCGTTCAGGCCGGCGCCAGTCGCAATGTCGGCGTGGTTATTTTTCTGGAGGACCTTACGCGGGTGCAGCAACAGGCGCAGCAACTCAAGCTCGCATCTTTGGGCCGGCTGACCGCCAACATTGCCCACGAGATCCGCAATCCCTTATCGGCAATCAATCACGCAACCGAGCTGTTGCTCGAGGATTCCGCGTTGCGCAGCCCGACACACGCGCGCATGCTGCAGATCATCCACGACAATACACAGCGGCTGGACCGCATGGTCCAGGATGTACTCAAGCTGAACCGCCGCGATCGCGCGGTGCGAGAGAATTTCGACTTGGGCGAATATCTGGAGGTCTTTGCTGCGGAATTCTGTGAAATCGAAAAGATAGAAACCGACACCATCCACGTGCAGGAAGATATCGATGCGACCATTTCCTTCGACCGCAGCCACCTCAACCAGGTCATGTGGAACCTGTGCCGCAATGCGCTGCGTTATTGCCAGAAGAAGCCCGGCAGCATCGTCGTTGGTGTGCGAGCAGGGCCGCGGCAGGGTACGGTAGAATTGATGGTCGTCGACGACGGCATGGGCGTGGCCGAGTCGCTGCGGGCGCATCTGTTCGAGCCGTTTTTTACCACCGCGTCGAGCGGCACCGGACTTGGCCTTTACATCGCGCGCGAGATCTGCGAGGCGAATGCGGCGACGCTCGATTATGTCGAACGGCCACTCGGCGCACAGTTCAGTCTGGTATGCAAAGGAGTGTCAGCGTGAAACGCAAAGATCAGGCGGCAGGATCGACAACGCGTTCGGTGCTTGTCGTCGACGACGAGGAGGATATCCTCGAACTCATCGAACTCACCCTGCTGCGCATGGGACTGGATGTCGATCGCGCGACGACTGTCAAGGGTGCGATCGAGAAGGTCAAGTCTGGCGACTACGACCTGTGCCTGACCGATATGCGCCTGCCCGACGGTGAAGGTCTCGAATTGGTGCAGTACATCTCGTCCAATCTGTCGGATCTGCCGGTTGCGGTGATTACCGCGCACGGCAATACCGAAAATGCCGTGGCCGCGTTGAAAGCCGGTGCATTTGACTATCTGGCCAAGCCGGTTTCGCTTGAGCAACTGCGTACGCTGGTCAAGTCCGCCCTGTCGCTGCCGCAGGTTGCCGCCGCAAAGGTCGCGGGCGAGCAGTCGATGCTGGGAGATTCCGCGGTCATCCAGCAGGTGCGCGAACTCATCGAAAAGCTCGCGCGCAGCGAGGCGCCCGTGCACGTAACCGGCGAGTCCGGTAGCGGCAAGGAGCTGGCGGCCCGGCTCATTCACCAGAAGGGCGCGCGCCGTACCCAGCCCTTTGTTCCGGTCAATTGCGGGGCCATCCCGGAAAATCTGATGGAGTCCGAGTTCTTCGGTTATCGCAAGGGCGCATTTACTGGCGCGGACAGCGATCGGGACGGTTTTTTTCAGGCGGCCCACGGCGGCACGCTCTTCCTCGACGAGGTGGCGGACTTGCCCTTGCCGATGCAGGTCAAGCTGCTGCGTGCAATTCAGGAAAAAAAGGTGCGCAAGGTTGGTGCGACCCAGGAAGACCCGGTCGATGTGCGAATCATCAGCGCCACTCACCAGAAACTCGGCGAGTGTGTCGAGGCCGGCAAGTTTCGCCACGACCTGTACTACCGGCTGAACGTGATTGAACTGCGCATGCCGGCGCTGCGCGAGATGCGCGAGGATATTCCCCAGTTCGTCGTCGCCTTGCTCGACAAACTGGCGCGCAACGCCGGGACGCGAAAACCCGAGGTCGCGCCCGAGGCACTCGAGGAACTCAAGCGCTATGATTTTCCGGGAAACGTGCGCGAACTGGAGAATGTCCTGGAACGGGCGATGGCATTGTGCAGCGACGGCAAGGTCACGGCGGAAGATCTGCAGTTGACGCCCGAGGACTTGCCCGGCCAGACGGTGGCCGTCGGCGCAGACAGCAAGGCGCCTCTGCAGGACTATCTCGATCGCATCGAGAAAGAGGCGATCCTGGAGGCGCTCGAGAAAACCCGTTACAACCGCACCGCAGCGGCGAAGTTGCTCGGCATCACGTTTCGGTCGATGCGCTACCGAATGGAGCGGCTGGGGCTGAATTGATGTACGGGCGACGGGCGAGGAGCGCGGGGCCGAGGAGGTATTGTCGATGTCGCGCCTTCAGTCCCGCCGCCATCTCATGACGGGCGATGCTATGTGGCACCTGGACGACGCAGGGCTGCTTTCCGCCGCGCACTTTATTGCGTCCCCGAATTTCGACGAACGACCGGCCGGTAGCGCCGTCGATCTGCTGGTTGTCCACAATATAAGCCTGCCGCCGGGTCAGTTCGGCGGTCCCGGCATCGTCGATCTGTTTACCAACCGACTTGACCCGAATGCACATCCTTACTATCGGCAGATCGCCGATTTCCGGGTTTCCAGCCACTTCCTCATCCGTCGGGACGGCTCACTCATCCAGTTCGTGCCATGCACCCTGCGGGCCTGGCATGCCGGGCAGTCGACATGGCGTGGCCGCGGTCGCTGCAACGACTTTTCCATCGGTGTCGAACTCGAGGGTGCCGATGATCAGCCTTTCGCCGACCAGCAGTACGCGACCCTTGCAGCGTTGGCAATCCCGCTCCTGGCCAAGTATCCGATCCAGGACTGCGTCGGGCATTCCGACATCGCCATGCCGCCAGGACGCAAGACCGATCCGGGACCGCATTTCGACTGGGTGCGCTTGCGGGCGCTGATGAGAAAAGCGCGAATGGATCCATGAGTGAAGGCGTGAAAGGGAAAAGAATACAGGCGACACAAGCCTGCCGGTGCTTCGACCCTTCATGCCTTCGTCAGGTAGTTTCACGCTTCCCGCCGGGTAAGTCTTCTAAGGCGAGCGCTTCTCCTTGCCGCTGCCGGAAGGCCGTTGATTTCCAAAGTCGAAGCACTCACTTCCGCGCCGGCAGATGATTTACATGGGGTAGGGCGACCGCATTGACGTAAACGTTGCGGCGGGGGCGATCACGCATTGCGCGATTGCGGCAGGAGGGTTGCATGTTCAGCGACGGCGTCATCGCCGTGCTGGCGACGCGGGAGCATGGCCTGAGCTCACGCGCCGCAATCCCGGATATCGGCGCCCATCGGAGCGTCGGCAACGCATCGATCCCGGCTGACGATCCGATGCCATTCACTTTTCCCTTTCACAAGGAATCGAGCGATTTTGACGTCGAGGCCGCCGTGCGGCGCTGGCGACGCGGGTTGCCACCATGCAACGGAACCAGGCGTCCGCCACGTGCCATTGGTTGCAAAGCTGCAACCCGTGTTTTCTGCCCGGCCACGCACCGTGGAAGGCAGATCCGAGCGGGCGCGACTGCAGGCTGGCGGAGTTTTGCCGCGACGGTGCCGTAGTCGCCGCCGTCATCGCGGGCGGCTACTTGAAGTCCGTATGCGACGCGGTGGACATCTGACTTGCGCAGGTGGAAACCGTCGCGCACTTTGCGCGCGCCGCGCGGACGCCTGCCGTTCGTCGCAGTGAATGGCCGCGCAGGCGGGCACACGTACTCAATCGGATCGCCGCGGCGCTGCGTTTCGCCTCATCGTACTTTGCAGAAGTGCGACCGAGCATTTTGATTTCCAAATATAAAAATTTCTTGACAGGGTTGGTGAGACTACTAGAATTAGTCATTACTTAGCAGTGTAGACACAATATATAGTGGTTTTGTAGATTGCCTGCCTGTCCGGCGTCGGCTGTTGCTTGCAAGCGACAAGAAAATTCGAGGGAGAAAAAATGCAACTAGGCACCAATCTGACCACACCTGTTTCGGCCGGCAGCTACCCTGCAGAATCCGACGTCGCCAGCCAGGAAAAGCAACGCTACGCCCAGTACAAGGTCATCCGGCGCAACGGTGCTGTGGTCTCTTTCGAGCCGGGTAAGATCGCCGTGGCAGTCACCAAGGCGTTTCTGGCAATCAATGGCGGCCAGGGTGCGGCCTCCGCACGAGTGCGTGAAATGGTCGAGAAATTGACGGTGGCCGTCATCAGCGCGCTCATGCGCCGCCAGCCCAATGGCGGAACCTTCCACATCGAAGACATCCAGGACCAGGTCGAGCTTTCGCTGATGCGCTCCGGCGAGCACGAAGTGGCGCGGGCCTACGTGTTGTACCGGGAGGAGCGGGCGCGCGAGCGCGCCAGGAATCGCGAGGCGCATGCCGCGGCGAGTTCCATCCCGAGCATCAACGTCATCGAAAGCGGGCAGACCCGCCCGCTCGAAATGGAGCGCTTGACCGCGCTGATCAAGGATTCGTGCGAAGGCTTGGGCCGCACGGTCGACGTCGGCCTGATTCTGCAAATGACGCTGAAGGATCTGTATGACGGCGTGCCCATGGACGAAGTGCGCAAGTGCACCATCCTGGCCGCGCGTTCCCTGATCGAGAAAGACCCGGCGTACAGCTATGTCACCGCGCGCCTGCTATTAAATAGCGTGCGATTCGAAGTCCTCGGCGAGGAAGTCACCCAGGCCGGCATGCATACCCGTTATGCCGAGTATTTCCCGAATTTCATAAAGCACGGCATTGAAGCCGGTTTGCTGGACGAGCGCCTGAGCCGGTTCGACCTGCGGTCGCTGGGCGCGGCACTGGATGCCCGCCGCGATTTCAAGTTCGGTTACCTGGGGCTGCAGACGCTTTACGACCGCTATTTCCTGCATGTGAGCGACCGCCGCATTGAGCTTCCCCAGGCCTTTTTCATGCGGGTGGCGATGGGGCTGTCCATCAACGAAGTCGAGCGCGAAGCCCGGGCCATCGAGTTCTATAATGTGTTGTCGAGCTTCGACTTCATGTCCTCGACGCCGACGCTGTTCAATTCCGGCACCCAGCGCTCGCAGCTGTCGAGCTGCTACCTGACCACCGTATCGGACGATCTGGAGGGCATTTACGACGCCATCAAGGAAAACGCGCTGTTGTCCAAATTTGCCGGCGGACTCGGCAACGACTGGACGCCGGTGCGCGCGCTCGGTTCCCATATAAAGGGGACGAATGGCAAGTCGCAAGGCGTGGTTCCCTTCCTCAAGGTGGTGAACGACACGGCCGTGGCGGTGAACCAGGGCGGCAAGCGCAAGGGTGCGGTCTGCTCCTATCTGGAAACCTGGCACCTGGACATCGAAGAGTTCCTCGAGCTGCGCAAGAACACCGGGGATGATCGTCGCCGCACGCACGACATGAACACCGCAAACTGGATCCCGGACCTGTTCATGAAACGGGTCATGGAGGCCGGGGAGTGGACCCTGTTCTCGCCGGCCGACGCCCCAGACCTGCACGACAAGGTCGGCAAGGAATTCGAGGCCGCCTACGTCGAGTACGAGCGCCGTACCACGACTGGCGAGCTGAAGCTGTTCAAGCGCATTCCGGCCCTGACCATCTGGCGCAAGATGCTGACCATGCTGTTCGAGACCGGTCATCCATGGATCACCTTCAAGGATCCCTGCAACATCCGCAGCCCGCAGCAGCATGTCGGCATGGTGCACAGTTCCAACCTTTGCACCGAGATCACGCTCAATACCTCGGAGAGCGAGATTGCCGTGTGCAACCTGGGTTCCGTCAACCTGGTCGCCCACATCAAAGACGGCAAACTCGACCAGGAAAAGCTCAAGAACACAGTGTCGACTGCCATGCGCATGCTCGACAACGTGATCGACATCAACTATTACGCGGTGAACAAGGCGCGCAACGCTAATTTCAAGCACCGTCCGGTCGGCCTTGGCATCATGGGATTCCAGGATTGCCTGCACGAGATGCGCGTCGCCTACGGTTCCAAAGAGGCTATGGAGTTCGCCGACCGTTCGATGGAAGCGGTGGCGTACAACGCGTACTGGGCATCGACCGAGCTTGCCGAAGAGCGTGGACGCTACTCCACCTATGATGGGTCGCTGTGGTCGAAGGGCGTCTTGCCGCAGGATTCGATCCGGCTCTTGATCGAGCAGCGCGGCGGGTACGTCGAGGTCGACGGGTCGTCGGCGCTGAATTGGGAGCCGCTGCGTGCCCGCATCCGTCAGTTCGGCATGCGCAATTCCAACTGCCTGGCAATCGCGCCGACGGCGACCATCGCCAATATCGTCGGTGTCTCGGCATCGATCGAACCGACTTACCAGAATCTGTACGTGAAATCCAACCTGTCGGGCGAGTTTACGGTGACCAACGAGTACCTGGTCCGCGACCTCAAGAAGCTCGGCATGTGGGACGAAGTCATGATTGCCGACCTCAAGTACTTCGACGGCACTCTGGCCAAGATCGACCGCATTCCGCAGGATATCCGCAGTCTTTATGCCACCGCCTTCGAGGTTGACCCGGCCTGGGTTGTAGAGGCCGGATCACGGCGCCAGAAATGGATCGATCAGGCCCAGTCGCTCAACATATATATGGCGGGTGCTTCCGGCAAAAAGCTGGACGACACCTACAAGCTGGCCTGGAAGAGCGGTCTCAAGACTACCTATTACCTGCGTACGCTGGGCGCCACGTCGACCGAAAAATCGACCGTGCGTGGCGGACAGTTGAACGCCGTGCCCACGGGCGGCGGTGTTGCCGGAATGGGCGCGGCCGAGGCGATAGACGAGGAAGCCAAGTTCTGCAGCATTGACAATCCAGAATGCGAGGCTTGCCAGTAATGGGTAAGCCGGCGCTCTTGCTTGCGGTGGAGGCTAACTTGACCGGGGCCAAGTTAAGTGTGAAGCGCGGCCGGGGTCACAATCCGGAATGCGAGGCTTGTCAAAAATGAGGGCGGCGCGCCAGGTCAATGCGGCCGCGAGGCGGCGTCTGACGTTCTGGTTACGCCGCACGCGTGAAGAAATCGCGCGGCCCGCCGTCGTGGCGTGGTCGCTAAGGAGGAGTTGAGACTTTTTTGATGCGATGAGCGGACGCATGCATCCTTCATCGCGACAACGGAATAAAAAGGGGTCGCATTGCGACCGAATATCAAAGAAGTATTTGACATTCCACCGATAACATTTATAAAGGAACCATCGATGTTGCAATTTGAAGATTACATTCCGAGCATCGGCGGCCCCGCACTGCAGCCCGTCGTGAATATTCCGCCGGCGCGCATGCCTGCCGCCGGCAATGCCGCGTCTGCCGACGCCGTGGCGCGTCGCGTGCGCGTCGAAGACAAGCGCATCATCAACGGCAAGGCCGACGTCAACCAGCTGGTGCCGTTCAAGTACAAATGGGCCTGGGACAAATACCTTTCCGGCTGCGCCAACCACTGGATGCCCCAGGAAATCAACATGAGCCGGGACATCGCCACGTGGAAAGACCCGAACGGTCTGACCGATGACGAGCGCCTGGTGGTCAAGCGCAACCTCGGTTTTTTCGTGACCGCCGACAGCCTCGCCGCCAACAATATCGTTCTCGGTACCTACCGGCACATCACCGCGCCCGAGTGCCGCCAATACCTGTTGCGCCAGGCCTTCGAAGAGGCCATCCACACCCACGCGTACCAGTATATCGTCGAGAGCCTGGGCCTGGATGAGGGCGAGATCTTCAACGCCTACCACGAGGTTTCCAGCATTCGGGAGAAGGACGAATTCCTGATCCCGTTCATCGAGACTCTGACCAACCCGGAATTCAAGACCGGCACGCCCGAAACCGACCAGCAGCTTCTGAAGAGCCTGATCGTCTTCGCCTGCATCATGGAAGGGCTGTTCTTCTACGTCGGTTTCGCCCAGATCCTCGCGCTCGGCCGCCAGAACAAGATGATGGGGGCCGCCGAGCAGTATCAGTACATCCTGCGCGACGAGTCCATGCACTGCAATTTTGGCATCGACCTGATCAACCAGATCAAGATGGAAAATCCGCACCTCTGGACGCCGGAATTCCGCGACGAAATTCGCGGCCTGATCCAGAAAGGGGTGGAACTCGAATACCGCTACGCCGAGGACACCATGCCACGCGGCGTACTTGGCCTGAATGCACCGATGTTCAAGGAATACCTGCGCTACGTGGCCAATCGCCGCGCGCAGCAAATCGGACTTGATCCGCTTTTTCCCGGGGCGAATAATCCCTTCCCGTGGATGTCGGAGATGGTCGATTTGAAGAAAGAGAAGAATTTCTTCGAGACCCGTGTGATCGAGTATCAGACGGGCGGAGCCCTGAATTGGGATTGATCTTCAGGGCTGAAAAGCTTTCTGCGAAACCCGCGCCGCCAAAGGCTTTATATGGGGCGGCGCATTTGACAGGCTGAATGGGCAAACCGGACAAAGCTGTATTTTTCTCATCACGAAACGCGCGCCGACCTGTTTCAGGTCGCGGCGCCAGGCTTGGGGCCGTGAACTCCCGGCCCAAGGTTTCCTTTCCCTCTCGTTTTTGGTCAGCGGCCGGCGATAGTGTTTTGTCGTCTGCGGCCATCCTGTATTGCTTCCTCAAGAATCGCGCCGCGTACCGGGTGAACCTGGTGCGCGGCCAACAGAACTGCCTGATGGCCAGACATGCGGCTCGCATAGTGCGCGTCCGGGCATTGGTAGTCGGCATGGAGAAGAATCCTTCTTCGAAGTGCCGGTAGTACCTTTGTTCAACTTCAATTAGGAGAATCAGAAATGGCAGCAAAGAAAAAAGCAGCAAAGAAGCCCGCTAAGAAAGTAGCAGCCAAGAAGAAACCCGCGAAAAAAGTCGCGAAAAAAGTAGCGAAAAAAGTAGCGAAGAAGCCGGCGAAGAAGGCCGCGAAGAAGACCGCGAAGAAAGCGGCGAAGAAGGCTGCAAAGAAGCCCGCAAAAAAGGCTGCTAAGCGCCCGGCCAAGAAAAAGGCCGCGAAGAAAAAGGCGAAGAAGCCCGCCAAGAAAAAGGCGAAGAAGGCGGCGAAAAAGCCCGCGAAAAAGAAGGCGAAGAAAGCCTCGAAGAAGAAGCCTGCCGCCAAAGCGGCTGCTGCGGCAGCGCCTGCGGCACCGAAGCCCGTTTCCGCACCGGCGGCCTGGCCGTTTCCGGTAGCTGGCAACCGGCCTAACTAAGCTTCCCATATGCTCGCGGGCAATCTGCATCCGCGAGGGATACCAGGCGCTGAGCCGCGAGCTTTGGGATTCTCGTTACACACATAACAGCTGCACCGAAGAAGGTGCAGCCAGGTTAGGATTTATAGGTTCGCTCTTGCCGATCAAGTGACGGGAGGCGGGTTAAATTCCTGACATTGGCTTCTCATTCCGGGAGGGGTGAGAGGAATTTCTTTCCCGTTGAAAACCAGATACCAAGCGCTTCAAAATACGGGATGAATTTGCCGGATCGCGGGCGTGGTCGGGGAATCGGCGTTCGTCGCCGGCAGGCAGGCATGATCGGACTATCCGTCGGCGTAGCAAATACGCCGCTTTGCATTGACGGTCTGTGTAGCCTGGAGCCGTATGCGGTGGGATGACACAAGGGGGGGGGACATGAAAGCGCCCAGTCGCAAGGCCGGTTTGCTTTGCCTGGTGATTTTCGTCGTTGCGTTGCTCGGGATGTTCGTGCCGCTGGGACATGTTCCCTATGCTGGCAGCGTGCTCGGCCTGGTCAACCAGTACCACGAGTGGTTGTTGATAGCGGGCTATGGACTGCTGCTCGTCGCGGGCTACATTCTGTAAAAAAACGGCCGGTCGAAACCGGCCATGGTCTTCCTCCAAATTCAGTTCATTCAGCGATTCGGTTGCGGTGTAATGCGCAGGTAGGGCTTCAATGCCTTATAGCCCTTCGGGAATTTCTGCTTGATCACTTCCGGGTCCTGGATCGACGGCACGATGACGACGTCGTCGCCATCCTTCCAGTTTACCGGTGTCGCTACGCTGTAACGGTCCGTCAGCTGCAGGGAATCGATCACGCGCAGAATCTCGTCGAAATTGCGGCCGGTGCTGGCGGGATACGTGAAAGTAGTGCGGATTTTCTTGTTCGGGTCGATGATGAAGACGGACCGCACCGTGAGGGTGTCGTTGGCGTTGGGGTGGATCATGTCGTAGAGGTTCGACACCTTCTTGTCCGCATCGGCAAGGACCGGAAAATTCATCTTGGTGTGCTGGGTTTCCTCGATGTCGCCGATCCACTTTTGGTGCGAATCGAGGGGGTCCACGCTTATCGCAATGGCCTTGACGCCGCGCTTGTCGAATTCTGCCTTGAGTTTGGCGGTGTAGCCAAGCTCGGTCGTGCAAACTGGCGTGAAGTCTTTCGGATGCGAGAACAGCACAATCCAGCTATTGCCGGCCCACTGATGAAAATTGATGATTCCCTGGGTGGATTCCTGGGTGAAGTCGGGGGCGATGTCGCCCAAGCGTAAAGTGGCCACGATTGGTCTCCATTGGGTTTGAGTTGGTTCGGACAGCCACTTTACCGGCAGCGCGCTTATTCCGCCAATGACCAGTTTTTCATATTCTTATGCTTCGAAATTCATATTTGAGGGGATGACATGGATAGAAAGAAGGTCAGCTCGGGTTCAATCCGATCGGTCGGCTATGACGAGCGCAACCGGTTGCTCGAAATGGAGTTCAGCGATGGACGCATCAACCAATACCCGGGCGTTTCCGCTGAAATGCACCGCCGGCTCGTGAGCGCGCCGTCGATGGTCAGCTACTTCCGCGACAACATCGAAGAGGCCTTCACCGCGAAGCGGGTCAAGGGCTAGCGCGCCGGCCGCCGGCTCCTGCCAACGTTCAGCAATCCGGCTGCCCTTCCTTCGCCTTGGGCGCCGGGTCGAAACCGAACTTCTGGGCAACCTCGCCGACCTTGATGCGGCCGACCGGCACACGATTGCCGGCATACGTGACGTACACGCCGGTCGCCTGGCGACGCGACCCGGCGTCGAAGGCGCGCGCGAGCAGGGAGTCGCTGACCGGCCTGGCGTGAAGATCGGTGAACAGCCCCGCTATCGTTGCCAGATCGCGATCGTTCACAACCCCTATCGCGCTTGCCCAGCGCAGCAGCAGGGAGCCGGTATCGTCCATCCAGGCGCCGGAAATCCTGGCAATGGGCTCTCCGGTGTGCGTCTCGAGCGACATCGACGCACCGCCCGCGGTGTACACCACGAAGGGCGTGTATTCGAGCTGGACAAACACGCGTTGCGGCCCATTCTGGAAAAACCAGCGTCCGCGCTCATCCTCGGCGTAATTGCGGCCGATGAAGCCGGTCACGCCGGTATTCGCAATCCTGTCGCCCTTGATCAACCAATGGCCGCGCCGATCGAGGCTCAGCCACCCGAAGACATTGGGGACGGCCGGCCACTTGGCCATTGCCTGGATAACGATTGGGTCCATCGCGATGCAAATTTGACGTAATGTGGCGATACGGCAAAATTGTACGCGCTGTACGAATGCTTTTTGTCCTAACCATCTGTTACCCAACTACCCGCGCGCAGGACCAACATGGCACTGACCTTTTATTATGGATCCGGGTCCCCGTACGCATGGCGCGTGTGGCTGGCACTGGAGCACAAGGCGATCGCCTATGAAATGAAAACGGTGTCGTTTTCCGCGGGCGATCTCACCAAGCCGCAGTTTCTGGCAATGAATCCACGGCACAAGGTGCCCACGATCGCCGACGGTGATTTTTTCCTCTATGAATCGGCGGCGATACTGGAATACCTGGAGGAACAGTACTCGACCGGAAAAGTACTGTTTCCCGGAAGTGTCAGGCAGCGCGCGATCATCCGCCGGCAGGTGCGCGAAGCTGATGAGTATCTCGCGCACGCCCTGGAGCGGATGGTCGACCTTGTCCTGTTCACGAAGCAGGAGCAATGGAATATGCGGGAAATTTCCGCGGCTCGCGATGCTTTCCTCGGCGAACTTGCCATATTTGAAACGTACTTGGACGGCGATTGGCTCGCCGGTGATTTGTCCGCGGCGGACTTTACGATTTACCCGCAAATCGCGCTGGGCTTGCGCATGGAAAAAAAGAAGCCTGACCTGAACATCGCATCCGCGCTCGGACCGAATATTTCGGCATGGATGCGGCGCATCGAGACGCTGCCCTACTACGAAAAAACCTACCCGCCGCACTGGAAATAAAAATAGGCCGGCGCTTCCGCACGGTTCACTTTGCGGTCAGCCTTCCGGTGAGAGTCAGATTGTCTTCGATCACGTTGAACAGGCGATCAATGTTCGGGTGCTTGCCGGGATGCTCGCGCGCATCCTGGGTGTGCTCGGCGAAAAGTGTCAGGCCGGCCGTCGCGGCCGCCCGGTCGATCTTTTGATGGCGTATCAGAAGCTGGCGATAGACCGCCAGGGACCCGGCCTTGCCGGGCTTGTTCTCCAGCGTGGCTACAACTTTGCCGCCAGCGTCGAGCAACTCCAGCTTTTCGATGTCGTCCACGCCGGGAATCAGTTTCAGGTTGTCTGCGAATGTCACTTGCGCCCTCCGGGAATGATCTCGTGTGCTGCTTTCTGAACAGGGGTATTTGCGCAGCCTTGGCCCGCCGCGAGCGGACGATGGCAGCCTGGCAAGCCGGGCAATAACCCACACGACCGGAATCGCACGGGATTTCGCGACCGGCTTTGGGTAACATTATGCCCAAACCAACAATCAGCCTGCGGGGAGGAAATTCCGTGAAGCATACTACTCAGCCAAGAGCGCTGGCATGAGCATCCTGCTTGGATGCGTTGCCGACGATTTCACCGGCGCCACAGATCTGGCCAATACCCTCGTCAAGGCCGGCATGCGCACCGTGCAGTTGCTCGGCGTGCCGCGCAAGGGACTTAAAGTTCCCGAGGCCGACTGCATCATCGTCGCGCTCAAGTCACGCAGTAACCCTGCCGCCGACGCCGTGACCCAGTCGCTCGCCGCGCTGGACTGGTTGCGGCGTCAGGACGCGCGGCAGTTCTATTTCAAGTATTGCTCGACTTTTGATTCCACGGACAAGGGCAATATCGGTCCGGTGGCCGACGCGATGCTGGATGCGCTGGGCGCTGACTTCACGGTATTCAACCCGTCATTTCCCACCAACAAGCGCACGGTGTACAAGGGTTACCTGTTCGTCGGTGACGAGTTGCTGTCCGAATCCGGCATGCGCCATCATCCACTGACACCGATGACCGATCCGTCCCTGGTACGCGTGTTGCAACGGCAGACGCGGCACAAGGTCGGGCTAGTGCAATATCCGGCCATCGTCGCCGGTGCCGCGGCTACACGCAGCGCATTCGACGCATTGCGCAAGCAAGGCATTCGCCATGCAGTCCTGGATTCCATCACCGACGAGCACTTGTTGACGCTGGGCGAGGCGTGTGCGGACATGAAACTGGTCACCGGCGGCTCGGGCATGGCCATGGGCCTGCCCGCCAATTTCATTCGCCAGGGGCTGATGAAGGGCGGCCAGCGAGCGGCACTACCAAAGGTCACGGGACCGACCGCCGTCATTGCGGGATCCTGCTCGGTGGCAACGCAGGGCCAGGTTGCCTTGATGAAAAAAGATCACGAAACGTTCGAACTCGACCCGATGGCCATCGCGTCCGGACGCGACGTTGCGCAGGATGCCCTCAACTGGACGGCCGGCCGGCTTTCGGAGAAGCCGGTGCTCATTTACTCCACTGCCACGCCGGAGCAGGTCAAGGCCGTGCAGGACAAACTCGGCCGCGAGCATGCGGGTTCGATGGTCGAGGAAACGATGGGCAAGATCGCGAAGGGACTGGTCGCGAAAGGCGTACGCAGGCTGCTGGTCGCCGGCGGCGAAACCTCCGGGGCAGTTGTCGGCGCCCTCGGTGTCGAGGGACTCGCCATAGGACCGGAAATCGACCCGGGCGTGCCGTGGACCTTTTCCATTGGCGAACCTTCACTTGCCCTCGCGCTGAAATCCGGCAACTTCGGCACCCCGGATTTCTTCACCAAGGCCTTCAAGCTCCAACCTTGACTCAAAATTAGGTGAACCACGGAGGACACGGTGGACACGGAGGCAAGACGTTCGATACGAAGATCACTAACCGGCAATGTCCACGGGAATGAGAGAGTCTCAGTTTTGTGAATCTCCCTGTCCGCGCCAACCGTCCGGACAATCCTTTTGATTCTCCGTGTCCTAAAAGGGTACTCCACGCTATCGCGAGGGTATCCGTGTCCTCCGTGGTTCAATTGGTTTTTTGGACAGATAAAAAAGCATGAACGAATCTAAACTCAGGGAAGAAATCTGCATGCTCGGCAAGTCGATGTTCGACCGCGGGCTGACAGTGGGTAGTTCCGGAAACATCAGCGTGCGCACCGACGATGGCTGGCTGATGACGCCGACCAACTCCTGCCTCGGCCGGCTTGACCCGGCAACCCTGTCGAAGGTGGATGCAAAAGGCAACCTGCTATCCGGTGACAAGCAGACCAAGGAATCCTTCCTGCACCTTTCGGTGTATGCAGAACGGCCCGCCGCCGGCGCCATTGTGCATCTGCATTCGACCCATTCGGTCGCCGTTTCCTGTCTTGCCGACGTCGATCCGCAGCAGCCGATTCCGCCGATCACCGCTTACTACGTCATGAAAATCGGCAATCTGGTGCTCTTGCCCTATTACGCGCCCGGCGACATGACGCTCGCCAATGCCGTGAAGGAGGTCGCTGGCAAGCACCACGCAATCCTGCTTGCCAACCACGGTCCCATCGTGGCCGGAAAGGATCTCGAGAGTGCGGTCTATGCAACCGAGGAACTGGAAGAAACCGCGCGGCTGTACCTGCTGCTGCGAGGCAACAAGCTAAAGATCCTGACGCCCGAGCAGGTGGCCGAGTTGCAGAAGAAGTGGCCGCAGTGAGCCGGTGAACGACGGGCAGTCGGCCAGGCTTTCGCGGAACCAACGACGAATTTTGATGCCGGACATACCGGAGCGATTTCCCTGAATCCGGTCCGGCGCGTTGTGCGTATTAGTCGACACATCAGGGCGCGGCAACAACGCTTGTGCTGTAAGGTTTCGAATGCGGCATCGACACAAGCGCGCAGCACTCGGAATCGGGACCGTTTTCTCTCATCTACCAAGGAGGCAGTATGGACCAGAGACTCATTGTCAGTACGGCGCTGGCCGGACTCATCGCGCTGGCCTCGGCCGGATCCGGCCTGGCAGCGGAAAAAAGCAAGGAAAAATGTTACGGCATCGCCAAGGCCGGCCAGAACGACTGCGCCAATGCCACAGGAACACATTCCTGCGCGGGACAGGCGAGTACCGACAATGCGCCGGCAGAATGGAATTATGTCGCCAAGGGAACTTGCGACAAGCTCGGCGGCAAATTAACGTACAAGAAGTAATTCACCAAGTCTCCTCCCTTCATCGGCGCGGGCAGTTTGTACCGCTCGCGTCGGTGTTATTCCGGCATGAGTCTGCTTAGCTCTTCCGAAGGTCAAGTCGCCGTGCGAGGTGTCGGCATCGGGCTGCGGGCTCCTCACTACCGCGAGCTCCTCGATTCTCAGCCGAGGGCCGGCTGGCTGGAAGTCCACAGCGAAAATTATTTCGGTGCCGGCGGATACGACCTCCATGTGCTGGAGCAAGTTCGTTCCCGTTATCCAGTCAGCCTGCATGGGGTGGCGTTGTCGCTAGGTTCCGCCGATGGGGTGCGCCAGCGGCATCTTGCGAAACTCAAACGCCTGGTCGAGCGTATTGAGCCGGCGCTGGTATCCGAGCACTTGTGCTGGGCCGCGATCGGGCCGCGCCATTTCAACGATCTGCTGCCCTTGCCGTTTACCCGTGAGGCGTTGGACCAGGTCGTCTCGCATGTCACGCAGGTGCAGGAGACGCTGCGCAGGCGCGTGCTCATCGAGAACGTGTCGAGCTACCTGCAATTCCGCGCCTCGGAGTTGTCCGAATTCGCTTTTCTTGCCGAGCTCGCCAGGCGCAGCGGTTGCGGCATCCTGCTCGACGTCAACAATCTGTACGTCAATGCCGTGAATCACGGGTTCGATCCGGTCGAGGCGTTACTCGAAATACCCGTGCAGGCGGTCGCCGAGATCCATCTTGCCGGGCATAGCGCCGATGGTGATGTGCTGATCGACGATCACGGTTCCCGTGTCGCGGCGCCGGTGTGGAGCCTCTATGAGGCGGCGTGTCGGCGCTTTGGTCCGGTGCCGACGCTGATCGAATGGGACACATCGATTCCGGCGCTTGACGTGTTGCTCGAAGAAGCGGCCCTGGCGGCGCGTGTCTTGCAGGCCGAATATGCGTGAGCTCGAGACACTCCAGGCGCGCTTCGGCGTCGCACTGGATGCAAATGATGCCGGGTCCGAAGCGCTCGGGATGTTCGTTGGCGGTTCGCAGCAGGCAGGCAGGCGATTGCGCATTTACCGCGGCAATACGCTGGCCAATGCCGCCAGGGCCATTGAAGCCGCTTACCCGGTCATCGCAAAAATCGTGGGGGTGGAATTCTTCTCCGGCCTGGCGCGACAGTATCGCTTGCGCTTCCCGTCACAAGACGGCGACCTCAACGAGTATGGCGAATCCTTCGCCGCGTTCATCGCCGATTTTCAGCCAGCGGCGCAACTGCCCTATCTCGCCGATATCGCGCGCCTGGAATGGCAAGTGCATCGCGCCCATTACGCGGCGGATCCCGCCTCCTTTGACGCGGCGAGCCTGGCAGGGCTGACGCCCGAGGCGCAACTTCAGTTGCGTCCGCAATTGCATCCGGCGTGCCGCATCCTGCATTCCGAATATCCGCTTGCACGCATCTGGCAGGTGCACCAGGACGCGGCCGAGGGTGAATTCGACGTGGATTTTTCCGCGGGCGCTTCGCACGCGCTGGTCTATCGGCCACACTTCCGGGTTGAGGTCGCGCAGGCCAGTGACGCCGACGCGGCATTCCTGGCCGCTGTGCGCGAGGGCCGCACGCTGGAAGCGGCATTGGTGGCAGCGCAGGCTTGCGATGCCTCGTTCGACCTCGGCCGCGCTTTGAACGAGTGGGTCGCATCCTCGGTCATTGTCAATTTCAAACTCAACGGAGGATGACGTGTCCCTCATCGAAAGACTCGTGCCACTACTCGACACCAGCCGCAAAAGCCTCGACTTGCTGGGAAACGTTCTCGATCTTGGCATCCGGCTTTATGTCTCGAAAGTGTTTTTCCTGTCCGGATTGACCAAGATCCGCGATTGGGACACAACGCTGACACTGTTCCAGGAAGAGTATCGCGTGCCGGTGATTCCGCCGGAGCTCGCGGCAGTCATGGGCACCCTCGGCGAACTCGTTCTGCCAGTATTGCTGACACTGGGTCTGGCGACGCGCTTCGCGGCATTTGGCCTGACTTTCGTCAACGTCATGGCCGTGGTGTCGTACTGGCATGTTCTGAACATGGCCGAACCGGCGCTGGCGCAGCATGTTTTCTGGGGCACCCTGATTCTGGTCGTGCTTTGTCACGGTCCGGGCAAGCTCTCGCTGGACGCCATCGTCTGGGAGAAAATGAATCCAGACATGCGGCGCAGGTTTCGGAACTGAAGACGGGCGTGTGCTCCTGGAACTAGCCACTGTCCCGGTCCGGCAGCATAATCGCTGGACGAGAAGGATTGGGTACTCTCTCGGAGGAGGGGCAATGAAGCGGATCGCGGCAGCCCGCGCGCTATCCTTATGCCCGGCGCCTTTGCTAACCGACACGCCGGACCAGATTCTCGATCGTTACGCCGAACTGGCGAAACAGGAAAACCCGACCTTTACCGGTTTCTCCGCCGGGCACTGCCATGAACTGTACCTGTAGAAGCGCGCACTGCCGGTCGTTGGCGCCATCAACTGCGTTTCCTGTCACCTCGCCGACCCGCGCGAAGAAATTTTCGCGCACAAATCCAGGGTGCTGTGCCGCCAGTGCCATGTCATCAATGATTCCGAGAATCCGCATCCGAAACGCGCCAAGCTGCGCAAGATCGGGCCGCTGGCGCCTTCGGCCAATCCGAAGCGCCTGACCAACTTCGATCATGTCGAGGAATTCCTCAAACCGAAATGCGAGATGGTGATTGGACGCCAGTGCACAATGCGGGAAAAGGGCAACATCATTGCCTGGTTGATCTTGGTGCAGTGAATCTGGCAGGTTGACGAACCATCGCGGTCGATTGGCTATACTGGCGATGGTCAGCATTTTCAATTGCCAGGAAACAGCCATGCCAGATCGCTTCGCCAACTATCCCAGTCTCAAGGACAAGGTCGTATTCGTCAGCGGTGGCGGCTCCGGAATCGGCGCTGCGATTGTCGAGGCTTTTGTGCGCCAGGGCGCACGCGTGGGCTTTGTCGACATTGACGAGGTGGCCAGCAATGCGCTGTTGAACAAGCTCGAGCGCGCGAATTCGGCACCGCGCTTCGTGCACTGCGATGTGCGCGATATCGACAACTTGCGCGCCGCGATCAAGTCGGTGCAGTCGGCATTCGGAGATATTGGCGTCCTGGTCAACAATGCGGCCCGTGACGATCGCCATCCGATCGAAAGCGTAACCGTCGAGTACTGGGACGAGCGCGTCGCGGTCAACCTGCGCCACCAGTTTTTCGCCGCGCAGGCCGTCGTCGAACAGATGAGGAGCCTGGGCGGCGGTTCGATCATCAATTTCGGGTCGATTTCCTGGATGACCGCGACCGGCGGCATGCCTGCCTATACCACCAGCAAGGCCGCTATCCATGGCCTCACGCGCGGGCTCGCGCGTGACCTTGGTCCATTCAACATCCGCGCCAACACGGTTTCCCCAGGCTGGGTCATGACCGAACGCCAGAAGAAACTCTGGCTGACCGCGGAAGGGGAAAAACAAATGGACCAGCAGCAATGCCTGAAGGGCCGGCTGCAACCCGAAGATTTGGCCAATATGGTCCTGTTCCTGTCGTCTGACGACGCGAAGATGATTACGTCGCAGAATTTCGTCGTCGATGCCGGGTGGGCGTAGTCCAAAGCGAGGCGCAGGGCGTGCAATAAGGAAAGAATGTTTATCCTGTCTCGCCTTGCACCCGTCACTCGTCACTTGTCACGCGTCACGGCCCTCGCCGGCTAGCCGAAGTCCGGCTCGAAGCGTACCCGCCCAGAGATCGACGCGCCCGGCGACAGGATGGCGCCGCCGATCTGCTCGGCGGGAAGGTCACCCAGATTCAGCCAGTCCACCGTGTTGCTGACCGGCTCCACGCAAAGGAAGTCGCGCGAGGGCGGCGTGAAGACCACGAGATAGGATAGCGGCGTCTGGGCCGTCATGCGCAGACGGCGCCCGGTTTCCGGCCAGCGCAATGTGGCCGCGTGCTTCCAGCCGATGAAATTGTTGTCGAGTTTTACGGACGCCATCTTCAGTCCGCGCGCGAGCGATTCGACTGTGTCGTTGCGGGTGAGTCGCACCGGCATGTCATGTTCCGATTCCCACATCTGCGATACTTCCGCCTGCAGCGTCATCGACTCGGTATAGGGAAAATACGGGTGATGACCGATTCCCACCGGCATCGCCGCAGCATCGGTATTGCTGATCAGCAATTCGATCTCGAGGCTGCGTGGCGTAAGCACGAAATGCTGCTCGGCACGATAGGCAAACGGCCAGTCGCCGCGCTCGTGTTCCAGCACCAGACTGGCCGAAGCTGCGTCGTGGGCGGTTATTTTCCACGGCAGTTTCCACGCATTGCCGTGAATGGCGTGCGGGGAATTGCCGAAATTGTGGACGAGCGAAATGTGCCGCCCGCCAAACACGAAGCGACCGTCGCGCACGCGGCCGCTGAAGGGCACCAGCGGAAAGCTCGACATCATCTGCGGATTGCCCTGCGCAAGGCCTTCGGCGCTGGCCGGTCGCAGCCACTCAACGCTAGGGCCTTTTTCCTTACTGTAGAAGCGCGCGATCGAGCCGCCAATTGATGGTGCGATTTCCAGGTGCAGGGCGCCCGCTGAAATGCTGATGACGGCCTTGTCGTTCATGGCGAATTTACCGGCAATCGATAAAAACGCATCGCGTTGTCGTTCAGGATCGCCATGCGGTCGGCGGCAGACTGCCAGGCCAGGAATTGTCGGGTAGCGGACAGCCAGTCCGGATAGTCCGCATTGAGCAGCATGACCGGCCAGTCACTGCCCCACAGCAGACGCTGCGCACCGAAACACTCGAGCAAATGCTCGGCGTAACGGCGCAGGTCATCTACTTTCCAGCCGGGACGCGCTTCGGTCACCAGTCCAGAGAGTTTGCAATACGCAGCGGTTTCGCGCGCGATGCGGCGGATGTCGTCAGCCCAGGGCTGCCACGTGCCGTGTGCGATATCCGGTTTGCCGCCGTGATCGACGATCGCGCGCAAATCGGGATGTTGGCCGAGCAGGGCAAGCGCGGCTTTCAGGTGCGGCGGCCTCACCAGCAGGTCGAACGACAGATCGAGTTCGATGAGGGTGTGCAGAGTTGGCGCGAGTTGCGGTTGCAGTACCCACTCCACATCCGCAATTTCCTGCAACATCGGGCGAATGCCGCGCAGCAGCCGATCACGCGCGAGGTCGCGCAATACGTCGGGGGCGTCCGGCGCGGCCATGTCGATCCAGCCGACGACGCCCTTGATCAATCCACCACTGGCGCGCGCCTGCTCGAGCAGCCAGCGCGTCTCCGCGACGGTTTGCGCGGCCTGAACCGCGATGCTGCCGATGATGCCGTTGGCAGCGGCAACGCTGCGGTAATCGGCAACCAGATAATCGCGCTCGATTGGTGCCACGGCCGGATTTCGGCCGTCGCCGATCCAGCCGTAGTCGGCGCGCGATAGTTTCCACAAATGATGGTGGGCGTCGATCACGGCGTGGGGGCCCGCGCGTCCATCAGGCGGGCGGACTTCAGGTCGCGCCAGAGCGCTTGCGGTATCGCGATACCGAGCATGCGCAGATTTTCGTTAAGCTCCGCAGCGCTGCTGGTGCCGGGAATGACACTCGCCACGCAGGGATGGTACAGCGGGAACTGCAGGGCCGCCGCTTTGAGCGGCACGCGGTGCGCAGCGCAAATTTCCTCGATCGCACGGACTTTCTCCACTACATCCGCCGGCGCGGGCGCATAGTTGAACCGGGCGTCCTTGACCGCCCCGCTGGCTAGAATGCCGGAGTTGTAAGGGCCGCCGAGAATTATGCCGATACCGCGTGTCTCGCACAGCGGCAAAAAAGAATCCAGCGATGCCTGCTCAAGGAGCGTGTAGCGTCCGGCCAGCAGGAAACAATCGAAGTCGCCGGCGTCGGCGAATGCCTGGCAGGCTTCCCATTCGTTCAGTCCGCAGCCGATTGCCTTGACCACGCCCTGTTCGCGCAGCGACAGCAACGCTTTGTAGGCACCGGCCATCGCGTCCTTGAAAACCTGCGGGTAGCGCTCGCCCTGATTGCGGCGATCCACATCGTGTATCAGCAGGATGTCGATGCGGTCCGTGCCGAGGCGTTGCAGGCTGTCCTCGAAGGAGCGCATAGCGCCGTCGTAGGTGTAGTCGTTATAGCGTGCGAAGGCGGTAATGTCGCGGAACAGGCCGGCCTCGGTTGGTTTGCCGAAGGCTGCGCGCAACCGCCAGCCCACCTTGGTTGACACGATGACGCCAGGATCGGCGAACAACCGCAAGCCGCCGCCGGTGCGCAGTTCGGACAGGCCGTGCCCGTACAGCGGCGCGGTGTCGTAGTAACGTATTCCCGCGGCGTAAGCCGCGGACAGGGCCTCAATCGCGCCGCGCTCGGACATGGCGACATACATGTTGCCGAGCCCGGTACCACCGAATCCAAGCATCGAAAGCTTCAGATTTGAACGGCCCAGTGACTTGCGATCCAGATTCATCGGCGCCTCCGCGATCAGCTTCCAATTGATGGTAGCACGCGGCTCCGTGCGCTCCGTCGCCTGTTTTTTTGCAGCGCAACCAGAAATGCGCTTGCCCCGGCGCGGGCGCTGGGCGATGCTAGCTGAAGCACCCAAAAAGAAAATCCAAAACGAAAATGTCGGGGGGATTTACCGCGATGCTCAAGAACATCGATCCGCTGTTGTCGCCGGAATTGTTGTCCACGCTGCGCGCGATGGGCCATGGCGATGAACTGGCAATCGTCGATGCTAACTATCCCGCGGTATCGAGCGGCCGCCCGGTGATCCGCGCGGATGGCTCCCAGGTAACTGCCGTGGCGAGCGCGGTGCTGTCGTTGATGCCGCTGGACGAATTCGTGTCTTGTGCGGCCTTCCACATGCAGGTGGTGGACAATCCAGCGGGCCAGATGCCGATTTTCGACGAGTTCCGCGCACTGCTGCGCAAGTACGAGCCAAAGATGGCAAAGCTCGAGGGCATCGAGCGCTTTGCCTTCTACGAACGTGTCAGGAAATGCTTCGCGGTGATTGCCACTGGCGAGCGCCGGCTCTACGGCAACCTGATCCTGAAAAAAGGCATCGTCCGGCCCGACTGAGAGGCAGACCCGTGCGCCTGTTCGAATTGCGTGGCATCTCAAAGAATTTCGGCGCGATCCAGGCGCTGAACAAAGTCGACCTGAAAATCGACGCCGGGGAGGTGCTTGGCCTGATGGGTGACAACGGCGCCGGCAAGTCCACCCTGATCAAGATCATGGCTGGCAACTTCAAGCCATCGAGTGGCGAGATCTGGCTCAAGGGCGAGAGGGTCGAGTTCCACAACCCGGTGGACGCGCGCGACAAGGGCGTGGAGGTGGTCTATCAGGATCTCGCGCTGTGCGACAACCTGACCGCGGCGGAAAATGTTTTCCTCGGCCGCGAAGCCAAGCGCAAATTCGGCCCGTTCAGCTTCATCCACTACGCCGCCATGTTCCGCGAGGCGGCGCGCCATTTCGCCGAGCTTAAATCGGAAACGCGTCCGCGCGACCTGGTGAAGCAGATGTCGGGCGGCCAGCGCCAGGCCGTTGCGATCGCGCGCACGCGGCTGTCGAATCCCGACATCGTGCTGATGGACGAGCCAACCGCCGCCATCAGCGTGCGTCAGGTTGCCGAGGTGCTGGACCTGATCCGGCGCCTGCGCGACCAGAACGTGGCAGTGATCCTCATCAGCCACCGCATGCCCGACGTGTTCGCGGTCTGCGATCACGTTTCGGTGATGCGGCGCGGACAGGTCGTTGCCGACAAGCCGATCAGTGACACTTCTCCCGAGGAAGTTACCGGCCTGATCACCGGCGCCATAGAAACCGCATGAGGATGAATAGCCCGATGAGCGAAACCCACGAAGAGATCGCGCAAAGAAGGGAGAACAACCCGCTGCGGGCGATGATCCGCAGCCAGCCCTTCTGGGTGACCGTCGCGCTCGCGCTGATTTGCGTGGTGATGTCGCAGGTGTCGAACGTGTTCTTCACCGAGGACAACTTCTTCAACGTCACGCGCAACTTTGCTTTCATCGGCATCATCGCCATGGGCATGACCGCGGTCATCATCACTGGCGGCATTGATTTGTCGGTCGGCTCGATCGTCGGCCTCTCCGGCGTCGTCACCGGACTCGTACTCAATGCGGGGCATTCCATCTGGGCCGGGGTCGGCGCCGGCTTGCTGGCGGCGCTGCTGTGCGGGCTGGTCAACGGCATCCTGATCGCTTATGTACGCCTGTCGCCGTTCATCGTCACGCTGGGCATGTTCGGGATCGCGCGCAGTCTGGCGCAGGTGTTGTCCGAGAACCACATGATCTACGAATTCGGTCCGGACGAAAAACTGCTGTTTGCGCTGGGCGGTGGCACGGTATTCGGCATCGCCAATCCGTTCATCCTGCTGATCGTGCTGACGGTGTTGTTCATGGTCGTGTTCCGCTACACCACCTGGGGACGCTGGGTGTTCGCGCTCGGCGGCAACGAGCAGGCTGCGCGCCTGACCGGGGTGCCCGTGAACCGCATGAAGCTCTCCGTGTACCTGCTCTCCGCGTTGATGGCGGGCGTATCTGCGGTCCTGCTGGTGGGCTGGCAGGGCGCGGCGATCAATGCCATGGGAACCGGTTACGAATTGCGCGTGATCGCGTCGTCGGTCATCGGCGGTGCAGATCTGATGGGCGGTGCCGGCAGTGCCTATGGCGCCTTTGTCGGCGCGGCCCTGATTGAAGTAATCCGGAACAGTTTGCTTCTGGCCGGTGTGGACGCAAACTGGGAAGGTACGTTCGTAGGTCTGTTCATTGTGTTTGCAGTGTTATTGAGCAAGTTCCGTGGAATGCGCTCGGGTTGAAAACCGGGCCTATAACGACATGAGGAGGAACGTGATGAAAAAGACGTTGATGGTGGCGGCAATGGCGGCCTTGTTCGGCCTGCCAGGCGTGGTCAGCGCGGCGGGCGGCAAGCTGGTGTTCGCGCTGGTTCCTAAAAACATGAACAACCCGTTCTTCGACCAGGCGCGAGACGGCTGCATGAAGGCGCAGAAGGAACTGGCCGGCAAGGTCGAGTGCATGTACATCGGCCCCGGCGAGCATGGCGGCGGTGAAGAACAGGTCCAAGTCGTGCAGGATCTGATCACCAAGAAGGTCGACGGTATTGCGGTGGCGCCGTCCAATGCCCCGGCGATGGCGAAAGCGCTGGAGCGGGCCAAGAAGGCCGGCATTCCGGTGATCACCTGGGATTCCGACCTGCTTGACAAGGACAAAGGCCTGCGCGCTGCGTATGTCGGCACCAAGAATTACGACATCGGCGTGAACCTCGCGAAAATCGCCATGAAGCTCAAGCCCAAGGGCGGAACGGTGTGCATCCAGTCGGGTGGTCCGGCAGCAGCAAACCATAACGAGCGCATGAAGGGCATTCGCGACACGATTGCCGGAAAAGTCAGCAGCACACCGCCGCCCGGAGACCGCCTGACCGGCCAGGGCGGCTGGACGGAAGTCGACGGTTGCCCGTTGTACACCAACGACGATTTTCCGTTGTCGGTGAGGCAGCTTGGCGAAATACTCGCCAAGTACCCCGACCTCACGGCCTTCCTGCCGACCGGCGGATTTCCGCAGTTCGTGCCGCAGGCCTACCGGCAAGTTGTGGAAAAAAACATGGAGCGCATCAAGAGCAAGAAGACCCTGCTCGTGGTGGCCGATACCTTGCCGGTGCAGATGGATTTGATGAAAGCCGGCTACAGCCATGGCCAAGTCGGCCAGCGACCGTTCGACATGGGTTACAAGGCCATGTTCATCCTCAAGGACCTCAAGGAAAAGAAGAAGGTCGGCGATCCGATCTATACCGGCCTGGATGTGTGCGAGCCGGAAACAGCGGCGACCTGCATCGCCAAGTAGTCGATTACCTCACACTGACGGCCACCGCAATCGCGGTGGCTTTTTTTTAAAGAATGTTCAC
Organism: Betaproteobacteria bacterium; assembly: GCA_039931685.1. Classification (GTDB taxonomy): domain Bacteria; phylum Pseudomonadota; class Gammaproteobacteria; order Burkholderiales; family JACQAP01; genus JACQAP01. The sequence continues at coordinate 26,329 of JBDTRK010000003.1, read as the reverse complement.
CACAGAGACACAGAGGACGCGCAGGAAAAGTAAAAATTTAGGCAAAGAAGAATGAGAAACGAGAACGGTGTAGTTGCGCATGGCGCATTGCCGCCAGATTTCACTGCTACGGATCATTGGCCGACGAACGTCTTTTAAGCGAGAATTTTTCTAGCTCTTTGCCTTTCCTCGGTGTCCTCTGTGCCTCTGTGGTGAACATTTCACCAGGCTCCAGGATTTACTCAGCGCTCCAGCGCGTGTTTTAATTCCGACAGATAGCGGAAACCCATCCGCGCGTATTGGTAGCTCGGCGCGAGCGCCGGGTCCTGCTCGGCTTCCACCACCAGCCAGCCGCCATAGCCATGGTCGCGCAGCAGCGTCAGCAGTGACCGGAAATCGACGTGACCGTCGCCGGGCACCGTGAAGACGCCCTTCAGCACGGAATCGAGGAAGCTCCAGTCCTGTTTGTGGGCCTGCGCGGCGACCGCGGCACGCACGTCCTTGCAGTGCACGTGGCACACGCGCGCGATGTGCCGTTTCAGCACGTCGACCGGATCGCCGCCGGCGAAAGTGATGTGGCCGCTGTCCAGAAGCAGGCCGACGTCCGGGCTGGTAAGCGACATAAGCCGATCAATGTCGGTGACGGTTTCGACATAGGCGCCCATATGATGATGGTAGGCGAGCGCGATGCCCTGCGACAGCGTGTAGCGGGCGAGCGCGTCGAGCTTCGCTGCGTAGGCGTGCCATTGCGTGTCACCGGCGAACTGCGGGCGACGCGACAAAGGCACATCTCGTTTGCCCTGGATCGAATCGGCGACTTCGCCGTAAACCATGACCTTGGCGCCGTTCTTCGATAGCAATTGCAGATGCGGGCCGACCGCCGCGATCTCTTCCTCAACGGAGCGCCGCGCCAGTTCGCCGGAATACCAACCGGACACCAGCTCCACGCGGTATTGCGCGAGCACCTTGCGCAAGGCTTCCGGCTCCTTCGGAAATTTGTTGCCGAGTTCAAAACCCCGGTAGCCGATTTCACTGCCTTCGGACAGGATTGTCTGCAGCGGCGTGTCGCCACCGAGTTCAGGCAGGTCGTCGTTGGCCCAGGAAATCGGGTTGATGCCGATTTTCACGTCAAAGGATTTCATATTCACGCTTTCTGTTTTTTCTTGCCTTGGTCGTAAATCGTGCGCGCGGCGGCCACTTCCTTGCGCTGCGATACTTCCGGCACCGCGACTTCCCACCACCAGCCGCCGTCTCCGGTCGAGCGATTCGGGTCGGTTTCGATGCAGATTACCGACGTGCGAGTGGCTTTGCGAGCGCGAGCGAGCGCAGCCTCCAGTCCGGCAATATCATCGGTCTTTTCCGCGATGGCGCCCAGGGCTTGCGCGTGCGCGACAAAATCGACGTGCGGCGCTCCGCCCGGCGCCCGCACGCCGTCATCGAACAAATTGTTGAACGGCGCGCCGCCGCAGGCTTGTTGCAGCCGGTGGATGCAGCCATAGCCGCGGTTGTCCAGCAGCACGATTACCAGCTTCAGACCGAGCATCACCGAAGTGGCGATCTCGGAGTTCATCATCAGGTAGCTGCCATCGCCGACGATGACGACAACCTCGCGCTCCGGGCGCGCCATTTTTACGCCAAGTCCGCCGGCGATTTCGTAACCCATGCACGAATAGCCGTATTCCAGGTGATAACCGCCGGGGACCGCGGTTCGCCAGAGTTTGTGCAGTTCGCCCGGCAGGCCGCCCGCGGCACAGACCACGATGTCGTTCGTCGTCGAATTCGCCGCCGAGCGCTGCACGGCGCCAATGACCTCGCCTTCGTATGGCGGCCTGACATCGCGTCGGTTAGTGATCGCATCGACTCGCGTACGCCATTCGGCGGCAAGCTCCGTGGCTTTTGTGGTCCACGCGTCGTCCGCCTTCCAGCCCGGCAGCAGGGTATCGAGCGCCTGCAATCCGGAGCGCGCGTCAGTTTGCAATGCCAGCCCGCGCAGTTTGATCGTATCCAGCCCGTTGACATTGACGTTCATCAGCTTTGCCTGCTTGAACAGTGAATGGGATCCGGTCGTGAAATCCTGCAGCCGCGTGCCGACCGCAATCACCATGTCGGTTTCTGCCGCCATCGCGTTGGCCGCCGTCGAGCCGGTAACGCCGATCGAGCCGAGCTGCAGCCTGTGGTCCCATGGCAACGATCCCTTGCCGGCCTGGGTCTCGGCCACCGGTACGCCATGGCTCTCTGCAAAGTGGCGCAGGACTTCTGTCGCCTCGCCGTAGAGCACACCGCCGCCGGCGATGATGAGTGGACGCCTCGCGTTTTTCAATACCGCGGCTGCTTCACGCAATTGTGCGCGGGCAGGCGGGAGTGCCCGCGCCGTGATGATCGGGGGCGAGAAGAAATCCTCCGGCCAGTCGTACGCCGTCGTTTGCATGTCCTGCGGCATGGCGAGCGTCACCGGGCCGCACAAAGCCGCATCGGTGAGCACATGGATCGCGCGCGGCAACGCGGTCAGCAATTGCTCCGGATGGACGATACGGTCGAAATAGCGCGATACCGGTCGCAAGCAATCATTGGCCGATACGCCCCCATCGTGGAAATCCTCTACCTGCTGCAATACTGGATCGGGCGCACGCGAAACGAAGATGTCGCCAGGCAGTAGCAGCACCGGCAACCGGTTCACGTGCGCCACGGCCGCCGCCGTGACCATGTTGGTCGCGCCCGGTCCGATCGAAGTCGTGCAAGCCATCATGCGCCGGCGCAGGTTCGCTTTCGCATACGCAATCGCGGCCAGGGCCATGGCCTGCTCGTTGTGCGCGCGAAAAGTTGGCAGTTGGTCGCGATGCTGGTAAAGCGCCTCGCCGATGCCGGCCACGTTCCCGTGGCCGAAGATCGCGAAAACGCCACCGAACAACGGCAGCCCGCCTTCGAGGTCGCTGCGCAATGCTGCAAGATATCGCACCAGTGCCTGCGCCACTGTCAATCGGATCGTTCCAGCCATGCGTGCCTCCCATTTGCCCTTTATCGATGACCGTGCAGTGCTTGATAGGTCGAGTTGCTGGCGATATTTTCCACCTTGCCCAAAACTTCGTACAATCTTCCGGCACCCTAAATGACAATGCGCTCGCATCGCATTGCAGCAATCGGCGCGCAGAACGACAAGCTTTTCCAGGGGGAGACATGATCGAAGTGGCGATGTTCGGCGCCGGGCGCATCGGCAAGATCCACGGCGCGAACCTGGCGGCGCAACCCGGAGTCAGAATGCGCTACGTCGTGGATGTGAATGCCGCGGCCGCAGGCGAGCTGGCGCAACGTCACGGTGCGAAAATGGCCGATGCTGAGGCCGCTCTGAAGGATGCGGCGGTCAAAGCCGTCGTCATTGCTTCGAGCACGGATACACACGCTGACCTGATCATGCGGGCCGCCGCCGCGGGCAAGGCGATATTCTGCGAAAAGCCGGTGGATCTCGCCCTCGATCGCGCACGCGCGTGCATCGACGTTGTGGCGAAGGCCGGAGTCTTGTGCATGATCGGGTTCCAGCGACGCTTCGATCCGACCTTCTCGTCCCTGAAGCAGCGCTTGGACGCTGGCGAAATCGGCAATCCCGAAATGCTCATCATCACCAGCCGCGATCCCGGCCCGCCACCGGTCAGCTACATCAAGGTCTCCGGCGGCATCTTCAAGGACATGCTGATCCACGATTTCGACGTCTTTCGCTGGATACTCGACGACGAGGCGCACAGCGTCTACGCCACCGGCAGCTGCCTGGTGCAGAAGGAAATCGGCGAAGCCGGCGACGTCGATTCAACGGCGCTGACCCTTCGCACGAAGGCCGGCCGCCTGTGCCAGATCAATACCTCCCGCCGCGCCGCCTACGGCTACGATCAGCGCTTCGAAGTACTCGGCGCGAAGGGGCAGCTGCAGGCTGGCAATCACAAGCCTACGCAGGTTTTTGCGCATACGGCCGTGAACGTGAGTGAGGACAAGCCCGAGCATTTCTTCCTCGAACGCTACCGTGCTGCGTACGCGCTCGAAATTGCGCACTTCTTCGATGCGTTGGCGCACGGCAAGCCCGTACGCACCACACTTGCAGATGGCGTCAAGGCGCTCGAACTCGCCGATGCGGCGACGCGCTCCTGGCAGGAAGGCCGCATCGTCACGCTCTAGCTGCGTCCTAATGCAAAAAAACGCTCACCGCAGAGGACGCGGAGAACGCGGAGGAAGAGCAAGAACGAGGAAGGGCAGACTGGGGATATGGGTGGTGTGGCTGATCACGGATAGTGCCGCCAACTTCGCTACAACGGGTCATAGGCCAATGAACGCTTCTTACACGACAATGCTTTATCGCCCTTTTCTTTCCTCCGCGTCCTCCGCGTCCTCTGCGGTGAGCATTGTTTTAAGGAGATCGCCTCGATGAATGCTCCACTTCGCATCGGTATCGCCGGAATCGGCCGTATGGGACAGCGCCATGCCATGAATCTCGCGCATCGCACGCTCGGCGCGCAACTTGTCGCGGCCTGCAGTCCGGTCGAAAGCGAACTCGCATGGGCGAAGGAAAAACTCGGCGTCAGCCATCAGTACCGCGACTACAAGGATCTCCTTGCACACCCGGGACTCGATGCTGTGTTTCTGGTGACGCCCACGACGCTGCATGCCGACCAGATCATCCAGGGGTTGCAGGCAGGCAAGCACGTGTTCTCGGAAAAGCCCCTCGCGCTGAACATCCCGGATTGCCTGCGGGTGGAACAGGAGGCGGCAAAGTACCCGAAGCTGAAGGTCATGATCGGCTTCGTACGCCGCTTCGACCCGAGCTATCGTGATGCACACGACAAGGTTGAGGCCGGCCTGATCGGCAGGCCCTTCCTGGTGCGTTCTCAGACCGCCGACCAGAATGATCCGAGCGGATTTTTCGTGCGATTCGCCCCCACGAGTGGCGGCGCCATGCTCGACATGAGCGTGCACGATATCGATGTCGCGCGCTGGTTCCTCGGAGCAGGCGGCGCAAAACGCGTCTATGCCGCCGGCACGATCGCCATCCACAAAGGCCTGGCCGAGTGCGGCGACGTGGACAATGGCGTGGCGATCTGCGAATTCGGCGACGGCCAGATCGCCTGTTTCTATGCATCGCGGACCATGGCGCATGGCCACGAGACCTTGTCCGAAATCATTGGCACACAAGGGCGGCTGATGGTCGGGCAGAATCCGCGCATCGACCGTGTCGAAATTTCCGATGCGCACGGCGTGCGCAACCAGTGCACGCCGACCTTCTACGAACGTTTCGCCGAAGCCTTCCAGCTCGAAGCCCAGGCATTCGTCGATACCGTACTCGGCGACCTGCCGCTGCCACTGACCTTGCGCGATGCAACCGAAGCAACACGCATCGGTATCGCCCTAACGCAATCGCTGTGTAGCGGCCGGGCAGTGGATGTCGAGTAAACTTGATGAATCAACGCCCGGCCTTGACGAATCTAATTGGTTAAAGGAATCCCATGACAACACGTCACATCACCGACATTCCCGGCTATCCCGCGCCGCATTCCCCCTATTCGCACGCCGTCGTCGCAAACGGCTTCGTCTTCGTTTCCGGGCAGATCCCGGTGCGCCCCGGCGGCGGCCCGACCGAGATCGTGGGCACGACCATGCAGGAACAGACGCGGCAATCGCTGCGCAACGTGCAAATGATCCTCGAAGCGGCCGGCAGTTCGCTCGATCGCGTTGTGAAGATCACGGTCCTGCTGGTGCGCACGGACTTGTACAAGGAGATGAATGAGGCCTATGCGGAATTCTTTCCTGGGCCGAAGCCGGCGCGCGCGATGGCGCGCTTTGGCGCCGACATTCCTGGCGTGCTCGTGGCCATCGAGGCCATAGCCACGACCGCGGTGTGAGTCCGGAGCAAACACGCTATTTTCACCTCGACCCTCCAGCAAACAACACTGACCGCTACGACCCATGCCCACCGGCAATCTGCAGGACAAGCGCGTACTCGTGACGCAGGCCGATGCCTTCATGGGCCCGATGCTGTGCGAGGTGTTCAGCGAGCATGGCGCTGCAGTGATCGCAAGCACCGCGTTGCTGCTCGATCCTGGCGCACCTGCCGCCCTGGTGGCCGCCACAGGTCATATCGACGTACTGGTCGTGAACCTGGCGATCCCCGCGCCGACGACCGCCGCGACCGAAGTGTCCGACGCAGAATGGACGGATACGTTCACCGCCCTGGTCGATCCGCTACCTCGACTAGTGAGAGCGGTTCTGCCGCAAATGATCGCGCGGCAATCCGGCAAGATTCTGCTGATGGGCAGTGCGTCCGCATTGCGGGGCATGAAGCGTACTTCGACATACAGCGCAGCGCGCGGCGCCCAACTTGCCTATGTGCAGGCGGTTGGCGTGGAAGTGGCTATACATAATTTGCAGGTCAATGCCATCGCGCAGAATTTCGTGGAAAATCCGACCTACTTTCCGCCCGATGTTCAGACCAATCCACGCTTCCAGGAACGGCTCAAGCGCGAAGTGCCGCTCGGCCGGCTGGTTGGCGCGCGCGAGGACGCGGAATTCGCTGCCTACCTGTGCAGCGAGCCGGCGAATTGCTTCGTCGGCCAGGTGTTCCCCCTATGTGGCGGGTGGGTCGTCCGCTAGTAACCCAGGAGTCCGGGGCCCGCTGTCCGGAGCCTGACAATCCGGCGTTGCCGCGCGTAACGCGATGCGAGGAGCCATCATGATCGTGGATTGCCATGTCAACATCTGGAATCACGACCAGCTCGCCGCGCTGTGGCGCGAGCAGATGGCGCGGGTGCGACCGGACGGCGCGCCGGGTCTGCTCGCCGACGCCGACACTTTGTATGAGGCCATGCGTGACGTCGGCAAGGCGATCGTCTTCCCGATCCGTTACGGCGATAGCGGCGGCATCGAAAGCGACGATGAAACCAGCGCTGCGTGCGTGGCCAGGTATCCGTCGAAGTTCACCGGTTTTGCCTACGTCGACCCGCGCCGCCCGGACTACATGGACCGGCTGGTGCACGCGATCGAAGACCTGAAGTTGCGCGGCGTCAAATACGGGCCGATCTACAACGGCGTGCCGTTATCCGATGCGCGCATGACGCCGGTGTACGAATACTGCGTGCAGCACGACTTGCCGCTCACGATGCACATGGGCACCACCTTCGCGCGCAACGCGCCGATCGAACTGGGCCGCGCCATCCACGTCGAGCCGGTCGCGTTGCGTTACCCCAGCCTGAAGATGATCTGTGCGCACATGGGCCATCCCTGGTATGAGGAGACCATTGCGGTGGTGAGGAAGCAGCCCAACGTGTATTGCGAAATTTCCGCGCTGTTCTACCGGCCGTGGCAGTTCTGGAACATCCTCGCCTGCGCGCAGGAGTACCGCATGACCGACAAGATATTCTTCGGAACGGACTTTCCCTTTTCCGGTGTGCAAGAGAGCATCGACGGCTTGCGCAACGTCAACAAGGTGGTCGAGGGCACCGGCTTGCCGCGCATCTCCGGGGAGGTGATCGAAGGCATCCTGCACTCGAATCCGTTCGAACACTGGTGGCATCAGCCTATTCGATTCGATTACTGAACGGCGCTGAATCCGCCGTCGATCATGCTCGTGATCATGATGTCGGTGAATCTGCAGACCTCACTCCTGACACCGCCATTCGGCTTTACGCTGTTCTACATGAAAGGCACCGTGCCATCCTCAATCGGCATGGGACATATCTATCGCGGCATCATTGCGTTCGTCGTGCCGCGGCTGATCGGGTTACTGCTGATGCCTGCATTTCCGCGAATCGCGTTGTGGCTGCCGCGGTCCGTCGGCTTCCTGAGCTGAGCGGCGCACGTGCCCCCAGCGTAGACGCCCTGGACCTTCGAGCCATCGCGAAAGCCGGACTGGATGCGCTGTCCCGGGCGACGGATTAACATGGAATCCCGCACGGCGCTGCCCATCGAGCCGGAAATTAGCCCATACCGCTGGATCCAGCTGGCTTTAGCGGCGCGCATCCACGAACAGGGCGCAACCCCGGACCGGCGGCCCTGCAGCGTGATGGCCTGATCTTCGAGCGGATCAATGCGCACGTTTACGTCGATCGATCGAGCGTCGGCGAACCGGAAGGCGCGCTTACGGCCGGCCTGGGTCTGTACGTCCGGCTGCCGATGGGACGTCCGTTCTGAACGGTGGGCGGGGGCCTGCCGGGGTTATTTCCCGTTCAGGTGCCGCTGACGGTTCTTGTCACGCAGAAATTCGACAATTTTCCAGATTTCTTCCGGCATGAGTTGGTCCCCAAACGGAGCCATTACCGTACCCCGGCGTCCCTTGGCGATGGTATTGAAAATCATCGCATCGGTCGGTTTGTAAATCCATTCGTCATCGGTCAAATCAGGCCCGACCGCGCCTTCGGCTTCATGGCCGTGGCAGGCGTAGCAACCGGTTTTGAGGAAAATTCGCTTTCCTTCTGCCGCGGCTGCCGCGTCCCCTGCAAATGGATTCCTCAGTTCGTCCTCTGCTTGCGCAGGATTCACCAGCAGCAGCGCCGCACACAGCGCCGCGGTGTAACACCGCAATTCGGAATTACTAAGCATTTAATTCTTCCCGGTATCAAAAAAGAAGCGGCGAACATGTCGCCGCTTCCCGGTTCTTGACGAGCGATTACTGGTCGAACAGACCGAACACGGTCACGTAACCGCCTTTGCGGCTGTCCTTGAGTTGAGGCGCACCACCGCCCCCGATGGTTGCCCAACCGGTCCATCCGCCAAAGCCCGAGGGCACGGCAATGTACTGTTTACCGTCGATGAAATAACTAACCGGACTGCCGACAATGCCGGAGCCGGTCTGGTATGACCACAGTTCCTTGCCGTTGTCCTGGTCATAGGCCTTGAATTCGCCTTCCGGGGTTCCTGCGAATACCAAGCCACCGCCGGTGGTCAGCACGCCGCTCATGAATGGCGACGGCGCTTCCACGGTCCACTTTTTGTTTCCGCTCTTTGCATCGAACGCAACCAGCTGTCCGTGTCCCTTGTTCCACTTGATGCTGCCGATGCCCCAATGCGGTTTGCCCTCGGCGCGCTCGCCCTTGGCACTCTTGATGTCGGTGCAGATCTCCCGGCTGGGTATGAATACCATCTGTTTGGCAGGGCTATAGCTCATCGGGTTCCACCATTTTCCGCCTTCGGAAGCAGGACAGATGTCCTTCGCTTCGTAGTCGTAGGTAGGAACCTTGTCGGGATTGACGATGGGACGGCCTTCCGGCGTGAATCCGGACATCCAGTTCACCTTGGAGATTTCCTTGCCGTAATTGAACTTGCCGTTGGTGCGATCGATGCTGTAGAGGAAGCCGTTGCGATCCCCGTGCAGCCAAACTTTCTTCCCGCCCACATCCGCCAGGATGTGCTCGTTGACGCCGTCGAAATCCCAGACGTCGTGCGGCGTGTACTGGAAGTGGAACTTGATTGCCCCGGTATCCGGGTCCAATGCCAGCGTGGAATTGGAATAAAGATTGTCGCCTTCGCGTCCCACGCCGTCCCAATCGGGATTCGGGTTGCCGGTGCCCCAATAGACCGTGTTGAGCGCCGGGTCGTAGGAACCGGTGATCCAGGCCGACGCACCGCCGAACTTCAGATTTTCCGGGTCGGTTCCCCAGCTGTCCGAGCCAGCTTCACCCGGCGCGGGGATCGTGTAGCGCCGCCAGACCTGTTTGCCGGTATTCGCGTCGAGCGCTTCGATGAACAGTCGCGTCGGATACTCCGCACCAGACAGGCCGACGATCACTTTTCCTTTGACGATCAGCGGTGCCACGGTCATCGAATACGCGTTCTTGTAGTCGCCAAGCGATACGTCCCATACCGGCTTGCCGGTCTTCATGTCCAGCGCTACGACGTGTGCGTCGGGTGTGGTAACGAAAACCTTGTCGCCGTACAGGGAGGCGCCGCGATTGCCGATATCGCAGCACATGAGCTTGCCGGCGTCTTCCGGTAACGGATGGTTGTACTGCCACATCATCGCGCCGGTTTTGGCGTTGACTGCAAAAGTACGACCATGGGACGCCGTTACATACATGACGCCGTTATGGATAAGTGGCGTGGTGTTTTGCGCATCGAGCACGCCGAACGAAAACGTCCACATTGGCACCAGGCGCTTGACGTTTTTGGTGCTGACCTGGCTCAACGGGCTGAAGCGCGTGCTCATGTAATCCCGACCGACCATGCGCCAGTTGTTTGACTCCTTGTGCGCGTTGATCAGCATTTCGTCGGTGACGCCTTGCGCCAGCGCATTACCTGTGGTCAGGGCGATTGCAAGCGCCGGCAGCCAGGTGCGTGCGCTGCGCAATACAGAGTGCGACATACGTAATTTCATGGTTTTCCTTCCCAAAATGACTTCAACCCGGAAAAAGTGCCGGCGATTTTTAGACGCCGTTTCCATTCGCGCGTGTTGTGCTGGATCGAACGAGATCCATCATTTTTGCGCACGGCAATAGTACACCTGCGTCTGTAGTCTGTAAGAGAAAAACACGTACATTACGATGGGATTCATCGGTGCGACAAGTTTGAGCGCGATCCGCCACGCTCTGGTGCATTTGCCTGTTGTGGGCACCCGACCAGTGCGCTCAACTCAGGCGTACGGCACACCGTGCGCGATAAGCATCGAAATGCCGTCCCAGATAAGTTTCCATCCGGTGACGAACAACAGGATGTTGGCCCAGCGATATACCATGGCATCCGTGATGCGGTGCTGCATCCACAGGCCGAGGTAGACGCCGAGCGGAGCCGGCGGCAGCAGCACGAAAGCAGTGAGCAGATTCGTGGACGAAGCTGGCCGAGAAAATTATAGAGTATGAGCTTGACGTAAATCACCGCCAGGAAAAACATTATGGTCGTGCCCACGAAGCATTTTCGCTCCAGCTGTTGTGACATCAGGTAGACCGGCAGCGGCACCCCGCGGTTGTGGCAGATGAAGCTGGTGAACCCCGACAGCGCCGACCAGAAGCCGCCTTTCATGGCCGAGACACCGGCGGGATGCTGGCGGCGCGCGAGTCCGCTCCAGTTGAGCAGCGGAAATCCCACGCCGATCGCGCCGACCAGAAGCAACAGCCAGCCCTTGTTCGGCAAGCCGAAACACAGTGTCCCCAGCACGATGCCGACGACTGCGCCCGGCAGGATGATGCGCAGGTTGGGCCAGTCGAAGGAGCCTGCGAATCGCCGCAGGCCGATGACATCCATGGTGCACAGGATCGGTAGCATGATGCCGGCCGCTTCGTCCGGCGGGATGACCAGCGACAGCAGCGGAACCGCCAGGCCGCCCATCGCGCCGCCGAATCCAGTCTTGGAAATGCCGGTGATCAGGATCGCCGGTATCGCAGGCGCATAGAACAGAGGATCGGTGATCATCTGAGTCTCAAAAGGCGCTCACCGCCAGGGACGCCAAGGAAGACCAAGACGAAAAAATATTCTCGTATTGGTGCCGTTACATTGACCGATAATCCATCGCAATGAAAGTTGGCGATACAGGTCCATGAACAGTTAGGCTGCGTTTCATCGCGGCTCTTCTTTTCTCGCCCTTGTTTTTTCCTTCGCGTCCTTGGCGTCCTTTGCGGTGAATAATATGTTTGAGGGTAGCTTTACCAAAATAAAAACCGGCACCCCATCGGGATGCCGGCCATGATACGTATTCCGGCGAAGCTTGCTGAAACCGGAGGCTAGTTCGGCTTTCTGCCTTCGGTTACTGCCGGCGTGCCCTCGTTCTTCTTCGCCAGGCTGCCATCACCGGGCTTGCCGTCCTTCACATCCTTTTTGACTTTGGTCTTGTCGGCTTTGTACGCCTTCTTGGTGCCGGCGCCGACCTGATGGCCGACATCCACGGCAGCATCCTTGAGGCCTTTGCCAGCTGCTTTCACGTCGGATTTGAATTCTTCCTTGGTGTATTTCTTGTCCGTATCCGCGGCGTGGACTGCGGTCATTGCGAGTGCTGACATCGCTACGATCGCGCCGGCCGCAATGCTACGCACTAGTGCTGCTCTCGATTTCATCGACTGCTTCTCCTTTGATGCCATGTTCATTCGACGGTTTCTTTGGCCTTCCCTTTACGACCCGGGCTTTTCAGTGGAGTTCCATTCTTTTCAGTGATATTGCGCAACCATTGCGTCCAGCCGAACAATGCCAGCAGGGTCAGCAGCACCGCGAACAGCACCACCACGTTGTGTGCGGCATTTTGCTTCAGCGCCAGCGAGTTCATCAGCGTGTCGAGCATGAAGCGCCAACCGCCCTGGAGGTGGCCGAATGCAATCCAGTCGAATAATGTCGCCAGCGCCGTGATTGACAGCGCGGCGAGCAGTCCGCGCGCCCGGGAAAGCGATTCCGGTGTCAGCAGCGCGAGTCCGGCGAATTCGAGAGCGGCACCGCCGCAACCCATTGTCCACAGCGCGATGGGGAAATCCTCCGCGGGGACGATCAACCAGCCGAAGGCGATTGCGAGCGGGGGAAGTCCCGCGACGACGAACGCGAAGCCGATGGTATTGGCGATGCTCCGGGACGTCGTCACGCGGCGGCCTCAGTTCAATGTGACGCCGGCGGTTGCGACGCCGGCGCGCTCGTGGCGCGCGATGAGCTTGATCGCCGTGCCCTTTGGCGCGCGCACCACCCATTCGACCGTCAGGCGATCGTCGGTTTCGTCGGCGCTCGAGCCAGCCCAGGTATTGGCGGCGGCCGGCTTGTAGACGCGGCCTTCGAGCTGGCCGCGTTCCTCGCGCGGCCTTCCGGTTTCGAGCGCGGCGCCTGCCGGCAATTCGATCTCGCAGACCACGCCGCGCACGAGCTTCTTGTTCTTTGCCATTTTGGTCACGTAGCTGGGCAGCCAGCCGCTGTTTTGCAGCGCGAGCCGCACGCGCCATGTATTTTCGCCAAGGGCGGCCGCCGTCGCCTCCAAAATTTCCAGTTTCGGCGAAATCAGCGCATGCCAGGTCAGCCAGCGGGAGAAAGGGGCTATTTCCTTTTCCAGCAGGTGCGGCGGCGGATTGCTCCAGGTGTAAAGGCTTTGCCAGCCACCCAGTTCCACGCGTCCCAGCTGGGGGTGCTCGAACTCGTACCAGTCAACGAAGCCCTTGCCCTTGAGCTCGGTGTCGTTCCATTGCATCAGCTTGAGGTCGTCCTCGACGGGGTGCTCGCGATACCAGTCGATGTATTTGTAATCCGTGATGCCGGCCTGACGCTGCGGGCTCCAGATCTCTACCGTCCACGCGAATACGCCGCGATGGTCGTACATCCACGAATCGAAGTCACCGGTGATGACCTCCTTGGGGTGATAGCGGAATTCATGATACGCGGAAGCGACCGGGTAGCCGGTGATGTCCGTGCCTTTGGCGCCGATTTTCTGGAATGTCCACAGGTCTTCCGGCGGCATCTGCTCGTCGGCCAAATGCGAATACGGGCGCAGCAGCACGCCGCTGTAGGTGTGAAACGCCACGGCGCCGGTGATGTTCGGATGCCGAGCGATGAAGCCGGTGACCGCCGCGATCTCGGGCTCGGAGGTTGGAAACGGACCGGCACCCATCTGCTCGTTTTCGGCGCGCCAGAACGCGGGGAAATTACGGTTCAAGTCGAGGCGTTCCTTGCGTGCCTGCAATCTGACGTTGATGCCATCGAAGTCTTTCAGGCGGCCTTCGGGCAACAAGCGGTAATAGTGTCCGCCGCTTTCGACCGGGTCGCGGCGCACCAGGATGCGCGCGTCTTGTTCGCAAAGTTTCCACGGGCCGTTGGTATCGGGCACGCGCATCGACAGGATGCGGCCGTCGCCGTCGATGTCCTCGCGCTTCAAGCCGCCGACCGGTTCCTCGTCGTATGGATACGGTCGCGTACTCGAGCGGATCAGCTTTGGCGCGTCCGCCAACGCCCATTCGGCGCCGTCCGGATTGACGCGCGGGCAGACGTAAAACGCGCGGGTATCGAGGCAGCGAGTGATGTCCGCGTCCTTGCCGTAACCGGTAATAAGGCGATGCAGCAGGTGCAGACAAGCCATCGAGCCGGCCAGTTCGGTGGCGTGGATGTTGCCGTCCACCCAGAATGCCGGCTTGTCGGTGTCGAGGCCGGTCTTGTAGTTGGTCACGCGCACGACGTAGAGTTCGCGGCCTTCGTAACTTTTTCCCACCGGCTCGAGCCGGACCAGGCCCGGGTGCGTCCCTGCCCAGTCCGTCAGGAAACGAACCAGTTCATCGTAACGATAGTAAGTGTCGAAGCGGATGGCGCTCATGTCCGCGTGGCGGTCCGGAGTCCGGGCATCGTGCCGGAGCGGCCGATCTTGCGGAAGACGTAAGACGGCGTCACGCCGAAGGTATCCCGGAAACTGTTTGTGAAATGTGCGGAATCGGCAAATCCCGCCGTCATCGCTGCGTCCGTGAAATTGTTTCCCGACAGCGCCACTTTCGTGGCGGCGCGTATCCTGTTCCAGATCCGGTAACGGCGGAAGGGCACGCCGATTTGCTCGGTGAACAAGTGCAGAAAGCGCGAGGAGGATAAGCCCTGCGTGCGGGCAATCCGCCAGGCGCCAGTCAGGTCGTCGGGACGTTCGTCCAGCCATGCGACCACCTGTGCGATCCGTGGATCGAGCGGATTGCCGCCATCGCGGCGCAGTGCGAAGCCAAGCAGGTCATCGAGCGCTTCACCGCTCCAGTGCACGCTGGCGGAATTTTCGTGGAGTTCGCGGAAGGAGCGCAGTTCGGCATGCTGCGCCAGCAGGATCTTCTCGCGTTCATGCCAGTTTGCGCCGAGCCGGGTCAATGCTGACAAGCCTGCGATATTCGGTTCGGGATAGAATGCTGCGAGCGGCTCGCCGCCCAGATCCAGTGCGTGCCTGACACCGGCCGGGATGACGGCGCAACGGCAGGTCGTCCAGTCGCCGCCTGGCAGGCGCAAGCGAAAATCTCCGGCGAGTCCCGCGATGAACACCGGGGTGCCATGCAGATGCCAGCCCACCTGTTCCAGTGAGCCTACATAAAGCGTCTTGCCGCCACCGACACAGAGCAGCGCGTCGGGCGCAGCAGGTTCGTACAAGCCGTGACCTTCCTGCATTGGTAAACTTCCGCTATGTCTCATCCGTCCGCGCCGTGGATCGTACTCCTGCCCGGCGGCTACGATAACAGAACGCCGGACGGGACAACGGCCGGGCACGCAACACCTTGCCGGTCGAACCAACAACAATAATGTCCGGAGGAGAGCATGAGCAGATTATATGGCGCGCAGCAGCGCGCCCTGCAGGATCGATTCGACGCCCGCCGCATTGCAGACAAGCTCGAGGCGTTGGCCATCCAGCCGCAACTCGGCGACATGGACATTTCCTTCATCGAAAGCCGGGACATGTTCTGGCTGTCCACGATCGACGAACAGGGCCGCCCGACGGTTTCCTACAAGGGTGGTGATCCGGGCTTCGTCAAGGTGGTCGACAACAAGACGCTGGTGTTCCCGCTCTACGACGGCAACGGCATGTTCTACTCCGCCGGCAACATCGCCGGCAGTCGCAAGGTGGGATTGCTGTTCATGAGCTTCGATCGCCCCCAGCGCCTGCGCCTCCAGGGCGAAGCCACGCTGAGCGAGCGGGATCCGCTTATGCCGTCCTTCAAGGAAGCACTGATGCTGGTGCGTGTGGCGATTACCGAGGTCTGGCCGAACTGTCCGCGCTATGTCCATCGCATGGAGAAGGTCACGCCGTCCCGGTACGTGCCGCGACGGGATTCACCGACACCCCTGGCGGGCTGGAAGCGCATCGACCTGCTCCAGGAAGATCTGCCCACCAAGGACCAGGGCCGGGCTGCCAGGGAGGGTGGGCTGATCAGCATCGAGGACTGGTTTGGCAAGGTCGCGCAAGGCGACCCCGAAGCCTGAGAAAATCCCGCAGGCCATGGCGCAACGCTAGGCGGACCGGTTGCGCCGTTATTGCGTTGCGCGCCGGTCGGTTCGGCGGGCGGACTCTGTGCCTAGCTCAGGTTGCCGAGCACCGGATGCGGTTTATAGGGTTCGGCGAGTGTTTTCAGTTCTTCCGCGGTAAGCTTGACCGAAAGCGCAGCGACCGCATCTTCGAGGTGCTGCATTTTCGTCGCACCCACGATCGGCGCCGTCACCCCGGGCTGCTGCAACAACCAGGCGATCGCCACCTGGGCATTCGGCACGCCGCGCGCCGCCGCGATTTGCGTGACCCGACCGACAACTTCGAAATCCGAATCCTGGTAATACATGTTGTGCGCGAAGTCGTCGCTCTTGGCGCGCGTGGTCGCGCCCCAACTTTCCTTGCTGCGATTGCCGGCCAGGAAGCCGCGCGCCAGGGGGCTCCAGGGAATCAGCCCGATGCCTTCCTCGCGGCATAGCGGATTCATTTCACGCTCTTCCTCCCGGTAGACCAGGTTGTAGTGGTTTTGCATGGTGACGAAGCGCGAGTAACCGTACCTGTCCGCGGCGTGCAGCATGTTTGCGAACTGGTAGGCGTACATCGACGAGGCCCCGATGTATAACGCCTTCCCGGCTTTCACCACGTCGGTCAATGCCTCCAGCGTTTCCTCGATCGGGGTGTGGCGATCGAAGCGATGTATCTGGTAGAGGTCCACGTAATCGAGACCCAGGCGGCGCAGACTGTTGTCGATCGCGTGCATGATGTGCTTTCGCGACAGGCCGCGCTGGTTGGGATCCTTGCCCATGGGGTTGTGAACCTTGGTCGCTACGACCACCTGCTCGCGCGCCACGCCCAGCTCCTTCAGCGCCCGCCCGGTGACTACCTCGCTTTCGCCGTCGGAGTACATGTCGGCGGTATCGAAGAAATTGATGCCCAGATCCAGCGCGCGCCTGAAAAAGGGTTTTGATGCGTCGTAGTCGAGCACCCAGTCGCGCCATTTCGGCGAACCGTAACTCATGCAGCCCAGGCAGATGCGCGAGACTTTCAGTCCGGTGCTGCCCAGATTCACGTATTCCATTGCGGTCTCCTTTTGCATCGATGCGGGCCCCGATGCCCCCTAGGCCACCGCGGCGAGAATGGTCGCACCTTGTTCGGCTGCCTGCGTGGCATCGAGCAGCAGGCCAGGTCGGTTGGCTGCGAGCAGGCTGGCGTCGGACAGCATGCGCCGCCAGGTCCTTGCATTGGCCTGGCCGTGATAAAGCCCCAGCATGTGGCGCGCGATCGCGCGCAGCGGCGTGCCGCCGGCCACCTGGGCGCTCGCATAATCGAACATGTCATGGACGATGGCTCGGCGCGACCGCAGCGTCGCGTCGAACAGCCGTGCATCGGCCTGCGCGAGCAGGTAAGGATCGTGATAGGCGGCGCGGCCGAGCATGATGCCATCCACCCGCGCCAGCTGCGACTCGATGGCTTCCAGTGTATCCACACCGCCATTGACGACGATGCGCAAGCCGGGGAAATCGTTCTTCAGCCGGTAAACGTAGTCGTACTTCAGCGGCGGCACCTCGCGATTGTCCTTCGGCGAAAGTCCTTTGAGGATGGCGTTGCGGGCATGCACGAAGAAGGTCTCGCAGCCTGCGGCGGCGACCACCGCGACGAAGTGCTGCACGAAGTCGTAGGCCTCGATCGAGTCGATGCCAAGGCGGTGCTTGACCGTTACCGGGATCGAAACCGCAGCGCGCATCGCGCTTACGCAATCGGCCACCAGCAGCGGTTCCGCCATCAGGCACGCGCCAAACGCGCCATGCTGGACGCGCTCGGACGGGCAGCCGCAATTCAAGTTGATTTCGTTATAGCCATACTGCTCGCCGAGACGGGCGCAGTGCGCGAGCTGTGCCGGGTCCGAGCCGCCAAGCTGCAAGGCCACCGGATGCTCGGCCGGATCGAAGCGCAGATGCCGGCCGATGTCGCCGTGGAGCAGCGCGCCGCATGTCACCATTTCCGTGTACACCACAGCGCGCGTGGAAAGCTGCCGGAAGAAATAACGGCAATGCCGGTCCGACCAGTCCATCATCGGCGCCGTGCACAGGCGGTGGTCGAGCGTTGTCATGCGGGCAGGTGTTGGCGGGGCGGAACGTGGCCGGTTCAGCGCAGGCGGTACTCGAACCTGAGACCGAATACGGACATGGAGGTCGCGGGCTGCACCAGGGTCGTCGGGCCCAGCCCGTTGGCGATTTCATTGGTCTGGACCGCGGCAGACCGGCCGAAACGCAAGCCGTCGTAGTAGCCCACCATCTGCAGCGTCGGCGTAAAGCGATAGCCGAGGCTGCCGTACGGCGAAACCTCTCTTCCGGGACGCAGGATCGGGTTCGAGTCGAAGCCGATCTGGTCGAAATGCGCGTTCTCATAAGTCCATAGCGGGTACTTCAGACCCATGGACACCGTCCACTGTCCCGCCGCGTCCGTGCCGGACTCTATGCCTAGGCGCAGATAACCGACGGCGTAGTCTTCCTTCTGCACGCTCGACAGCTGCCTGCGCCAGGTGCTGAGTCCGGCGCCCAGAACGCCATCGAGATTGCCGCCGGCTTTGCCGGGTTTGCGCCAGCGTGCCTGCACTTCGTTGTCGGCGCCGATGTAACTCGTGGTGCTGCTGACCGGCGTGCCGCCGAACAGCGTGGCACCTGCATAATTGACCTGGCCGCCCCACATTTTTCCGCGATAAGCGAACAATACGCCGGCATCCCGGTCCTGCGTGTAAGCAATGCCCAGCGTATAAAGCGGCCCGGACTCGCGGACTTCGGGAGCGCTGCTCTCGGTCCATCGCAGGTAATCTACGCCGCCGTTGAGCGTCAATTCCGCGCCGGCGAGGCGCGGCTGCAGGGCGGCCCACAGCGCAATGGCAATCGCGTAATTGCGCAGGACGACGGGCGTTACTTGCATGACCCGCTGCAGCGGATGACGCGCTCTGCACAGGTGATCTTGCCGATTTGCGCGCCGATCTCCGGCGCACTGTCGCCGCCGTCGTGTTGCACGCGTGCACCGTTGCATTGGTATTGGGACGTCACGTAAATCGGATCGGACATCCATTCGACGTTCAGGCAACCCGGCGCGCCGATGCCGAATCGCAGAGCCGTGCGGTAAGTGGCGCACAGCAGGCTGCGATGCTGCACCCAGCCATTAACATGAAAATCCCCGTCAACGTTCAGCCAGCCGCTCGATTCGCCGGCCGCAAAATCGAAATCAAGACGATTGATGACCGGCTTGGCATCCAGCGAGTAGGTGCGGCGCGCCTGGGCGGTAATGCCCGATTCGCTGGCTTCGAGCTGTTGCTCGGCTGCCCATGCAGCGGCGACATTGGAGAGAACCAGCAGTGTTACAGCGACGATCTGAACCATGAGCGTTCCCGTGGGCAGCATGCTGCCATGATAGCCCGAACGCGTCAGTAACGCGCCGTCGCAAGCCGCATGGTCAGCACGGCGCGGATGGCAACGACGAGCAGCAGCGACTTCAGGCTGCCAAATACCACGTCGGCCGGGAAATGCAGGCCCAGATAAGGCCGCGACAGGCAAACTCCGACTACAAAGGCCGCAAGCGCAACGCGGGTAGCCGCATTGCACGCGCACGGCCAGAGCACTGCGCCCACCAGCATGGCGAACGATGCGTGTCCGCTGGGCAGGCTGTGATGAAACTCCGGGACGCCGACGATAATCAGACTACCTGCTGGAAAAAGGGCAGGCGGTCGCGGAAAATCGAAGGCGGCTTTGAGGGTCATGATCAGGATGCCGTCCAGCACGTAGCCGATCGAGAAAGTCGCCAGCGCGAGAACCCATGCACGGGTCTTGGGGCCGGCGGGGTCACGCGAGAACTGCCACCACGCCGCGCAAGCCAGGGCAGCAAGGTAGGGTGCGAAACGATCGTGGTCACCGGCCCAGGTCAGGGCAAGCATCAACTCATCGAGCCAGGGCGCATGATTGGCGTTGATCGCATGGAACAACGCAACATTCAATCCGCCCCAGTCGTACAGCCATTCCTTCATGGCGCGATACTCACATTGCCAGCGCGATGCCGAGCAGCGTGATGCCCCCGGCCGCGGCGAACAGCGCGGTGACGAACAGCCAGCGCTTGCGGGTCAGTGCAGTGATCGAACCCATGGCGATGGCAATCTGAATCAGCGTCAGTGCCTGCTCGAACTTGTGCAAGGGATGCAGGGCGTGCTCGCTGCTCGCATTCACTTTTTGCGACTCCTTGTCGAGTTCCTCCGCCTTGAGGCGGATTTCCTTTTTTTCCAGATCGTAGCGCGCGATCTCCGTCTTGTAGTGCTCGACCTGCGCCGGATCTTTCGTGAGTCGCGCAGCCAGCTCGGCGAGATGGCCCTTGGTGCTTTTCGACTGGTAGAAATTCCACTGGTCCGAGGCCTCGGCTTTTTTCAGCACCGCTTCGTTCTTGAGCAGCATGGCTTCGTTCTGAGTGGCCGCGCCGAGATAGGCCACCACGGCGCCGATCGTAGAAAGAATCGCGGTGAAGATAGCCACCTGTTGCGCGAGCCCCGGACCGTGATGGGCCTGGTGCTCGACCTCGTGGTCATGCGCGCCGTGCACGTGCATATGTTGTTCGGACATGAAGCGCTCCGTATCGATTGGTGTTGCGATTGCGCAGATCTTGCGCAAACCCATGCATAAACAAAAGAGGCGCACCGCGGTGCGCCCCCGTTGTGATTCCCCGTGGCGGAATTAACCGCCGTGCACTTTTTGCTTTTGCTCGCCGAGGCCGTCGATGCCCAGGCGCATCTCGTCGCCGGACTTGAGGAACTGCGGTGCCGGCTTGATGCCCATGCCCACGCCGGGGGGCGTGCCGGTGCTTACCACGTCGCCGGGAGTCAGCGTGCACATGTATGACAGGTAGGACACCAGTTTCTTCACGCCAAAGATCATCGTGTTGGTGTTACCCGTCTGCTTGCGCTGGCCATTGACGTCGAGCCACATGGCGAGATTCTGCGGATCCTTGATCTCATCCGCGGTCACGAACCAGGGCCCGAGCGGGGCAAAGGTGTCGAAGCTCTTGCCCTTTGACCACTGGCTGCCGTGCTCAAGCTGCCACTCGCGTTCGGAAACGTCGTTGCAGATCATGTAGCCCGCTACGTAGTTCAGCGCGTCGGCCTCTGTTACGCTTTGCGCTTTCTTGCCGATGACGAATGCCAGTTCGACTTCCCAGTCGCCCTTCTTCGAACCCTTGGGCAGTTTCACGTCATCGTTCGGGCCGGTAATCGCGCTGATCGCCTTCATGAACACCACCGGCTCCGCCGGAATCGGCAAGCCGGATTCCTTGGCGTGATCGGCATAGTTGAGGCCGATGCAGATGAGCTTCGGCACGCTGGCGATCGGTGAACCCAGGCGCGGGTTGCCGCCCACCTTGGGCAGGCTGTCGACGTTCACACCTCTGAGTTTGGCGAGGCCTTCCGGCGAGACCGTCGTTGCATCGATATCCTTGACCACGCCAGACAGATCACGGATCGCGCCCTGCGCGTCCAGAATGCCCGGCTTCTCTTTTCCTGCTTCTCCGTAACGTACCAGCTTCATTTTTGCTTTGCTCCTGTCTTTGATTAGGTTGTTACCCCGTCACGTCGTCACGGCCCTTAGATCGTTATGCCTCCGTCCATGATCACGGCCTGGCCGGTCATGAACACCGATTCGTCGGAGGCGAGGAAGACCGACAATTCGGCAAGTTCTTCGGCTTTGGCCAGACGGCCCATCGGCTGGCGCGCAATGAAATCCTTGCGCGCCTGCGCCGGATCGTCGAAGGCGTTGATGCGATCCCCCAGCGACGGCGTATCTACCGTACCCGGGCACAAGGCGTTGCAACGGATGCCCTGCTTGACGTAGTCGATGGCAATGGATTTCGTCAACCCGATGATCGCCGCCTTGGACGCGCCGTAGACGAAGCGGTTGGCGATGCCTTTGATTGAACCGGCCACCGACGCGACGTTGATGATGGAGCCGCCGCCCGCCTTAAGCATATTCGGCAGAAAACTGCGTATCACGACGTAGTGGCTGCGCACATTGAGGTTGAAGGAAAAATCCCAGTCCTTGTCGGCGCACTCGAGGATGGTACCGTGATGCACGAACCCGGCGCAGTTGAAGATGACATTCGGTGCGCCGATCTCGGCGGCGAGTTTCGCGACGTCCGCGTCCTTGAGCACGTCTAGCTTGCGCACCTCTATGCCTGGCGTGCCCTTGAGTTCGGCGAGCTTGGCCTCGTTCAAGTCGGTTGCCCAGACGCGAGCGCCCTCGCGCGCGAAGGCCAGCGCCGTGGCGCGGCCGATGCCTTGTGCTGCGGCGGTCACGAAAGCGACCTTGCCACTCAATCTTCCCGTCACGCTCTCCCCCCTTATGATATTTCTGTTTGAAATTTGTTAGAAGATGTAAGTATGCCACAGGGCCGGTACGATCCGGTCCTCGCCCCGGCCTTGTTGCTGCGCCGCGGTTTCAACTAGACTCAATTTGCACAACAACCAGAACCTAGGGGGCGGCGATGGACGTTACCACCATCAATCTTGCGCACCAGTCGAAGTTTGCCGCGCGATCGCATGTCGCGCGCGCGCCCGGATAGGCGCGATGGCCTCCGTTGAACTGCGACAAGTCCGCAAATCCTTCGGCGCCACCCAGGTCGTGCACGGTGTCGACGTAAGCGTCGCGGATGGCGAGTTCATGGTGCTGGTGGGGCCGTCCGGCTGTGGCAAATCCACCCTGCTGCGCATGATCGCCGGCCTCGAGCAAATCAGCGCCGGTGAGATTTTCATCGGCGACCGGCTGGTCAACAACGTCGCACCGAAGCAACGCGATATCGCGATGGTGTTCCAGAACTACGCCCTGTATCCGCACATGAAGGTCATCGACAACATGGCCTTCTCGATGAAGCTGGCGGGACGCAGTCAGCAGGAAATCCGCGAACGCGTGAACGAGGCGGCAAAAATCCTCGGGCTCACCGAATACCTCGATCGCTACCCGCGCCAGCTCTCCGGCGGCCAGCGCCAGCGAGTGGCGATGGGCCGCGCGATCGTGCGCAATCCTCAGGTCTTTTTGTTCGACGAGCCGCTGTCCAACCTCGATGCCAAACTGCGCGTGCAGATGCGCACCGAAATCAAGGAACTGCACCAACGCCTGAAGACGACTTCGATCTACGTCACGCACGACCAGATCGAGGCGATGACCATGGCCGACAAGATCGTGGTGATGAACGGCGGCAATGTGGAGCAGATCGGCACACCGCTCGATCTCTACGACGAACCGGCCAACCTTTTCGTCGCCGGCTTCATCGGCTCGCCGGCGATGAATTTTCTGGCGGGCAAGCTGGTCAGCGCAGGTTCCGGACGTGGCGTGCAGCTCGCGGCCGGAAGCGTACTGCCGGCGCCGGCGAACAAGGAGGCGGACGGGCGTGACGTCGTCATCGGCGTGCGCCCGGAGCATTTCGACATCGGCGAGGCATGTGTGCAGGCGCAGGTGGTGGTGGTGGAGCCGACCGGGGCGGATACGCAGGTGTATTGCCGGATCGCGGGCCAGGATGTCACCGCTGTATCGCGCGCGCGGCATACGTTCCGGCCCGGCGACACCATCGCGCTGAAGCCGGTGGACGGCAAAAGCTATCTGTTCGATCCGGCGTCCGGCGCCCGGATCGCCTGACAACCAGCGAGGAGGCAATATGTCGCGCATCACACGGCGTCATTTTCTACAGGCATCCGCTGCTGCGGGGGCGGTACTCGGCGCGCCGACACTGGCGCACGCCGCACAGGCGCAGGATTTGTCCTTCAAGCCCGAGCCGGGCGCGAAGCTGCGCGTGCTGCGCTGGAAGCGCTTCGTCCAGGGCGACGAAGACCAGTGGCTGGCGAACACGAAGAGGTTCACCGAAAAAACCGGTGTCGAAGTCACCACCGACGCCGAAAACTGGGAAGATATCCGACCCAAGGCGGCGGTGGCCGCAAACATCGGCGACGGTCCCGACATCATTTTGTCGACCAACGACGATTCGCACCAGTACCCGGACAAGCTGCTCGATGTCGGCGACCTGTGCGAATACCTCGGCAGGAAATACGGCCCGTGGTACGCGAGCGCGCTGGCTTACGGGAAGAACGGCGGGCGCTGGATCGCGGTGCCCCTCGGTGCGGGCGGCAATTGCATGAATTATCGCGTGAGCCACGTCAAGGCCGCCGGCTTCAAGGAATTCCCCAAGGACACAGACGGATTCCTGAAACTGTGCCAGGCATTGAAGAAGAACGGAACGCCACCGGGATTTGCGCTCGGCAATGCGACCGGGGATGCCAATGGCTGGTGTCACTGGCTGATCTGGGCCTTCGGCGGCAAAATGGTCGACGCGCAAAACAAGGTTGCCATCAACAGCCGGGAAACCGCCCGAGCGCTGGAGTACGCAAGGGAGTTGTACCCGACTTTCGTGCCCGGCACGCTGTCCTGGCTCGATCCGAACAACAACAAGGCCTTCCTGTCCGGCGATATCAGCCTGACGAACAACGGTGTGTCGATCTATTTCGCGGCGAAGAACTCACCGGACGCAAGGATGCAGGAAATCGCGAAGGACATGAACCATGCGGTGTTCCCGATCGGACCGGTCGGCCACCAAACCAGCAGCGCGCTGTTCTTCACCAGTGTGATTTTCAAATATTCGAAGTACCCGAACGCTGCCAAGGAGTACCTGCGCTTCATGATGGAGCAGGAGCAGTACGAGGCGTGGCAGAAGGCGTCGATCGGCTTCGTCACCCAGCCGTTGACGTTTTACGAGCGCAACCCGGTGTGGACCGCCGATCCCAAATACACGCCCTTCAAATACAGCTGCAAGAACATGCTGCCCAATGGGTACGCCGGCACGCTCGGCACCGCTTCGGCTGGCTGCATGGCCGACTTCATCATCGTCAACATGGTTGCGCAGGTGGCATCGGGCAGTATGTCGGTGAAGGAAGCGATGGAATCCGCCGAGAAGCGCGCCAGGCGCTATTATCGCCAGCGCTGAGTACGGTAGAGAATGAACAGGGAACAGTTAACAGTGAATTGTGAACGGCAAGTACCGGACTCAACCTGTCCTGGTTGCGGGATGGACCGTTCACTGTTCGCTGATCGCCGTTCACCGCGAAGCCCATGAGCGCGACATCCCGCTTTTTCGACAACCGCAACGTGCTCGGCTTGCTGTTCATGCTGCCGGCGGCGGCGATTTTGCTTTTCTTCCTGACTTACCCGCTGGGGCTGGGCGTCTGGCTCGGATTCACCGATGCCAAGATCGGCCGGATCGGCGAATGGATCGGCATCGAAAATTACCAGTTCCTGGTCACCGACAGCGTGTTTCGGCTGTCGGTGTTCAACACGTTCCTGTACACAGTGGTGGCGAGCGTCGTCAAGTTCATGCTCGGCTTGTGGCTGGCGTTGCTGCTCAACAAGCACATCCCCTTCAAATCCTTCGTGCGCGCCATCGTGCTGCTGCCTTTCATCGTGCCGACGGTGTTGTCGGCGATCGCTTTCTGGTGGATCTACGACGCGCAGTTCTCGATCGTGAGCTGGGTGCTGGTGAAGATGGGCGTGATCGACCACTACATCAACTTTCTCGGCGATCCGAACCTGGCGCGCATGTCGACCATCATCGCCAACGTCTGGCGCGGCGTGCCGTTCGTCGCCATCTGTCTGCTGGCCGGCCTGCAGACGATCCCGCCATCAATGTACGAAGCGGCGAGCATAGACGGCGCCACGCCCTTTCAGCAGTTTCGTTACGTGACCCTGCCGATGCTCTCGCCGATCATTGCCGTGGTGATGACCTTCTCGGTGCTGTTCACGTTCACCGATTTCCAGTTGATCTATGTGCTGACCCGGGGCGGTCCCCTGAACGCGACCCACCTGATGGCGACGCTCGCATTCCAGCGCGCCATTCCCGGCGGCGCGCTCGGCGAGGGCGCGGCGATCGCCACGGCAATGATTCCCTTCCTGCTGGCAGCCATCCTGTTCAGTTATTTCGGCTTGCAGCGTAAGAAATGGCAGCAAGGGGGCAGCGACAAATAATGCCGTGACTGTCGTGACTACGTGTCCACGGGATACCGGGCTGCGCCCATAACTATCGTGACGACGTAAGTTCTCCAAATATCGACGCATAATGAAGAATCCCACCATGAACATGCCATCATCGGATGTACAGAGATTTTCTCGACAGTTACGTAGTCACGACGGTCACGCAGTCACGCGAATTCATGGCAACCACTGAACCCCGCGAGGGCATGCAATATCTGGAATCGCTGCCGCGGCGCTGGGTGACGGTCTACATTCCGTTGCTGGTCTTCCTGATCGTGCTGCTGTTCCCGTTCTACTGGATGGTAATCACCTCGTTCAAGTCGAACGCCGAATTGCTCTCGACCAGCGGCAATCCGTTTTGGGTCGTCGAACCTACGCTGGACCATTTCCGCAAACTGTTTTACGGCACGTCTTATCCGAAATGGATGTGGAATACGAT
>JBDTRK010000002.1:0-81407 GCA_039931685.1 Betaproteobacteria bacterium | reverse complement strand
CCGGGTTCCTGCCGTACGACCGTCACCACGTCCGGTGGCCACAAGTCGGGTACCTGATGCAACGCGGTCGCGTGGCGGACCATCGCCACTGACGGCTGCTACGCCAGGCAGTTGCAGGAAATCCGTGCGGCGGGGGCGAAAGTGTCCCGCCGCACGACAAAAAGAAGGGCACCTGAGGTGCCCTTCTTCATTTGCTGCCGCGCGGACGGGGAATTCCAAGGCAGGCGTCTCCCGGCCGTGAATTCAGGGTTTGTGCGCGAATAGACGGGAATCGCCTTCACGCCTGCTGCAGACGTGCACCGGATCGCTTGCGGGCTGCCATCATTCGATGCGCTCGCGGTGCAAAATCGAGCATCGCTTCACCCAGGCGGAACGCGCAGTGGGTAGGCTGCCACATCAATGTGGTAAAGGCGGAATTGCGACAAACTTCAAAAACTTGGTGGGCCGTGCAAGATTCGAACTTGCGACCGTTGGATTAAGAGTCCACTGCTCTACCAGCTGAGCTAACAGCCCGTTTTTTGAAGGGGCGAATTCTAGCAAAGAAATCGGGGCGCGGGGCCGGGAATACTTTTACGGTCTTCCCTGCGGGTCGCGCCGGACAGGGCCCGCCCGGTGGGACATCGCGCGACAAATGGCAATAGAGCAGTGGTCGGGAACGGTTCCTGCATAGTTATGGGCTAGTATTCATGCACCGGCTGGTGAACGTGATTTCCGGCCGCTTGCCGTCCCCCGACGGCAGTCGCATACAATTTACGTCACTCGCGCCGCTACGCGGGCCCGAGTAACGAGAGGAGCGCAATTGACGACCGATTTCAAGGCAGCATCGGTATTGGAGCGCCTGGGCCAGTCGCTGTCCGACGCGGATCTCGACTATCAGGCGGGCGAAGGCATCCACGAATTCATCGTGCGTCTCGGTGGCATGCGCCATGTCATCAATTTCACCGACGATTTGATGGAAAACAAGAACGACAAAGATCTTTGCGTTGTCATCCTGGGTATCGTCGAACGCGCTTCGACCCAGTCACTACCGGTCCACTTCATGGTACGCAACGATAATTTCGACAAGGTCATGCAGGCGCTCAAACATTAGGTTGTCGCGAGGGAACTCGATAATCAATAAGGGCCGGCCTTTGCCGGCCCTTATTGTTGCGCGCAGATGCCTTGGCCGCGCCGCATTGTACAAACTAGGCGAGGCGCCGCGATTTAATGCAATCTACGGTCTCACAACCTGATCGGCACGGGAAGGAAGCGGTCGACCCGGCAGGGGCAAATTGAACAAGCGCCGGTCCGTGCCTGCACGCGGGATGCATCTGCGTTCCCCGATTCGCTTGATGTCGGTCTGCAACTTATGATCCCGTGCCTCAAGTTCACCCGACAGTAGCTTGACTTTGCGCTCGGTCGCGCAAAATTCATTGATAACGTGCGCGTGACTGGCCCAAGTGGTCAGACGTGTGCCGCTCATGCGATCGGCAACGGCGAAATGCCCGAATTTGTTGTTGATTACCGTGTAGCGAATGGACCGCGCGCCACTCATGATCGATCGCATTACGTAGTGCCTGAGATCGTCCATCAAGTTCGATCCGCTGGCACGACAATGCGGGCACATGCGCACGTGGGTTTGCGAACCGATCGACACGGAAAAATTCTTTGACAATTCGACGAACCCGCATTCCAGGCACTTGGAAAATGCTTCGCTTGTTTTCATCCCTCTCCCCCTCTTCTGCATTCAATGGGTCATGTGGCTCTGACACAAGTACGCGGATGTGCGTTCCCGAAAATTTAAATATCGAAAATTGCCGGCGCGTGGGATCAGCCCAGTCGCGCCCGCGACTGTCGGGTCACGACGACAGAATTAAAGGTGGGTGCGGCGCTCCCCTGATGCCCGAACTGATTAGACTGACCTTCGCCTCCCCCAAGAGCCATTGCCTTGTGAGCGAACAAGCGCGGAGCGGAATCCACAACAGCAAGGACGGGCAATCGTGGTGGTGCGCGGACCCGCCCGACAATGGCTCCGGTATCCGGGCATGGCGTCGGACACGTGACGCGGATAACGGAAGCTTCTCGCGCTGTTGCGCCGCTAACGGGTCGCAGCCACATTGAACAGGATGAGTACTTTTAACACACAGGAATCACGCTTTACATCGCGAAAAGAGCATTGCAGGGCGTGCCCGCGCCGCATCGGGTTGCGCCAAAGGCATGATTCAATTGGCGCGAAATCGATCCGCCGTCAGCGTGTATCGCATTTCAGTGCACAGATCCGCGTCACCGTGAAAACCTGGATCGCGGCTTGTGGTTTGCCTATACAAATCCGACCTGAAGACTGGGCGCAGGGAGCGCCGAGCCTCCGCGTGGATTCGCCCTCCGGCCCCTTATATCTCTCCGGGATGCGGCACAGGGATGGGCGCGGCTTTCTTGTTTTTGCGAAGCCGGTCGTGAGGGCTCATCGGATCCTGATGGATTCTGGTCAACCAGTCGGCGAGCACCTTTGTCTCGGATTCCGCGAGCTCCCGGCCTGATGCGACTTTTTTCAGGATACCCTCGATGTCATCGGGCACCTTGGCAGGAGACGGCGCGACGCTGGGCGCCGGCAAATCCCGATCCCCGGATGCGGCCTTTGAGCTCAATGCCTCGCCAGCCTGGTCACGAGAAGCTTCATCCCTGGAGCGGGCGCCCTGCGCCGCGACAGGTTCGACCTGTACCCCACGCGCAATGGATAGGCTCAGGATCAGGAATCCAAACAGCGCAAAGCCGACTCCCGGACCAAACCGCACAAGCGTGGCTCGCCTATCATTCGAATCGATTTTGTGCGCGCCCTGACGCTCGCGCACGCCTGCGTGCAGCAACGAGTATCCCCAATAAATGATGATCATCCCGCACACGCCTGCAATAGCGCGATAGACGATCAACATCAAAACGGCCTGATTGGATTCCATTATGGGTCTAGCCCTTCCCGGGCTAATGGCTCAGTTCACGATTGCGGATGCTATTCCATCGCGGCAAGGCATGCACGACTCTGGCGTCACCTCGTCGCGGTGCAACTGACGAGGTTCCATGCATGGAATACTCGGGCCGCGCACTGGCCGGAATGGCGAAGCAAAAGGGGCCAGCCGACGGCTAACCCCTTGTCCGAATGGTAGGCGGTGCGAGATTTGAACTCGCGACCAACGGATTAAAAGTCCGCTGCTCTACCAACTGAGCTAACCGCCCAAAAAAAGAGCCGCATTCTAACGGCTCGCCAGTTGGCACGTCAAACCGACCGCACACAAAAAACCCTGTCAGCCAATTCGCTAACCTGCCTTGAGCAGGCATCGGTACTGTATCTTCATGGTCAGCGCGGCGCCAGCAATGATGGAAAAGAACACGAGGATCGAGCCCAGCGCGAGGGTCGATACCCCGGTAATGCCTTGGCCGACACTGCATCCCATGGCCGTGACGCCGCCGAATCCCATCAAAAGACCGCCGATCATGTGATTGCGGGTATCTGCAGCGCAAGCAAAGCTTTCCCAGTGGAAACGCCGTCTGGCCATAGCGTAGGCAAACGAGCCGGCCAGCGTGCCGATCACGACTGCCACCCCGAACGTGACGCGGGAAGACTTGTCGGTCCAGAATCGCAGCAACTCGAGCGTATTGGCGACCGGGCCGATGAAGGTGAATGATTCCGGGCGGGCGCTACGCGTGCCGACATAGGCTTCCTGCAGCGTGTCCGGGTCTTCCGCGATGAATCCGAGATGGCCGGTTACGTACCAGCCGCCGACGATGACAAGTCCGATGACGAGGCTCGCGATCAGGCGCTCGTGGTCAGCGCGAAATTCGCGATCCTTCAAGACGAATGCCAGCAAGGCCAGCACGATACCGGCAGCGATCCATGGCTGGACACTACGTTTGCCGACGCCGAACAACCCGGCGAGAAGCCACGAAAGGTCCTGGCCTTGATCGAACCGCACGGCAAGCAGGCCCAGCAATTCGCTGCGCACCGGCGCCAGCAGGCCGCGCGAAGTCATTTCAGCGCCCAGCGCGAGGAACAGCATCACAACCAGCGATTTGAGATTGCCGCCGCCAATGCGAATCAGGCTGCGGCTGGCGCAGCCGGACGCCAGGGTCATGCCGACGCCGAACAGCAGACCGCCAGCGGCATACGCAAGCCACGGCCAGCGTGGTGCCGGATAGGCGGAGCGGGACAGGTCGACCAGCCCGGCAAGGTCGAGTGCGTTGGCCCCGGCAATGGCCACGGCAATCGCCAACAGCCACATGCGCATGCGGCTCCAGTCGCCGATGATGACGACGTCGGACACCGCACCCATGGTGCAGAAATCGGTTTTCTGCGCAATCGCGCCAAATACAAATGCCAGAACGAAACCGCCGGCAACGACGAGCGCAGCGAGCTGTGCGGACATATCCATCGGCACTCAGGCCGGCCGCGGGCAAGGTCCCGGATGGCTGTCCGAGACGACGGCGCATCGCTGGTCACGCAAAGCGCATGCGTCACATTCAGCGCCGGCTGCATCGACTTGCGCCAGCCCGCCTGGCCTGTCAATTCCAGCCCGCATATCTGCAGCCGGCTACTTGAGCTTCGTCAGCCGGCCCTTGGCCTTCTCGGCCGCATCGCTGGCTGGATACTTTGCGATCAGATCCTCGAAAGTCTTACGCGCAGCGGCATTGTCGCCGAGACTGCTTTCCGCCGTACCGATGATGAGCAACGCATCGGGCGTCTTGGCACTGTCCGGATAGGTAACGAGCAAGCGGTGTTCCGCTTCGATCGCTTCGCGGTACTGACGCTGGCGGGCGTGCGATTCGCCGATCCAGTATTGCGCATTGGGCGCCAGCGCGTGCGTCGGAAAACTTTTCAGGAAGCTTTCGAAGCCGCGCAGCGCGCTCGGATAGTCACCCAGGCGGTAGTTGCTGTAAGCGTTGTCATAAGCTCGCTGCACCGCAGCCTGATCGTTGGCCGCAAGCGAGGCAGGCGGCAACGAACTCCCGGGCGGCGGCGTGGCGCTTGCATCCGCATTCGCCGCTGCCGGTTGCGCGGTGGTGGCCGGTGGATTCACCGGCGGCACAACCGCGTGCGCAACCACAGGCTGGGGAATCGTGGCAATCGTCGCCGACCCCTGCTCGAGCTTTCGAATTCGCTCCTCGAGTGCCGCGATGGTCTCCTGGTCCTTGCGACTCGCGCTGCCCTGCTCGATGCGGCGCAGCCGCGTATCCAGGTCGACATACATGTCGCGCTGGCGTTTCTGCGCGTTGGCGACATCGTTGGACAGCACTTCCATCTGCCCGCGCAGCCGGTTCAATTCTCCGTTCAGCGCTTCCACCTGGTTGAGCAACTGCACCACACCGCGGTTTGCCGGTGCGGGCTCTGCCTGGGCAAGCCTTTGTCCGGCCATGGCCGGTTCTGCCTCGACTTGCACTTGCGCCAACAATACCGAAAAACCGTCCTGCATTTGCCGATGGCGCATCTGCAACTGGCGGTGGTTTTGCGCCGAATCGAGTTGCTCCTCTCGCAATTCACTGTATCGGGCATTAAATTGCTCCCGCATGTCTCCCGGCGCATCGAATGCGAATGCATCGAACGGCAGCAGCGCAAAGGCAATGAGGAGCAGCCATTGCTGCCCGCGCCAGACCGGTGCGCGCCGGACTTCGGGAGTCGAAGATTCTCGGATTGCCATGGCTTTCCCCCCGGACAGAGCGTAGAAGTAAAAAGCGCGCCGCAAGTGCGGCGCGCCGTTGAAGCCTGAGCACACGAACATTACTGCGGTTCGTTCGGATAAACGATGTCCGCGCGGCGATTCTTTGCCCAGCTGTCCTCATCCTGGCCGAGGGCAACCGGCTTCTCCGCGCCAAAGCTGACTGTCTCGATCATCTTATCGCCAACGCCGAGCAGCACCATCGAGCGCTTGACGCTGTCCGCGCGACGCTGGCCCAGCGCCAGGTTGTACTCGCGGCTGCCGCGATCGTCACAGTTACCCTGCACAGCGACCTTGATGTCATTGTGGTCCATCAGGAATTTCGCATGCGCCTCGATTACGGGCACATACTCCTCCTTGATGTCGTAACGGTTGAATTCGTAATAGATGCTGCGCTTGGCCAGCACGCTGCCAGACTCCTTGAGCTGGCTCCATGCGTCACCCTTGAGTTGCGAACCACCGGTGCCCGCACCGGGCAAAGGCTTGACGATCGCCTGGTCTCCCTGGGCCTGCTGACGGCGCTGCTGCTCTTCGAGCTGGCGCTTGAGTTCTTCCTGCTCCCTGGCGATCTTGGCCTGTTTCTCGGCATCCTGCGCCTTCGCCGCCTGCTGGCGCTGCGCCTGCTGCTGATCGAAAAGATCACGCTGTTCTATGTCGGCACTTTTTTGTCCCTGGCTTGCGCAGGCGGCAAGCAAGAAAGTCACGGACAGGGCATACAAACTATGTCTCATCACTACTCCTTTCGGCGATTGTTCGGAAGCGGTCCCCACGCAGGCTCGCGTATGTCGCCAGACTGCGCGGTAATTCGTTGTTTGATCCGCCCATCGCTCGACACCGCAGCTAATATACCACGCCCCTTTACCTCGGAAGCGTAGAGGATCATCTTGCCGTTCGGCGCGTAAGTCGGTGATTGGTCGAGGCTGCCCGCGGTCAGGATTTGCATCTGGCGGGTGGCGATTTCCTGCAAGGCGACGTTGAAGCGGCCTTCCTCGCGATGGATGAAGATAAAGGATTTTCCGTCCGGGCTGTAACGCGGCGTAACGTTGTAGGTGCCATCGAAAGTCATGCGCTCAGCCTCACCCTGTCCGTCGGCGCGCATGCGGTAAATCTGCGGGGTGCCTGCGCGGTCGGATGTGAACAGTATGAATTTTCCGTCCGGCGAAAAACTCGGCTCCGTATCGATCGCCTGAGTGTTGGTCAGTCGGACCAGTCCCTTGCCGTCGGCGCCGATCAGGTAGATGTTGGAGGTGCCGTCCTTGGTAAGGACAAGCGCCAGTTTCTTGCCGTCGGGCATCCATGTCGGCGCGGAATTTGACCCTTCGTAGTTAGCCAGGACCGTTCGGGTGCCGTCGAGCAGATTATGCACGAACACGATCGGCTTGCGCCGCTCGAAAGAAACATAGGCGATGTGCGTGCCATCTGGCGACCACTGCGGCGATATGATCGGTTCCCTGTGCGCAAGGATGAAATCGGAATTGAACCCGTCGGCGTCGGCCACTTGCAGTTCGAAACGGTTATCCGCCTTCGTCACGTAACAGATCTTGGTGGCGAACACGCCGACGTCGCCAGTGAGTTTTTCGTAGATCTGGTCGGCAATCTTGTGCGCGGTGTTGCGCAACTGCGGCACGGAGACCGTGTAGGAAAAGCCGAGAAGCTGCGACGGCTTGGTAATGTCCATCAGCCGGAATTGGACTTCGACGTGCCCGTCGGTCTTCTCGGTCACCGCACCGATCACCATCGTCTCGGTGCCTTCGTTCTTCCAGTAGCGATAGTTGATGTCGGCAGGTTCCACCGGGAGCGGGCGCACGCTGCCGACCGAGCCGAGCCTGAACAGGCCGCTGCGTTGCAGATCGGCAGAAATGATCTGGGCCATGCGTTGCGTGAAGCGCTCCTCGCCTGCAAACGGCACGACCGTGATCGGAATCTGATTGGCGCCGCCGCCGATGATTTCGATGGCGATCGGGCCGGCTGCGACCGGGCCGGACGCCGCCATACAGGCCAGCGCAACGGCCAGGAACCAGCCGAAAAGCCGGTGTCGCTGAATCAGACGCAACATGAAGGATGGATAGTTGGGCAGGTTTGAATTTGGCATCGCTCAGTCTTTGGGTCGAAAAACCAGATTGAGTTCCCGGAAATTTTCCTGGAACAGGTCAGTATCGCTCGGCACCGGCAGCGGCTGGGCCGCCATGATGGCGCGTTCTACGGCTGCGTCGTAAGCTGCGCTGCCGCTCGACTTCTTCAGGTTGGCGCTCAAAACGTCCCCCCCGGGCAGCAACACGACTTCGAAGCGCGCCTCAGGATTGCCCTCGATATTGGGTGGCACAACGACCCTGTTCCTGATTCTCGCCTGGATGCGCACCTTCCAGTCGTCGATAATTTTCTGCTGCGCGGCCCGCGCCGCCGCTTCCGCACGGCGTTTGGTCTCCTCGGCTTCGCGCTGTTTTCGCACGGCCTCCTGCTGCAGGCGCTCGCGCTCCATCGCGATAACGTGCTGCTTGCGCTCCTCCTCCCGCTTCGCTTCCTCGACGCGTTTTTGCTCGTCGGCGCGTTTCTGCTCGTCGGCGCGCCGGGCGTCGTCCTCGCGGCGCAGCTTCTCCTGCTCGGCGCGTTTGCGTTCGGTTTCCTCGCGGCGCTGCTCTTCGACCGCCTTGCGTTGCTCTTCTTCCAGTCTGCGCTTTTCCAGCTCCGCCTTCTTTAGCTCTTCGCGCCGCTCGGCTTCTTCTTCCTTCTGCTTGCGCAGTTTCTCCTTGAGCTCGATATCCGCTGCCGACGGCTTGGGCGCCTCAAGCTTCGGCACCGGAGGTGGTAGCGGAGCCGGCGCTTCCTTCTTCACCTCGGGCAACGGCTTCGGCGGAGGCGGCGGCGGCGCCGGCCTGGGTGCCGGCTTCGGTAAAATCTGCGGCGCAGGCGCGACCTTGTTCACCGGTTCGGGCAAGTCCTGCCAAAGGTCGACGACGATGGGGGCCGAGATTTTCTTTTGCCAGCTGATCCCGAAAACCAGCAGGCCGAAAAACATCAGGTGCACCAGCACCGCCAGGGCGCCGGAGAGGGCGCGACCGGGTTCATCAGCCGTTGCCAGGCTCATCCCGAACGCGGCTTCGCCAGCAGCCCGACACGCTTGACCCGGTTTTGCTGCAGCAGGTCCATGATATCGATCACCGCTTCGTACTTCACATTCTTGTCCGCCGAAATAACTACCGGCTGGTCAGGCTTGCGGGCCTGCTTGCTGCGCACCAGCTTGATCAGTTCATCGCGGCTGACCGGGCGCTCGGCGCCGGAGATGTCGCGATCAGTCAGCGACAATGCACCGCCGGCGCGAATTGAGATCTCCATCGGCAGTGCCGGCGGCGCCGAACTTTTACCGATGCTGGGAAGGTCGATCACGCCGGGATTCATCAATGGCGCCGTGACCATGAAAATCACCAGCAGCACCAGCATGACGTCGATGTAAGGCACGACATTGATCTGGTTCATCAGGCGACGCCGGCGGGTCATTGCCATGTTCGCCTCAGCCCGCGTTCACTGCGGCTTGGGCGGCTGCCGCCTGCGGCGGCGCATTCGCCTGGCGCTGCAGGATATTGGAGAATTCTTCCATGAAGCTGTCGAAGCGCGTCGACAGGCGCTCGATATGGCGCACGAAATGGTTGAAGGCGATGACCGCCGGAATGGCCGCGAACAGGCCCATTGCGGTGGCGACCAGCGCCTCGGCGATGCCCGGCGCGACGTGTGCCAGGGTGGCCTGTCCCACGTTCGCCAGCCCGCGGAATGCATTCATGATGCCCCACACGGTGCCAAACAGGCCGATATAGGGACTGACCGAACCGACGGTCGCCAGGAACGACAGGTGCGCCTCCAGACGGTCAAGTTCGCGCTGGTAAGTGGCGCGCATGGCGCGCCGCGTACCGTCCATGATCATGCCGAGGTTGGCTCCGCTTTGCTTGCGCAGCTTCACGAATTCACGGAATCCGGACTCGAAGATGCGCTCCATGCTGCCGGCGTTGTGCCGCGCGCTGGCGGCTGCCTGGTACAGCGATCCGAGGTCGGCGCCACTCCAGAAGCTGCGCTCGAACTGATCGGTGCGACGCATCGCGTCGCGCACGACGAACATCTTGCGGAAAATGAACCACCACGAAATCATCGATACCACCAGCAGCAACGCCAGCACCAGTTGCACCAGCACGCTGGCATTGCCGATCAGGCTGATCAGGGACAGGTCTTGGGATACGTTCATGGTTGTCTGCCGTCGTTTAAACGCGATTGAGGAGCCGGCGGGGTTGGCCGGTCCGGATTTTTTTCCGCAGGAGGCGCGCCCCGCTCCAATACCGCGCGGATTTCCTCCGGAAACGGCATCGGCTTGAGGTCGTCGACACCAACGCAAGCGACATTGATGGTGGCGCGAACCAGGATTTCGCCATTGCGCATGACTTCCTGCGCGAATGTCAGTTGCGCACGGCCCATTTTTTCCACCGCCGCGCTGACCATCACAAGATCGTCGAGTAGTGCCGGTTTCATGTAGGCGACTTCCAGCTGCCGGACAATGAATACTAGCCGGAACCGGCTGGCGAGATGCGTCCCGTCGAATCCCTGCGCACGCATCCACTCCATGCGCGCGCGCTCGAAAAAATCCATATAGGTCGCATGGAACACCACCCCGCCGGCGTCGGTGTCCTGATAGTACACGCGCACTGGTATCTCGAACTTTATCTCAGTTCTCCCGCCACAGTTCGCCGCTGCCGGAAGTTGCGGGCAAGGCCAGCCCGAAATGCCGGTAAGTCGAGGCAGTCGCCATGCGCCCGCGCGGCGTACGTTGCAGATAGCCCTGCTGGATCAGGAAAGGTTCAAGCACATCCTCGATGGTATCGCGTTCTTCGCCGATCGCCGCAGCCAGGTTATCGATGCCAACCGGGCCGCCGCCGAACTTCTCGACGACCGCCAGCAGCAGTTTGCGATCCATGACGTCGAGTCCGATGTGGTCCACATCCAGCATCTTCAGCGCTGCATCCGCGATTTCCCGGTCGATCTCGCCCCGGGCCTTGACCTGCGCATAATCGCGCACGCGGCGCAGCAGGCGGTTGGAAATACGCGGCGTGCCGCGAGAACGCGATGCGATCTCCAGCGCACCCTCGGGCGAGGTTTCCACGTTCAGCAGGCCTGCGGAGCGCTGCACGATGCGCGTAAGTTCGGCCGGCGAATAGAATTCAAGACGCGAGACGATGCCAAAGCGATCGCGCAGGGGGTTGGTCAGCATGCCCGCGCGGGTCGTGGCGCCGATCAGCGTAAACGGCGGCAGGTCGAGCTTGACCGAGCGCGCCGCAGGACCTTCGCCGATCATGATGTCGAGCTGGAAATCCTCCAGCGCGGGATAAAGTATTTCTTCGACCACCGCGGAGAGTCGGTGAATCTCGTCGATGAACAGGACGTCGTTGGGTTCAAGATTGGTCAGCAACGCCGCCAGATCGCCCGGCCTTTCCAGAACCGGACCCGAAGTCTGCCGCAGATTGACGCCCATTTCCCTGGCGATGATGTGCGCCAGCGTGGTCTTGCCCAGCCCGGGCGGCCCGAACAACAGCACGTGATCGAGGGCTTCGCCGCGTTTCCTGGCGGCCTCGATGAAAATCTGCAGCTGGCCGCGAATCTTTTCCTGGCCGATGTATTCGTCGAGCTGCTTGGGGCGCAGAGCCCTCTCGATCGCCTCTTCCTGCGTCGACTGCGGAGCGGTCGTTATCAGGCGGTCGGTCTCGATCATCCTTTATCGCCGCGACGAAGATGCGTTTGAAGCATCAGCCGCGGCCGCTCTTGAACGCCTGCAACAACGGTCGAACGTCGTCGGCGCGGGCGTCCACCTCCTTGGGCAGTGCAAGCGCCAGCTGGTCGATGCGACGGCTGATGATGCCGGTCAGCTTGAGGATGGCGGTGACGAAATATTTCTTGCCGAGCGCCGAATAGGCAAAGCGCTGCCCCTCGGCATTGGTTGCATCCTGGAGCGAGAATCGCATGTCGTCGTCTTCCTTGTTCCAGACCGTCTGCATGCGGCTGCGCTCTTCCTGCACGCCGGCGATGTCCTTGAGCTTCCCGGAGAACGACAGCGTCGAGATGACGTGCGTCGATACCGTGTGGTCGACGATGCGCGCCTGCTTGCGACCCACATCGGAATGAAAGTGCGTGAGCAACACGTCGAGTTCTTCTGCGGAAAATTCACTCGCGTCGAGATCTTCCCACTGCGGGCGCAACCAATCGAGGTTGGTAAAATCGGCGGCAACCTTCGCCATGACCGGCTGTAACAGCACCTGCTCGGCCTTTTGCCATTGCGCATCGCGCGGATTCCAGTCGGGGCCGAGTTGCTCGTCCTTGCCCAGTCGGGCAAGCAGGCCGCGAATGGCAAGCAGCGCTTCCTGCTTGAGGTAGTAGTTGCCAATCGTGACCGAGGTCGTCAGGTCGTGCAGGCCGATTAGTTGTTCGATCTGCTGTTTCTTGTCGGCGCCGCGGTCGGCAGCGGCAGTTGCGCCGCTTGCGCCTGTCAACAACGCCACCACCACGAGCACAACGCGAGCTGCAAGCTTCATTTTTTGCCTATCCATTCGTCCAGGGAATCCAGTCGGAATTTTGCCCCGGATTATAGCCCAGCACCGGGGCAATCTTGGCCCAGCGCGCCAGTCGATTTTGTCGTGCCGGGGCGACATCAGCTACGCGGCGCGGCACCCGCGCGTCAATCACGACTTCGAAAGCAGCTTGAGCGCGTGGCGGATGGCTTCCTGTACCGGCGTATCGGGTGCGATCCGGCCAAGCGCCTGCGTCGCTTCCTTGTCGCTGTAACCGAGCGCCAGCAGCGCATTCAGCGCATCGCTCCTGACCTCGGCTTCGCCGCCGGCGACGGGCGCGCCGATGGCAGCGTTGAGCTTGTCGCGCAGTTCGAGTAGCAGGCGCTCGGCGGTTTTTTTGCCGATGCCCGGAATTTTTGTAAGCCGTGCACCATCGTGCGCCAGGACGACCTGATAAAGCTCGGACACCGACATGCCGGACAACACCGCAAGTGCCGTGCGCGCGCCAACGCCGCTGATCTTGAGCAGTTGACGAAATACCTGCCGCTCCTGATCGGTGGCAAAACCAAATAGCAGGTGCGCGTCTTCCCGCACCATCAGGTGAGTATGCAGGGTGATGGCCGATCCGGCAGCCGGCAACTGGAAAAACGTGCTCATCGGCACGTCCACTTCGTAACCGACACCCTGCACCTCAACTACTATCGTCGGCGGGCGCTTCTCGATCAATTTCCCCGTGAGCCGCCCGATCACACCAATCTCCCGCGTTTCATCCTGAAGCCGCGCGTGTGCAGTTTCCCCAGCCCGAGGCCGCCATGTGCGTGACAGATGGCACAGGCCAGCGCGTCGGCCGCATCGGCGCCGGGATCACCTGACAGGCAGAGCAGGCGGCGCACCATCTCTTGTACCTGTTCCTTGCGTGCATGGCCGTTGCCGACCACCGCCTGCTTGACCTGAAGCGCCGTGTACTCGGACACCGGCAAGGCGCCGATAACCGCCGCGCAAATGGCGGCGCCGCGCGCCTGGCCAAGCAACAATGTCGACTGCGGATTGACGTTCACAAACACTTTCTCGACGGCGACTTCCTGCGGCTTGATTCGCGCGATGATTTCGGAAAGTCCCTCGAGGATGGTGCGAATGCGCTCGGGCAACTCGCCGTGCGCATCCGTGCGGATGCAACCGCTGGTCACGTAACTGAGCTTCTGGCCGCATCTTTCCAGCACACCAAAACCGGTGACCCGCAATCCCGGGTCGATCCCCAGAATTCGTACTGTCAAAGGCTCACTCACGATGGTCATGGCTGGGAGGTTTTGGTGCAGGCTAACGTCAGCGCGGTCGACTTTATGCGGCAGCTAAAACCGGTAACGCACGGCCACGGGTCGATGCCGGGTACGCTGATAACAGACGGTGCTGCAGTCGCGAGTCTTGGGCAGGAAACCGTCATGCTGACGTTCAGCATGAACCAGGGCCGTGGACGAGATTCCGGATTGCGACCGTCATGCCTCGCCATCCATGACCGCGCTCGTATACACCTCCTGCACGTCGTCGAGCGATTCCAGTGCGTCCATCAGCTTTTGCATCTTGATCGCGTCGTCTCCGGTCAGGATGGTTTCCGCTGCCGGCTTCATGGTCACTTCCGCCAGCTCGGCCTTGAGGCCGGCCAATTCCAGCTTGTCCTTGACCACAAGAAAATCGTTCGGCGCTGTGATGACTTCGATACTGCCATCATCGTTGGCGATTACATCTTCCGCACCAGCATCCAGAGCCGCTTCCATGACCTTGTCTTCGCTCGTGCCCGGCGCAAACAAGAGTTGCCCGCAGTGCTTGAACAGGAAGGCCACCGAACCGTCGGTGCCAAGATTACCGCCGTGCTTGGCAAAAGCATGGCGCACCTCGGCAACGGTGCGCACGCGGTTGTCCGTCATGCAATCCACGATGACCGCGGACCCGCTAATGCCGTAACCCTCGTAGCGGATTTCCTCATAGCTAACGCCCTCCAGTTCGCCGCTGCCGCGCTTGGTGGCCCGCTCGACGGTGTCCTTGGGCATGTTGTTCGCGTAGGCTTTGTCTACCGCGAGGCGCAAGCGCGGGTTGGCCGTGATATCGGACCCGCCGAGACGCGAAGCAACCGTGATTTCCTTGATCAGTCGGGTAAAAATTTTGCCGCGTTTGGCGTCCTGGCGTCCCTTGCGGTGCTGGATGTTCGCCCATTTGCTGTGACCTGCCATAACTTCCTCTGCGTTGACAGTCCCTGGCGTCGGCGTCGGACCACCTTGCGTGGTCGCTCTGTCGGGCGCGTCGATTGCTCCAGGCGGCTGATATAATTATTAAAAAATCTTACCATACAGCCCGCTCCGGACAGTACCCAATTACCCATGACACAACCCCTGCTGATTGCGAAATCCGCAATCGAACTATGCCTGCTGCCCGGATTCGCCAATCGCCACGGACTCATCACTGGCGCGACCGGCACCGGCAAGACCGTGACCTTGCAGCGAATGGCCGAAGCCTTTAGTTCGATCGGCGTGCCGGTGTTCATGGCCGACGTCAAGGGCGATCTGGCCGGCCTGTCGCAACCCGGCGCGATGAATCCGAAACTCGGTGAACGCATCGCCAATCTCGCTCTGGGCGAGTTCGCGTTTGCCGGCTCGCCGACCACATTCTGGGATGTATTTGGCGCCCTTGGCCATCCGGTACGGGCGACGGTATCGGAGATGGGGCCCCTGCTGCTGGCGCGGCTGCTGAACCTCAACGAGACACAAAGCGGCGTGCTTACGCTGGTTTTCAAGATCGCGGACGACAAGGGCCTGCTGCTGCTCGACCTGAAGGATTTGCGCGCGATGGTGCAATACGTCGGCGACAACGCGAAACAGTTCACCACCGAGTACGGCAACATTTCCACGGCCAGCATTGGCGCCATCCAGCGTGGATTGATCGCCATCGACGAGCAGGGTGGCGACCATTTCTTCGGCGAGCCGGCGCTCAACATCGCCGACCTGATGCAGACCGACGAAAAGGGCCGCGGCGTGATCAACGTCCTCGCCGCCGACAAGCTGATGAACGCGCCCAAGGCCTATGCCACGCTGCTGCTGTGGCTGCTGTCGGAATTGTTCGAGCAATTGCCCGAAGTCGGCGATCCGGAAAAGCCGAAGCTGGTGTTCTTCTTCGACGAAGCGCACCTGCTGTTCAATGACGCCTCTCCAGCGCTGCTGGACAAGATCGAACAAGTGGTCCGGTTGATCCGATCCAAGGGTGTGGGCGTCTATTTCGTGACGCAGAACCCGCTCGACGTACCGGACACGGTGCTCGGCCAGTTGGGAAACCGCGTGCAGCATGCGTTGCGCGCCTTTACGCCGCGCGACCAGAAAGCCGTGAAGACCGCGGCGACGACCTTGCGCGCGAATCCCGGGCTCGACGTGGAGAAAGTCATCACGGAACTGGCTGTCGGCGAAGCGCTGGTGTCGTTTCTCGACGAGAAGGGCCGACCGTCCGTGGTGGAGCGGGCCTTCGTGCTGCCGCCGCACAGTCGCATCGGTCCGATCACCACCGACGAGCGCACCGCTTCGATGAAACGTTCGCTGGTGGCCGGAACCTATGAACAATTGGTCGATCGCGAATCCGCCTATGAAGTCCTGAAGGTGCGCCGCGATCAACCTGCTGCTGCGGCGCAGCCGTCCGCAGCGTCCGCATCCACCGGTTCTGTGTTTGGCGACGTGTTGGGCAGCGTATTTGGCGCCGGCACTGCGCACCGTCAGTCCGCCGGCGAGGCGATGGTCAAGAGCGCCGCACGTGCGGTCGGCTCGGAGATGGGACGGCAGATCATCCGCGGCGTGCTGGGCTCCATCCTCGGCGGCTCCAGCCGCCGGCGCTGACATCGCCGCTCATCCGGCCACCGGGCAGTCTTCCACTGCCGGCACCGTCTGCGTACTCCTGTCCGCGGTCGGCTTTTCCGCCAAGGCAATCCTGATCAAGCTGGCTTACGCTTATCCGGTCGATGCCGCCACACTGCTGACCCTGCGCCTGTTGTTCTCGGCGCCGTTCTTCGTGCTGATGGCACTGTGGTCGAAACGCGAATCAGCACCGCTGTCACGAAAGCAATGGCTGGGGGTGGCCGTGTTGGGATTCAGCGGCTATTACCTGGCGAGCTATCTGGATTTTCTCGGGCTGACGTATATCACCGCAGGACTCGAGCGCCTGATCCTGTTTTTGCACCCGACGATCGTGGTGTTGTTATCGGCCTGGTGGTTGAAGAAACCCATCCGACGCCACCATTTCGTCGCACTTGGGCTGTGCTATGGCGGCATTGCGTTGGTGTTTACCGAGAACCTGAACTTCGGCGGGCACGCGCATGAGGTCGCCCTCGGCGGCGCGCTGGTGTTTGCGAGCGGCGTGATCTACGCCTTCTACCTGATCGGCGCCGGCGAGATTGTCGGCAAGATCGGCGCGATGCGCTTCACCGCGTACGCGATGCTGGTGGCGTGTGTGGTCTGCGTACTGCAATTCCTGGTTACGCACGACCCCCACGCCCTGGTCGTTCCGGCGCAGGTCTACTGGCTGACGTTGGCGATGGCGATCATTTCCACCGTGATCCCGGCCTGGCTGATGGCCGAGGGTATCCGCCTGACCGGCGCCAATCATGCGGCGATGGTTGGATCGGTCGGACCGGTGGCGACAATATTCTTCGGCTACTGGTTCCTCAGCGAACCGATCACCGTCATCCAGATCACAGGGGCCGCGCTGGTGCTGGCCGGCGTTGCGCTGGTCAGTACCCGTCACACCTGATGCCCCTATCCGGGAAAGCGGTCAGACGTTAAATCTGAAATGCATGACGTCACCGTCCTTGACGACATACTCCTTGCCTTCGAGCCGCATTTTTCCCGCCTCCTTGGAACCCTGTTCGCCCTTGTTTGCGATGTAATCGTCGAAAGCGATGACTTCCGCGCGGATGAAGCCCTTCTCGAAGTCGGTATGGATCACGGCGGCGGCCTGGGGCGCGGTATCGCCCTTGTGGATGGTCCACGCGCGCACTTCCTTCTCGCCCGCGGTGAAATAGGTCTGCAATCCGAGTTGCTCGTACCCGGCGCGGATCAGGCGATTTAGCCCCGGTTCCTGCAAGCCCATGTCGGCAAGGAACACACGCTTGTCTTCGTCCGACAGGTCGGCAATCTCGGCTTCCATGCGCGCGCAGAAGGCAACCACCGGCGCGCCTTCCTTTGCGGCCTTTTGCCGGACCTTTTGCAGCAGCGGATTATCGTCGCCGAAACCGTGTTCATCGACGTTGGCAGCATACAGCGTGGGCTTGGCGGTAATCAGGCACAAGGGCTTGATGAGGGCCTGCTCTTCCCTGGACAGATCAAGCGCGCGGACCGGCTTGGCCTGGTCGAGCTGCGCGTGCACCTTGTCGAGCACGGCCACGAGCAGCCTGCCTTCCTTGTCGCCGGACTGCGCCAGTTTGCGATTACGTGACAACGTTTTGTCGACGGTGGCCATGTCGGCCAGCGCCAGTTCGGTCTCGATGGTCTCGATGTCGGACAATGGATCGACGTTGCCGGTCACGTGCACGATGTTGTCGTCGACGAAACAGCGCACGACATGAACGATGGCGTCGGTCTCGCGAATGTTGGCGAGGAACTGGTTGCCGAGGCCTTCGCCCTTGGAGGCGCCGGCGACCAGCCCGGCGATGTCGACGAATTCGACGATCGCCGCAATGATCTTCAGCGGCTTGGCGATGGCCGCCAGCGGCGCAAGGCGCGGGTCCGGCACCTCGACGATGCCGACATTCGGCTCGATGGTGCAGAACGGATAATTTTCCGCCGCGATGCCGGCCTTTGTCAGCGCATTGAACAGGGTCGACTTGCCGACGTTGGGCAACCCGACGATTCCGCATTTTAGAGACATGTTTGGTGATCAGTAAACGGTGAACAGTAAACGGTGAATTGCGGCATTTTGCCGATCACTGTTCACTGTTCACAATTCACGGCTTTGTATGCAGCCTCAGCATCGCCGCCTCGCACTTGCCGTCGATCAGCAACGGCCAGGTATCCAGGCTGCGCTCGATGGCATCGTCAATCAGCGGCATCTCGTCCTTGCGCGGCGCATTGAGCA
Source organism: Betaproteobacteria bacterium (assembly GCA_039931685.1). GTDB lineage: Bacteria > Pseudomonadota > Gammaproteobacteria > Burkholderiales > JACQAP01 > JACQAP01. The sequence goes on along the minus strand of JBDTRK010000002.1, from coordinate 63,085 downwards.
CAAAATTCACCATCTGGTCGCGATCGACCGGCCTGCCGATGCCAATGCGCAGCCGCCAGTAATCAGGACCCAGGTGAGCGGTGATGTCCTTGAGGCCGTTGTGGCCGGCCGATCCGCCGCCCTTCTTGAGCCGGACATCGCCCGGCGGCAGATCGAGTTCATCGTGCACCACCAGCATGTCTCCTGGCTCGATCTTGTAGAACTGTGTGAGCGCCTGTACGGCACGGCCGCTAACGTTCATGAATGTCGTGGGCTTGAGCAGCCAGCATTCCCTGCCGCCATCGACCAGCTTGCCGGCATGGCCGTGAAAACGGGATTCCACACGCAAACGGGCACCAGCCCGCGCAGCGAGCCGGTCCACCCACCAGAAACCGGCATTGTGTCGAGTGGCCTCGTGTTCCCGGCCCGGGTTACCCAATCCTACGACGAGTTTCATGTCGATCGCACGGCGTGCAAACAAAATGCGGTGTTGAAAACAAACCGGCCCGCCGGACAGGCAACGCTGACGGCAGGCCGTGGTGGGAACTGCGGAAAAATTACTTCTTGCCGCCTTCCTTCTTCTCCGGCTCCTTCTTCTTTTCGGGCTCCTTCTTGGCATCCGCGCCAGCTGCGGGTGCTGCGCCTGCGACGGGAGCAGCGCCCTCGAGGGCTGCGCCTTCCGCGGCCACAGCAGCAGTAGGTTCCGCCTCGACCATCGCGCGCGGGATCTGCACAGTCGCCACCACGGCGTTGTCGCCGCGCGCCAGCTGCACCGATTCCACGCCCTTGGGAACCTTCAGGTCGGCCAGGTGAACGGCCGCGCCGATCTCGAGCGTCTGCAGATCGACTTCGATGAATTCCGGCAAGTCATCCGGCAGACAGGTAATGTTCATTTCGTTCATCACGTGGCTGACGATGCCGCCGCCGGTCTTCACGCCCGGAGAAATATCGGCATTGATGAAGTGCAACGGCACTTTCATGTGGACCTTCTTGTTGGCCGATACGCGCTGGAAATCGACATGCAGGACCAATTGCTTCCAAGGGTGCATCTGCACGTCGCGCAACAGGACGCGCTCTTTCTTGCCGTCCACGCTCATGCTCAGGATGGAGGCGTGAAATGCTTCCTGCTTGAGCTGGTGGAACAGCCCGTTGTGGTCGAATTCCACGTTCGCGGCGGGCTGTTCCCCACCGTAGATGATTCCCGGCACTTTGCCCGTTACGCGCAGGCGGCGGCTCGCACCCGTTCCCTGCAGCGCGCGGGTCATCGCACTGATTTCTATCGTTGCCATGTGGCTCTCCTAAATGTTAAGGCGGCGACCGCGACCAGTTGCCCCCTGTTCCAAAAGAGGCGGCATCGCTGCCGCCCCGCTAAAAAATCATTCCATGAACAGCGAGGAAACCGAATCCTCGTTGCTGATGCGTAGCATCGTTTCCGCCAGCAACGCGGCGATGCTCAACTGGCGGATGCGCTTGCACGCTTTTGCATCCTCGCGCAACGGAATCGTGTCAGTCACCACGAGTTCGTCCAGCGCCGAACCCTCGATGCGCTCGATTGCCTTGCCCGACAGCACCGGATGCGTGCAGTAGGCCAGTACCGTGTTCGCGCCTTTTTCCTTCAAGGCCCGTGCCGCCTCGCATAGCGTGTTCGCAGTATCGACCATGTCGTCCATGATCACACAGGTGCGTCCGGCCACATCGCCGATGATGTTCATCACCGAGGCCACGTTCGGCCGCGGCCGGCGTTTATCGATGATCGCCAGATCCGATTCCAGCCGCTTGGCCAGGGCCCTGGCGCGCACCACGCCGCCGACGTCGGGAGACACCACCACCAGATCCTGGTGGCCGAGCTTCCAGATGTCCCCCAGCAGAATCGGCGCCGAGTAGACATTGTCCACGGGAATGTCGAAAAACCCCTGAATCTGGTCGGCATGCAAATCCATCGTCAGCAGACGGTCCACGCCCGCCACCACCATCATATTCGCCACGACCTTGGCACTGATCGCCACCCGTGCCGAGCGCGGCCGGCGATCCTGGCGCGCATAGCCCAGATAAGGCACCGCCGCAGTGATGCGCCCGGCCGACGAGCGTTTCAGCGCGTCGGCCATCAGCAGCACTTCCATCAGGTTGTCATTGGTCGGCGTGCACGTGGACTGCAGGATGAACACATCCTTGCCGCGCACGTTTTCCAGCAGTTCGACCATCACCTCGCCATCGCTGAAGCGGCCTACCATGGCGCGGCCAAGCGGGATGTTGAGGTGTCTGACGACGTCTTCGGCAAGCTTCGGATGCGCGTTGCCGGTAAACACCATCAAGCTGTCATAGGCCATTTCTAGATACTCAAAGCTGGAGACTGCGGGTTGGAAAAAACCCGGGCAACACCGGTGCAAAAATAAAATAAGCCGCAAGCATGCCTGCGGCTGCCATTACCAGTCTCCAGTCCACACCACCGTCTAGACTGGCTGGGGAGGTAGGGATCGAACCTACGAATGCCGGAATCAAAATCCGGTGCCTTACCACTTGGCGACTCCCCAAAAATCTCTAATCGTCCTCCGACCACAGAGGGTGCCGGTCCAGGCCGCGCGCCACGAAGCCACGCATGTCCGCCGGCAATTGCAACAGCACCTGGCGAGCCTGCTCTTCACTGCCAAACGCGCAAAAAATACACGCCCCGGATCCGGTCATGCGGGCATCGCCATATCGGTGCAACCATTCAAGATGACGGGCCACCAGCGGGTACTTCCGGCACACCACCGGTTCAAGATCGTTGCGGCCCTGGCCAACTGAAAAGGCGGCTATTGTGATTGCATTCGTATTACGTGTCAATTCAGCTTCAGAGAAGATTTCCGCAGTGGAAACAGCCAGTTCTGGCACCAAAATCAGGTACCAGGCGGGCGGCAGCTGCAGCGGCTGCAGGCGCTCTCCGACGCCTTCGGCAAATGCATTCCTGCCGAATACGAATACCGGCACATCGGCGCCCAACTGCAATGCCAGCTGCTGCAGGCGCTGGCGCGACAGCCCGGTTTCCCATAACCGGTTCAGTGCGATCAGGGTCGTTGCAGCGTCGGAACTGCCCCCGCCGAGCCCGCCGCCCATGGGAACGCGCTTGACGATGCCGATGTCCGCGCCTTTGCGGCACCCGGTCTCGCTCTGCAGTGCACGCGCGGCCCGCACGGCAAGATCCTGATCGGTGGACACGTCCGGCAGCGAGGTGGTGCGACATATATCACCGTCGGCACGCACTGAAATGCTGAGTTCGTCGCCAAAATCGATGAAACGGAACGCCGTCTGCAGCAAGTGGTAACCATCGGAACGACGGCCGACAACATGCAGGAAAAGATTGAGTTTTGCCGGCGCCGGGAACACACCGGTCGTGGCGCTCACTGCGGCAACTCCCAGTGCCCGACGATCAGGCGCAGATTGAGCCGATCAAAGACTAGCGATAGCCGCGCCGGCATGGCGCTGTCGCCGAAATATTCAAGATAGGTGATGCGCCAGCCGTTTTGCATCAGGCTCTTCAGCCGCTGCTTTTCGTCGCGATCCTGCGCCTGCACCTGCGCAGCCGGATCGGCACGACCGGTAATCCAGTAGCGCAGCCCCGCCAGCGGAAGATCCCAGCCAAGTACTTCGCGTGTCAGCGTCTGCGCATCGCTCGAGCGGTAAACCTTTTTGTCAGCGGTCGTCAGTGTGGCGCCACTGGCGTCGGCATCGATTTCGCCAACGACGGAGCCCAGCGGGGAGAACAAGCGCACCAGGTCGCGCGTCTGCGTATGGCGCCAGCGCAGGCTCGCCGTGTAACCGCGATCGTCGAGTTTCACGGCAACGCGCCCGTTGAGGGAAAATGCATCGACCGCCGCATTGGATGCTGGCAGGAGTTGTGCGGTCCGCGTCGAGGCACACCCGGACAGCGCTGCAAGGGCGGCGCACAGCGCGTAAACACCGAGCCGATGTCGCATGGGCCGACTTCAGCGCAGGTATTTCTTGATGACCTTTTGCAGCTCGTTACTCTCCGGATTATCGCGCAGCGCGTCGCGCCAGACTTTTTCCGCGCCGGGCTTGTCGCCCTTTACCCACATGACTTCACCGAGGTGGGCGGCGATCTCCGGGTCCGGGCGCTGCTGGAAAGCGCGCTCCAGATAAGTCAGGCCTTGGGCGACATGGCCCAGGCGATACTCCACCCAGCCCATGCTGTCGAGAATGAAAGGGTCCTCCGGCGATAGCTTGAGTGCCTTCTCGATGTAATCGCGCGCCTCCGCGAGCCGGTCGGTGCGATCGGCCAGCGTGTAGCCCAGCGCGTTATAGGCCTGTGCGTGGTCGGGCTTGAGCGCGATCAGGCGCCGCAAATTGGTTTCGGCTACATCGATGCGGTCGATTTTTTCGGCTGCCAGCGCGGCGTCGTAAAGCAAGTCTGGCTGGTCCGGTTGCACTTCGAGGGCTTTCCTGAGGATTTCGAACGACTCCTTGTAGTCCTTCGCCTCCCGCATCAATTGCGCCTCGGATTGCATGATTTGCACGCGCTGGGCGTCGTCCTGCGGCACCAGGCCTTGCAGGTGTGCGCGCGCTTCGACGAGCTTGCCCTGTTTGGCCAGCATGAATGCATAGCGGGCGTTGGCAAGAACGAACTGGTCGCCCTCCTCCACCGACAGGTACCATTTGGCCGCCTCGTCGTAGCGCTTGCGCTCCTCGTTGACCTGGCCGAGGTGGAAGCGCACCGCGTCCGGATCCTTGTAGCCCATCGCCAGCACGCGCTTCAGTTGCACTTCGGCCACATCGAGGTCGTTCATCTGCACCGACAGCAGGGCCACCGTGACGGCAAGGTCGCCATTATTCGGATTGGCCTCGAGCAATTGCTGGAATTCGACACGCGCCTCCGTAAATTTCTTGTCGTTGATCAACTGGCGCGCATAGGCAAGCCGGACTTCCTGCGCCTTCGGATAGGTGACAAGAAAGGACTTCAGGTAGTCGAGCGCCTTGACGCGCGAATCGCGGCTGAGCAACTGCGCCTGGAACAGCGCGCCGTTCTCCCAATCGGGGCGCAAACGCATCGCCTCGCGGATTTCCACCAGTGCCGCGTCGTATTTATTGGCGGCCAGCGATGCCTCCGCCAGGCACAGATGCGCTTCGGGGCGGTCGGCGTAGGGTTTCGTCAAATCCCTTACAAGGGCCAATGTCGCATTTTTGTCGGCGTGCTTGGACAACATCGGATATAGCTGCGTCAGCACCTGGCCGATGTTGTCGCCGTCCGCGGCCAATATTTGCTGCAATAACGGTTTGGCTGACGGCAAGTCGTTGCCGTTGACGTAGAGGGCGGCGAGGGTTTGCCGCGCGGCAGCCGAATCCTTTTCGGTTTCGAGCCAGATTTTGGCTGCTTGCACCGCCACATCCGGGTAATGGCCAAACAAGGCGACTTCCGTGGCTCGCCGGGCGATGCGCGGATCGCGCGTGGTTTTGGCCATCTCCAGATACGCCTTAGCCGCGATCTGATAGTCCCCGCGCTGGCCGGCAATTTCGGCAAGCAGAAACTTATACAACAGTTCCGAATCCAAGGATCGGTCGGGCAAGTCGGCCTGCGGCAACGCTTTCGTGCCGAAGACATCACGGGCCTGCGCTTCGAAATTTTCCGGATCCGCTTGTGCGGACACGTCTGGCCCGGCGGCCGCCATCTTGCCGGCAACGCTATCGTGGCCGGGTCGGGCGTGCAGTTGGGCGCAGGCGCCCAGCGCGAGACAGAAGGCGATGACGGGAGTAGCGAAAACAGTCGGGATTCCAGACATGGATGAGCGGAGGTTGTGAGAACGCAGAATTGCTTGACTGACCGTTAGAGGCAACGATCCCGCGCGAAGTTCTTCAATCCAGCGGACAGTTTAGGTATATTTGGCGCCCATCACAAGCGATCCCGCTGCCCTGCACCGGACTTTGCACCGGTGAAATCCGGCGAATTCAGACACCTGACCAGGGGATCGACTAGTCGACGGCAGTTCTTCAACAATTGACCAACAAGGCGAGGGCATGACCACTACGGCAAGCTCAGAATCGACCGTTTCCGCGCGGGCAATATCGCGCTCATTCGGTGGCAATAAAGCGGTGTACGAAGTATCCCTGGAACTCAAGCGCGGCGAAGTCCTCGGACTGCTCGGTCCGAATGGCGCCGGCAAGACGACGACCATGCAGATGCTTACCGGCAATCTCGCGCCGAGCGGCGGCGAGGTTGAAATTTGCGGCATTGATCTGATCGAGCATCCGACCCAGGCCAAGGCGCGCATCGGTTACCTGCCGGAAGTCCCGCCACTGTACCGGGAACTCAAGGTCAACGAATACCTGCGGCTGGCAGGGCGGCTGCACAAGGTCAAGAAAACCGCACTCGCCAGCGCCGTCGAGCGCGCCCGCACGCGGTGCGGCCTCAGCGACATGGGCGACCGGTTGATCGGCTCCCTCTCCAAAGGCTACCAACAGCGCGTAGGCATTGCCCAAGCCATCATCCACGAACCCGACGTGATCATTCTCGACGAGCCCACGGTCGGGCTGGACCCCAACCAGATTCGCGAAATCCGCACGCTGATCAAGGACCTGGGGCGAGATCACAGCCTGATTCTGTCCACCCATATTCTTCCGGAAGTCGAAGCCGTGTGCGATCGCGTTCAGATCCTGCATCGCGGAGAAGTCGTGTTCAATGACACCATAGCCGGGCTCAAGCAGTTCCGCGGCGGCCACGCGCTTCAGATCGGTCTGCGCAACCCGCCATCGATACAGGACATCGGCAGCGTCGCCGGCGGCGCATCGGTCGATGCCCTCAACGCCAACCTGTTTCGCGTGCATCCGCAAGGCGGAACCGACCCGACCGACGATCTGGTGCGCGCGTCGATCGAACGCGGCTGGGGCTTGTTTCAATTGCAACCGGCGCAGGCCAGCCTGGAGGAAGTCTTCGTGCAACTCACCCATCGCGAAGAAGCAGAGGGGGTGTCCGCATGATCCGCACCATTATTGCAAAAGAACTGCGCGGGTTGTTCACCTCGCCGCTGGCGTGGGTGATACTGGCGTTTCTGCAAATCATCCTCGCCTGGATTTTTCTGACCCGCGTGGATTATTTCCTCACCATCCAGGGACAGCTCGCGCGCGTGCCGAACGCGCCGGGACTGACCGAAATCGTCGTGGTACCGATGTTCGGCATAGCTTCCATTGTGCTGCTCATGTCGGTGCCGCTGCTGACAATGCGGCTGATAGCGGAAGAGCGGCGCAACAGGACCATGACCATGCTGATGTCGGCGCCGGTGTCGATGACGCAGATTGTGCTCGGAAAATTTCTGGCAACGGCCATTTTTCTGACGATAGTCGGTGCCCTCATTGCGCTGATGGCGCTTTCGCTGCTCATGGGTGGCAAGCTCGACTACGGGCTGCTGGTTGCAAACCTGCTCGGCCTGCTGCTGCTGACCGGGAGCTTTGCCGCCATCGGCCTGTTCGTGTCCTGCCTGACCACGCATCCCGTGGTTGCCGCAATTGGCGCGCTCGCGGCCTTTCTGGTTCTGTGGCTGATCAACATCGCCGCCTCCGATCCGGCTAGCCCCGTCCACCTGTACTCGCTGCTCAAGCATTTCGAAAGTTTCATGAACGGCGCCATCGCCGTGACCGATCTGATCTATTTCGCCCTGCTGACGGCAGTATTCCTCATTCTCTCGATCCGGCGCCTCGACGCAGACCGGCTACGCGCATGAAACCGAATAACAAACTGAGGTTGCAACTGCTTATCCAGAACGGCGTGTTCGTCGTCCTGCTGGTCGGCCTGGCCATGGGCATCATCTGGGTAACCAAAGACGTCAAGACGCAATGGGATCTGACCCAGGGCCAGCGCAATACGCTGTCGCAGGCGTCGATTGATGTGCTCAAACAGGTCGGCGGACCCGTGAAGGTGACAGCCTACGCGACCGCACAGGACGCCGAAGGCGACGCCCGCAAAACAGTGGCTACATTCTTGGGCAGCTACCAGCGCGCCAAGAAGGATTTCCTGCTGACCTTCATTGATCCGCGCGATCAACCGCAGAAGGCGCAGGCCGCGGGTGTGCGCGCAAACGGCGAACTGGTGGTGGAATACAACGGCCGCAGCGAGCATCTCACCAGCCTGACCGAGCAGGACATGACCAATCTTCTGCTCAGATTGGTGCGCTCGGCGGAACGCCAGGTGAGCTACCTCGACGGGCATGGCGAGCGCAAGCTCGACGGCCGTGCCAATCATGACCTGGGCGATTTCGGCGCACAGCTGGGCGTCAAGGGATTCAAGACCGCAGCGTTGAATCTGGCTGTTGCCCCGGAAGTGCCGGACAACGTCGCCGTGCTGGTCATTGCCAGCCCGCGCGTCGATCTTCTTCCCGGAGAAGTCATCAAGATCAAGCGCTGGATCGAAAAAGGCGGCAATCTTCTGTGGCTGATCGACAGCGGTTCGCTGCATGGCATGCAGAGCCTTGCCGACGAGCTCGGCCTGAGCCTGACACCCGGAACGGTCATCGATCCGGCTGCCGGCGGACTCAAATTGCCGGCGACCTTCGCGCTGGCGACCTCATATGGCCAGCACCGCATCACCGAGCGCTCGACCGTCACCAGCGTATTTCCCTACGCGCGCCGCATCGCTGCCAGCGAAGGGACGAAATGGCAGTTCACGCCGCTGGTCGAAGTTGCCCAGGAAGGCTGGCTAGAAACCGGCAGCATCGACGGCAATGTCGCCTTCGACCGCAACAAGGATGTGCGCGGACCCATCGTGGTGGCGGCGGCACTGGAGCGCAGTGTCGGCGATCACAAGCAACGCATAGTGGTTACCGGAAGCGGACACTTTCTCGCCAACCAGTTCGTCGGCACGCTGGGCAATCTCGATCTGGGCGTAAATATGCTCAATTGGCTTGCCGGCGACGAGGCGCTGATCTCCGTGCAACCGCGGACCCGTGCAGACCTGACGCTTGACCTTACGCGACCCGGACTCGCGCTCATAGGCTTCGGATTTCTGCTGGCGCTGCCACTCGCCTTCCTGATTGCGGGCGGCGTCATCTGGTGGCGGCGCAAGGCATGAAGGCCAAAGTCCTGCTCAATCTGTCGCTGATCGCGGCGCTGGTCGCCTTGTCGCTCTACGCCTATTACAAGCCCTGGCAGTCGTCAGCGCCGGTAATCAAGCTTAGTCAGCTCAAGCGCGACGATGTGACCCGCATCCTGGTCGAGCCGCGCGGCGCTGCCTCCTATAAGCTGGAGAAACGCGATGGCGTGTGGCACATCGTTGCGCCACTGCATGCGCAGGCCGAAGTAACCCAGGTCGATCGCCTGGTCGATATAGTCAATGCCACCGCCAAGCAGAAACTCACCAACGTCGATTTGGCCCAGTTCGATCTGAATCCGCCGCTGGTGCGCGTAACGTTGAACGACCAGGCCTTCGCTTTCGGTCGCATCAACGACATTACATACGAGCAGTATGTGGCGGCCACGGATGGCGTATATCTGGCGGCTCCGTTCTACGGTTATGGCGTTGCCACCGATGTGACCAAGATGCTGGGGCGGCGTCTGCTCGACGAAGGCGACGTGCCAGTGGCATTCGATTTCGGCCGTTACCGGATCGTTCGCGACGACAAAGGCAAGTGGGACGCGACCGGCGACTTCACCGTGACGCCGGATCAGCCGTTGTCGCAGGACGTCTTCAATCAATGGGCCGACGAATGGCGACACACGTCGGCTTTGAGCGTGGCGCCCGATAAGGGCAGCCATGCAAGCGAACAGATTAAGGTGCGCTTCAAGGACGGCAAGACCGTGGTCATGTACATCCTGCAGAAGCAACCGGACTTCCAGTTGGTGCGCAGCGACAATGCCATGCGTTACCACTTTGGGGCGGAAGTCGGGCGACGATTGCTGGATCCGCGCGTCGTGGCAAAAAAATAGCGGGCAGCGCGTGCCGGAACTGCCCGAGGTAGAAACCACCCGCCGCGGATTGCTGCCGCACATGCAAGGACAATGCTTGCGTACCGTGATCGTGCGCAACGGCGCTTTGCGCTGGCCGGTGCCGCGCAATCTTGCCAGCCTGGTCGCTGGCCGTACCGTGCAAGCCATTGAGCGGCGTGGGAAATATCTCCTGATCGATTGCGGCAACGGCTGGATCATCCTGCACCTGGGCATGTCCGGCAGTCTCCAGATGATCCCCAGCTCAACGCCGCCCGGCAAGCATGATCACGTCGACTTCGTGCTTGCCTCCGGATTGGCCGCCAGATTTACCGACCCGCGCCGCTTTGGCGCGGTTCTCTGGGAACGGCAAGATCCCCTGCGCCATGCGCTGCTGGCCCACCTTGCCCCGGAACCTTTGGGTGACGCATTCACGGCGGGCTGGTTGCACGCGCGCACACGCGGGCGCAACGCCGCCATCAAGACGGTCTTGATGGACAGCCACATCGTGGTCGGAGTCGGAAACATTTACGCCAGCGAATCCCTGTTCCGCGCAGGCATTCATCCCGGCCTCGCAGCCGGTCGCGTTTCTTTGCTGCGCTGCGAAAAACTGGTTTTCGCAATCCGGGAAACGCTTGCTGCCGCCATCGAGGCTGGCGGCAGCAGCCTGCGCAACTATGTCGGCGCGGAAGGCCGCCCGGGTAATTTCCAACAAACGTATTATGTTTACGGACGCCAGCGCGAACCTTGCCGGATCTGCGGAACGTCCATCCGCAACGTGCGTCAGGGCCAACGTTCTACGTTCTTCTGCCCCGTATGTCAGCGACGTTAAGGATCTGAACCGCCCCACCCCTGCGCTGTACACCCTTTGCACGACATCGGGGCAGGACGTCAAAGGCCGCTTTTCCCTTGACTCGTCGGGAAAACATCCCGAGAATCCCCGCATACCGAAATGCGAAACCGGGCTGGCCTCAGCGTGTCGAGAAGGCGTCCAAACATCGCGGTTTCTGCACGAGGGTAAAGAATTGGCGGCCGCGTCGTCTGGTTGCCTTTTCTTGTCTAAAAACGATCCCGCGGCGACATGGCTTACCTTGGGAAATAATTCTGGAGAGGAATTCAATATGATTAGCAAAAAACGTTACCTGCGCATCGCGCTGGCGGCGGCATTTTCCGCGGCTGTGGCTGCGGGAAGCTCCTTCGCTGCAGATGTCGACGGCAATCGTCTGCTCAACGCAGACAAGGAACTCGAAAAGGGCAACTGGCTCACGTACCACGGTTCGTACAAGTCGTGGCACTACAGCCCGCTCGATCAGATCAACACCAAGACTGTGGGCAAGCTCACCGAAGCCTGGTCGCACACGGCCTCGCGCGCCAATCGCGGCTTGCAGGGCTTCCCCCTGGCCATCGACGGCGTCCTGTACTACTCGAGCCCGTACAACCAGATCTATGCACTGGACGGCGCAACCGGCCAGATGCTGTGGACGTACAAGCAGAAGCTCAATGAAGATCTGGTCGCCCGTCAGACGCACTCCCCGTACAACCGGGGTATCGCTGCCGGCTACGGCAACATCTTCATCGGTACGCTCGACGGCAAGCTCGCTGCCATCGACATGAAGACCGGCAAGCTCAGCTGGGAAACCAAGCTGATCGACTCCGAGAAACTGACCGTTGGCTTTACCGGTGCACCGCTGCTGGTCAAGGACAAGATCATCATCGGCGCGCAGGGTGGCGAGTGGCCGTATCGTGGCCCGATATTCGGCGTGAACGCGAAGACCGGTGAAAAAGCCTGGGAATTCTTCACCGTCGGCGGCAACGAGGGCACTGCATCCGATCGGCGTGACACCTGGGGCAATGACTCCTGGAAAGTCGGCGGCGGTGGTGGCTGGATGGCAGGCGCCTATGACCCGGAAACCAACTCGGTCTGGTGGGGTACCGCCAACCCGGCGCCGTTGTACGACTGGTCGGGGGACAAGTGGATGACTGAAGGCGCGCGTCCTGGCATCAATCTCTACGTGACCTCCGTCATCCTGCTGGATCCGGACACCGGCACCCTGAAGGCGTATCACCAGGAACTGCCGCACGACGCATGGGACTTCGATTCGTCGATGGGCGAGTTCATGTTCATCGAACGCGACGGCAAGAAGTATGTCGTGCACCCGAACAAGAGTGGATTCGTGTTCGTGTATGACCGCGCCGGCAAGCCGGTCAACGTCTACAAGGGCGTCGACAACATCAACTTCGTCAAGGACATCAAGCCCAACGGAGAACTGGTGGGCCGTCGTGATCTGACCGAAGGCAAGCATGAGCAGCTTTGCCCGGCGATTGCCGGCGGTTACAGCTGGAATGCGGGTACCTACAACCCCAAGACCGGCCTGTTCTACCGCGTCGGCTACGAGTGGTGCATGGACTTGACCGTGGTGAAGACCGAGCCGATCGTAGAGCCGGTGGTGCAATTGAACATCGGTGCTGACTTCACGTTCGTAGCGCCGAAGGGCGACAAGTCGATGCATGGCCACATCCGTGCACGCGACCCGCTGTCCGGCAAAGTAAAGTTTGAAATCAAGTATCCCGGCGCCACGCCGCACGCCAGCCTGCTGAGCACCGGCGGCAACGTTCTGTTCGTGCCGGAAGCCGAAGGTACACTGGTCGCTTATGACGATACCAACGGCAAGAAGCTGTGGACGCATAACCTCGGCCAGGGCAGCAACGGCGGCATCATCACCTATCTCGCCAAAGGCAAGCAGTACGTCGCAGTCATGACCGGCTGGGGTTCGCTGGTCGGCGACGGCTACGGTGACTGGTTCGGCGAGCCGTGGAAGAGCATGCCGAAGGATTCCGGCGTGCTGAAGGTGTTCGCACTGCAGTAACTCGCAAGCGGTTTATAATTGACGGGCGGGGACAATGTTCCCGCCCTTTTTTCGTCCCCTGTGCACGCAGGCACAACGAGCACGTTAATTACGAAGTAACACCGCGTGCAACGAAACTAGTTTGAGGAAACGATGTCTATTTATTTCACCGACAGAACTTTGAAGGCCACAGCAACCGCCATGCGAGTGCTTCGGCTCTTGGCGGGTGCTTTATTGGCCGCAAGCCTGTCTTGCGCGGCGCTTGCCGACGATCAGAAACCGGCTGCGAAGCCGCTGGACGTGAAGAATACGTTCCGCAATATCTGCGGTTTTTGTCACTCGGACTACGGTCGGGTAGAAAGCAAGGGCCCTCAGTTGATGAATTCTGCTCGCAGCGACGAGTTCATCATCAACCGCATTACGCATGGGATGCCCGGGCGCATGGCTGCTTTTGGCAGTGTTTTCACCGAAAGCCAGATACGTGACATCCTCAAATTCATTCGTAGTCTGAAACCTGACGAAGAACCCAAGAATCCATCATGAAGCTTTGTGACCAACTTAATTATCTGCAACGATTCATTACCGCCGCTGCCGTGGCATTCGGCGTTCTCGCCTGTAGTGATGCAACGGCACGCACACTGGCCGAAGTCAAATCGCTGGGCGCGGTTTCCATGTGCGCGAATGGCGATGCGCTGCCCTACGCCAGCAAAGACGCAGAAAAGCCCGGCTTCCAGGTCGAGATTGGGCGCGCACTGGCCGAAGGCCTTGGAGTACCGCTCAACATCGAATGGATCCTGCCCCGGCGCCGCGCGAACGTAGTCAATTGCGACCTTATGTTCGATGTTGTCAACGACCCGGTGGTGCATGAAGGAAGAGTGCGGCTTTCGCATCCATACCAAAAATCGGGACTGGCACTTGGACTACGCAACGAAGCGGAGCCAATCAGCGATTTCAGCGAACTCAAGAAGGGCCAGAAAATCGGCATCATGGTCGGTTCGATGGCAAGCATGGTGCTGAACAAAGCCGGCAAGGCCACCTCGCCTTATGCCTTCCAGAGCGACATGCTGGAAGATCTGCAGAAGGGTGAATTGTATGGCGCAGCAGTCTCGTCGGCGACGATGAGTTACTACGTGCTGCAGCACCCGGAGTCTGGCCTGCGCCTGGTCAATGCATTTGACAACGAGCCGCGCCTGACTTGGGAAGTTGCCGTTGGAATACGCAAATCCGACGCCGCGATGGTCGATGCCGTCAACGCAATACTGGACAAGCTGCTTGCCGACGGCACCATTACCCGCATTTACGCCAAGTACGGCGTCGAACACCGCGCTCCCTGACTTGCAACTGCCGCCTGGTCAGGCGACCGTTGCCCCTTCCTTACGCGTTGTCAGTTGCAGGTATTTCTTCTGTAACTCGTCCGCGCCTTCGACATGAGTCGGATCGAGCGGAATGCAATCTACCGGGCACACTTCCTGACATTGTGGCCGGTCGTAATGGCCAACGCACTCGGTGCACTTGTCCGGATCGATCTGATAGATTTCAGTGCCCTGCGATATGGCGTTGTTCGGGCATTCCGGCTCGCACACGTCGCAGTTGATGCACTCATCGGTAATCATCAGAGCCATCGTTTCATCCCCGCGCCAGTCTCGCCTTCATGTGGGGAATCACTGCCGGGTTCACGAATGGCGAGACATCCCCGCCCAGCGAGGCAATTTCCCTCACCATGGTGGCGGAAATGAACATGTACTGCTCCGCCGGCGTCAGAAACAGCGTCTCGACGTCGGGATAGAGATTCCGGTTCATCCCGGCCATCTGGAATTCGTACTCGAAGTCCGAAACCGCCCGCAGGCCACGTAGGATGATCTTGGCGTCGTGCTTGCGCAGGAACTCCATCAGCAGCCCGGAAAACCCTTCTACCCGCACGTTCGGGAACGCTCCGAGCGTTTCTCTTGCCATGGCCACACGCTCGTCCACGTCGAAGAACGGGCGTTTGCCGTGGCTGTCGGCAACGGCAACGATTATTTCATCGAACAGGGTGGAGGCCCGGCGCACAAGGTCCTCGTGCCCACGCGTGATTGGATCGAAGGTGCCGGGGTAAACCACCCGGTTGATTCGCGTCTTCATGATTGGCTGTATTTTATCAGTAGACCATGGACCTGCCCGGCGCGCGTCTGTCTGATCAATTCGAACTCCGCGGGAATCGCTACCGGCGCGTCGGCTTCCAGATAGACACGGGCATCGAGCGCCAGGTGCACCGGCAGCAACGGCAGCAGTCGCGGCAGCCAGCCAAGCTGAAATGGGGGATCGAGGAATATCACGTCATAGCGCAGCACATCGGCTTTGAGAAAGGCAAATGCATCTGCACGCCGCACCTCGACCTGCCCGGCACCCAACGCGGCCTGCGTCTCACGCAGCGCCTGGCATATCGCCGTATTTTGCTCGACCATTACCACCCGGCGCGCGCCGCGCGATGCCGCCTCGAATCCGAGGGCACCGCTCCCGGCAAACAGGTCAAGGCAGGCCTTGCCGGCGAGATCCTGTCCAAGCCAGTTGAAAAGCGTCTCGCGCACCCGGTCCGGCGTCGGCCGCAGGGAATGCGCATGCGGAAAGCGCACGATGCGGCTGCGCCATTGGCCGCCGATAATGCGCACCTGGTTGGTCTTCAAGTTCGGGAATCCAATAGGGGAAAGAACTGCCGCGCAGGCTAGCATGCCTGCGCGGCAAACCGAAAGCGCCGGCGTTTTCTTAGTGCGTGTCGGCGCCTGCAACGACCACCGTGACCATACGATCGGGATGTATGCGCCGAGCCCAGGCTTCCTTGACCTGGTCCAGCGTGACTCGCTCGATCTGGGCAGGGAAATCATCCAGATAGGTCAGAGGCAATCGATAAAATCCGATGATCGAAAGGTATTCCAGAATTTTCCGGTTGCTGTCTATGCGCAGCGGAAAACCGCCGACTATGTTTTGCTTGGCGGCATCCAGTTCCTGCGGCGTCGGGCCTTCCGCTACGAAACTCGCCAATGTGTCCTGGGCCACCTTCAACGCGTCTTGCGCCGTATCCTTTTTGGTCTGCACGGCGATCTGGAATGGCCCCTCGAGCGCCAGCGGATTGAAGTAGCTGTAAGCGCTGTACGCATATCCCCGTTTCTGTCGTATCTCTTCATTGAGTCGGGATGCGAACCCTCCGCCACCCAGCACGTAGTTGCCGAGAAACAACGCAAAGTAGTCCGGATCCAGGCGCTTGATGCCGGGCTGGCCGATGAGGATGTGCGCCTGTGTCGCGGGATGCGCTATGCGGCTCAAGTGGCCGGATTCGAGCTGCGTCACCGCTGGCAATGGTGGCAGCGGTTGCACGCGGCGTGCGAGGCCCGCGGTGAGTTGTTCCGCCACTGCAGCAGCCTCGCTGCGCGTGAGATCGCCGATTATCGATACCACGGCATCGCCGGCGGTAAAGTGACGACGGTAGAAATCCACGATATCGTCACGCTGCAATGCGGCGACCGTTTCGATGTCACCCGATCCGCGCCGGGAATAGGGATGCCCGCCGTAGAGCAGGCGCCTGAATTGGCGATCGGCGATAACTTCCGGGCGGGATTCGGCTTCCCGCAAGTCCGCCAGGACGCGCTGCTGCTCACGATCGAACACGTTCTGCGGAAATGTGGGTTTCTGCAATACCGCCGCCAACAGCGTCAACGCTTCGCTGCTCTCGCGCGCGCTCGACAGGGTTCGCAGCCCATATCCCGCCCTATCCATATCGAATCGACCCGACATCTCGGCGCCGATGCCTGCGAGACGCTGTGAAATTTCGTCCTCGCCAAATGCTGCCGCTCCACCGCGCATCAATCCGAGTGTCAACGCCGCCGCACCGGCTTTTTCGGGGGTGTCGCGGCTCGCGCCGGCTGGAAAGTCCACCGCAACGTCCAACATCGGCAGATCGTGAGTTTCCACGAATAAGACTCGCGCTCCAGTACTGGTCTGCCAATGCTGAATTGGCAGGGTGGCATTTGCGGTCGCCGTCGCGGCCAGACAGGCCGCGCCCAGCAGACCCTTCAAGCAAGCTATCCTAGCGCTGGTCATGTCCACCTCCAGCGGGTGTCAGCCGCGGTCGCTTGCTGCCGTCCAAGGGCTGCGGATCGAGTACCGCCACCGTGAGATTGCCGTCGACCAGATATTTCCGAGCCACTTCTCGGACCTCGTCGGCGGTTACTTCCTGCAGTTTCTTCACTTGCAGGTCGGAAGAGTCAATCGGCAATCCGACGGTCTGCAACATGCCGATGCGCATGGCCTGGTAGTAAACCGAGTCGCGAGCGTAAACCTGGGAGGCAGTCACCTGCGCTTTTACCCGCCGCAGCTCGTCGTCGCTGACTCCCTGCTCTACCAGCACGCGAATCTGCTCGCGCAGCGCCGCCTCGACATTGGCCACGGTTTTGCCTTCGGCAGGAACGCCATCGAGGAAAAAAAGCGCCGGCCCACGATTGATGAGGTCGTAACTTGAACTGGCTGAATTTGCCACGCGCGATTTTCTCACCAGTTCTCGATTCAAGCGCGATGCGTCGCTGCCATCGAGGATGCCGTTAAGGACGAATAACGCATAGGGTTCACGGTCGTTCTCGACGTCCCGCAGTACCGGAGCGTGATAGGCCATCACCAGATAAGGCAATTCTGCCTGCGCCTTGACGGTGATACGTTTGATACCGAGCTGACCCGGTTCCGTCTGTATCTTGCGCAGTGGCAATACGCGCGCAGGAATTTCGCCAAAATATTTATCCGCGAGCCTGAACACTTCGTCCGGCTCTACGTCGCCCGCGACCACGAGTGTTGCGTTATTGGGTGCATACCACTTCTCGTACCATCCTCGGGCATCAGCAAGCTGCATGTTTTGCAAGTCGTTCATCCAGCCGATGATCGGCGATCGGTAGGGATTCGCTATGTAAATGGTTGCCATCAGCTGTTCGTACAGCTGCGAATGCGCATCGTCGTCGGTTCGCGAGCGCCGTTCTTCCATTACCACTTTCGATTCCTTGGCGAACTCCTCCTCTGCAAAGGTCAGATTGACCATGCGGTCGGCCTCCAGCTCCAGCGCAAGCGGCAGTTTGGCCTTATGCAGCTGCTGGTAATACGCCGTATAGTCACGCGACGTAAATGCGTTTTCGCGGCCTCCGGCACGGGCGATGGCTCGCGAAAATTCCCCCGCCGGCATCTTTGCGGTGCCCTTGAACATCATGTGTTCGAGCATATGGGCGACACCGGTCGTCCCGCTGACTTCATCCATGCTGCCGGCACGGTACCAGACCATCGAAACGGCAACCGGCGAGCGATGGTCCTCCTTGACGATGATGGTCATGCCGTTGGCCAGTGTGCGTTGCGCGACCGTCGCGGCGGACACGGCCGCGCTGGCGCAGATCAGGAGCACGACCGCCAGGGCGGATCGAACAGGTAAAGATGGTGTCAACATGCTAGTGGGTGAACCGTGGGCAAACAGAATAGAATTGATATTGTTATTTGAACAACGAGCATCGCTGTGACAGTACCAGAGTATGTTAAGTTTCCTGAAGCGTGACAAGGGCGGGAGTGCGAACGCCGACGGCGATATTGGCTGGGCGGCAAAATTGCGACAAGGGCTGGCGAACACCCGCGCGCTTCTTGTCGCGCGTCTCGCCGGCGCGTTCGGCGCCGGTCGCAAGATCGATGACGCGCTGTTCGAGGAAATGGAATCGATCCTGATTTCCTGCGATGTCGGCGTCGACGCGACGGCACACCTGCTAGAAACGACCCGGACCAGGGCTCGCGCACTGGGGTTGATCGACGCCTCACAGGTCCGGGAGGTTCTCAAGCAGGCATTGCTCGATCTGCTCAAGCCTCTGGAGCAAGCGCTGGATACATCCGTGTCCAAGCCGTTCGTCATCCTTATTGCCGGTGTGAATGGCGCCGGCAAAACGACGTCGATAGGCAAACTTGCACGCGTGTTCCAGGCGCAGGGCAAGACCGTGCTACTGGCCGCGGGGGATACTTTTCGCGCCGCGGCACGCGAGCAATTGCAGGTCTGGGGAGAACGCAATGGCGTGACCGTCGTTGCCCAGGAAGGCGGCGATACCGCAGCGGTCATTTTCGACGCGATTCAATCTGCACGAGCGAAGAATATCGATGTGGTCATCGCGGACACCGCGGGACGCCTGCCCACGCAACTTCACCTCATGGAGGAAATCCGCAAGGTCAAACGGGTGATTGCCAAAGCCATTCCCGGTGCGCCGCATGAGATCCTTCTGGTGCTCGATGCCAACAATGGACAAAATTCGGTCACCCAGGTAAAGGCTTTCGATGCGGCGCTGGGCGTCAGCGGAATCATTCTGACGAAACTCGACGGTACCGCAAAGGGCGGTACGATTGCCGCCATTGCGCGCAATAAACCCATTCCACTGCGCTACATCGGAGTGGGCGAAGGAGTGGACGATCTGCGGCCATTCTCCGCCGCGCAATTCGTGGAGGCATTGTTCGAGTGAATGCAGATACGCGTCGCGGATCGATGATCCAGGTAAGCCATGTTTCCAAGCGCTATGCGGGTGGCTATGAGGCATTGCACGAAGTCACCTTTTCGGTGGACTCCGGCGAGATGGTGTTCATTACCGGCCATTCAGGTGCGGGGAAAAGTACGTTGCTGAAACTGATCACTGCCATAGAAAGACCGACGTCGGGCAGCGTCGTCATCAATGGGCAGAATGTTTCGGCAATGAAGGCGGGATTGATCCCATTTTTCCGGCGCAATTTCGGACTTATTTTTCAGGACCACAAGCTGCTTTTCGACCGCACCGTATTCGAAAACGTGGTTTTGCCCCTGGCAATTAGCGGATTTCCACGCGGTGAAATGGCAAAGCGGGCGCGCGCGGCCCTGGACAAAGTGGGTTTGCTGGGACGTGAGAAAGCCAAGCCGATCACGCTGTCCGGCGGCGAACAGCAACGCCTTTGTATTGCCCGCGCCATCGTCAATCGCCCCGCAATCCTTCTCGCGGATGAACCCACCGGCAATCTTGACGCCGCGTATGCCGAAGAGATCATCGGCATGTTCAAGTCGTTCAATCAGGTAGGTGTGACCGTGGTCATTGCCACTCACGACGAAGAAATGATCAGGCGTCTCGGCCCCCGCATCGTCCACCTGGACCACGGCAGGATTGCGGCGTGAATTGGCTGCTGGTTCATCTCGATACCCTTCGCGAAAGCCTGATCCGGCTGCTGCACCAACCGGTCGCCTCGGCCCTGAATGTCATCGTGATCGGCATTGCGCTGTCACTCCCGACGGGCTTTTACCTCGGATTGAATAATCTGCAGACATTCTCAAGACAACTTTCCAGCGATCCTCAAGTGAGTATCTTCATGGCCATCGACGCCAACACAGCCGAAGTCGCTGCGGTTGAGCAGCGCCTGAAGTCCAACCCGGACATCGGCCGGGTGGAGTTTATTTCTCGAGACCAGGCGCTGGCGCGGCTCAAGCGCAATGCCGGTCTTTCGGACGTCCTTGTAAACCTCGCCCGCAATCCGCTCCCTGATGCATTTGTCGTCACGGCACGCAGCAATGATCCCGCGGTGCTGGAAACGCTGCACAATCAGGCGCGCGAATGGCCCAAGGTCGAGCATGTGCAACTGGACGCGGAATGGGCGCGGCGGCTCGATGCGATCCTGAACGTTGGTCGTATGTTGGTGACCCTATTAGTGGTATTGCTGGCCATTGCATTGGTGGCAGTGACCTTCAACACGATACGGCTGCAGATTCTCACCCGTCGCGATGAAATCGAAGTATCCAAACTGATAGGGGCGACGAATCCTTTCATTCGGCGCCCGTTTCTGTACTTCGGTGCCCTGCAGGGACTGGCCGGTGGATGCGCCGCCTGGGCAATCGTGGCCTTGGCCGTTCTGGTCCTGAATTCCCAACTGGCAAATTTGAGCGGGTTGTATGGCACGCTCTTTAAGCTGGAATTGCCGGGAGGCGAAGACAGCATGATCCTGCTTGGCTTTTCGGCCGCTCTGGGATGGTTGGGAGCATGGCTATCAGTGAGTCGTCACTTATCGCTGCGAGAGCCCCGGTAGAGCTGCTCCGGACGATTAGCCAGAGAACTTTCCGGGAGATTGGCACTCTTAGGATGCGAGTGCTAATATTTGCGCAAAGGAGATTCAATCCATGACGAACGCTTTGGCCCTATCGATTCCTTACCCGTCAAAGGCGGGCAGTCTGGATACCTATATCCAGACGGTGAACCGCTTCCCGCTCCTGACCCAGGAAGAGGAAACGACGCTGGCTCGGCGCCTGCGCGATGATGAAGATGTGGAGGCCGCCCGCCAGCTGGTGGTTTCGCACCTGCGCGTCGTGGTCTCGATCGCGCGCGGCTACTTGGGGTATGGCTTACCGCATGCCGACCTGATCCAGGAAGGTAACGTCGGCCTCATGAAGGCTGTCAGGCGATTCGATCCGGAACGCGGCGTGCGACTGGTGTCGTTTGCCGTGCACTGGATCCGCGCGGAAATTCATGAGTTCATCCTCAGAAACTGGCGCATGGTCAAGGTGGCCACCACCAAGTCGCAGCGCAAGCTGTTTTTCAACCTGCGCAGCCTGAAGCGCAGCCATTTCACGATGACGCCCGACGAGGTCGCTGCAGTGGCGGAGCAACTCAACGTCAAAGCTGGGGACGTGGTCGAAATGGAAACCCGCATGGGCGGTCATGACATATCCCTCGAGCCACTCAGCGAGGACGATGAAGACAGCTTCTCGCCCATTGCCTATCTGACCAAGGCCGACGACGAACCCTCGAAGCTACTGGAACATGAACAGTTGGAGCGGGCGCGCAGCAAGGGCCTGGAGAATGCGCTGACGGCACTGGATCCACGCAGCCGCCGGATCATCGAGGCACGCTGGCTACGCGAGGAAGACAGCGCAACACTGCACGATCTGGCCGGCGAGTTCGGCGTTTCTGCGGAACGGATCCGCCAGATTGAAGGTCAGGCCATGAAGAAAATTCGGGGCCTGATGGTGGCGGATGCCGGTTGATCTTCTACAGCTGTCGCAAAAGAAAAAGCCCCGTGTTTCGGGGCTTTTTCTTTGGAGCGCGATCAGGGCTGCTTCAGCAACAGATCAATGTCGTGCGCGAAGACTTCTGCGCCGCGCCCATAACTGACATACAGGCGCAGGCGGCCCTGGCGGTCAAAAATGTAGCTGCCGGCCGAGTGATCCATCGAGTAATTATCCGGGCGCGAACCGGCAACCTTCTGGTAAATGACCTTGAACTCCTTCGCTACTGCCGCCGTCTCCTCCGCGCTGCCACGCAAGGCCAGGAACTTCGGATTGAACGCAGTCACGTATTTGCCCAGTAATTCCGGCGTATCGCGCTCGGGATCGACAGTGACCAGCAGCACCTGCACTTGATCCGCCGCCTGGCCAAGCTTCCTCATTGCACCGGCAAGTTCCGCGAGTGTCGTCGGGCACACATCGGGACAATGGGTAAAGCCGAAGAAAACCACCACCACCTGCCCGCGAAAATCCGTCAGTGATCGTTTCCTGCCATTGTGGTCGGTCAGCGTAAACGTCTTGCCGAAATCCGCGCCGGTAATATCGGTGGACTCGAAGCCCGGCTGCTGCGGCTGGCACCCGGCCAGCAATGTTGCAGCGCTCAGGACAAGAATGCGCAGAAACAGGAACACGGATGTATGAATTGGATGACCTGGCTATCGGCGCACTCAGTATCGCAGGTAGTGGTCGACGAGAAGCGCGGCGAACAACAGCGAAAGGTAGAGAATTGAATAGCGGAAGGTGCTTTTTGCCAGATCGTCGCTGTATGCCACGCAAATGCGCACTGCGTAGACCAGAAATACCGCGCCAAGACCAATTGCCGCAACCAGATATACCAACCCGCTCATGCGGGTGGAGAAAGGCAGCATCGTCACCGCGAGCAGGATGACGGTGTAGAGCAAGACGTGCAGACGCGTAAATCGATCGCCGTGCGTGACCGGCAACATGGGTACGCCGGCACTCGCATATTCCTTCTTGCGATACAACGCCAGCGCCCAAAAATGCGGTGGCGTCCAGGCAAATATAATCAGGAATAGCAGCAATGCGTCGTGCGATATCCCGCCGGTAACGGCCGCCCAGCCAAGTACTGGCGGCATTGCACCGGACGCTCCGCCGATCACGATGTTTTGAGGAGTGAGCGGCTTCAATAATATGGTATAGATCACGGCGTAGCCGACGAAGGTTGCCAGCGTCAGCCACATGGTCAACGGGTTTACCATGATGTAAAGCAGTGTCAGCCCGATTCCACCAACGGCCCCGGAAAACAGCAAGGTTTCCTGAGGGGTTACCGTGCCCATTGGCAGCGGCCGTGCACGGGTGCGCGCCATCACCGCATCGATTTTCTGTTCCACCAGGCAATTCACGGCGGCGGCGGAGCCGGCGACCAGCGCAATACCAAGGGTGGCGTATAACGCTGCGGTCCAGAAATGCGGCGACGACAACGCTTCTGCTGGTACCGCCAGGAACATGCCGATCACGGCGGTAAATACGATCAACGAAACCACGCGCGGCTTTGTAAGCTGCAGTAACTGCTGCAGCCGCGAGACCTGACTGCTGGAGGGAAGATAAACGGACATTTAGCGGCCCGAAGATGAAGGCGAACGAGCCATGAAGTTTAACATTACCACCGCACCAAGTAACAGCGCGGCGACCCCATTGTGAGCAACCGCCACGGGTAGCGGAAGACTGCCCAGAATATTGGCAATTCCCAGCGCGATTTGCGCAAGCAAAAGCACCAGCACCAGTCTGCCCAGGGCGCGCAACGCCGGCAGACACATCGAACGCAATGCAACGTAGCCCAGCGTGAGGAAAGCCACCAGTGCGCCGATGCGATGCGCCCAGTGAATCGCGTTCAATGCGTCATTGGACAACGGCTCGCCGTCCGCAGTCATACCGAGCTCGCGCAGAAAATGGAACCCTTGTGCGAAATCGGTTGCTGGCTTCCAACTGCCATGGCAGGTCGGAAAATCCACACAGGCCAATGCTGCGTAGTTCGTGCTGACCCAGCCACCCAGCGCGATCTGCAAGCCGAGTACCAGCAATGCGATTGCCGCCAGCGGGCGCATCTGACGCAAGGTGGAAGGCGGGCCGCCCGTCAATTCCAGCTGGCGTGCAGACATCCATGCCAGTAATGCCACCAGCGCCATGCCCCCCAGCAAGTGCATCGTAACGATCGCCGGTTTGAGCAATAACGTCACTGTCCATTTTCCGAAAAGTCCCTGCACGACGACGAGGGCGACGAGCGCGAGCGGCAATCCGATCTTGCGGGCCGGATCGTCCATGTCTGCCGTGCGCTTGCGGCGATTGCTCACCACCCGGATTGCAATCGCCAGAATCATTACACCGACAAAAGATGCCAGATAGCGATGGGCCATCTCTCGCCATGCCTTGGGAAGCGACACAGGTCCGTCGGGAGCGGCGACCTGCGCGGCCTTGATCTGGTCGACGGCCTGGGTGGGCGACAGTTTGCCATAGCAACCCGGCCAGTCGGGGCAGCCGAGGCCGGCATCGGTCAAGCGTACGTAGGCGCCGAGCATGACCAGAGCAAGGGTCAGCAGCAGCGTACCCACTGCCAACTTGCGCAGCGAAACGTAGCGCGAGAAAACTATCAGCGCGAACAGCAGCGAACCACCCCATAGCGCCGCGTGCAATGCGTTGAGTGAAAATTGCCAGATCGCGGGATTGTCCATTTTTTTCGCTACTTTCCAGTCTGGACCCAGCCGCCTGAAATCTTCATGAGCCTGTCGATATCTTTCTTCATGCGTTGCGGCTCCACACCGCGCGGAAACCGCATCATCAGATTCCCGAATGGATCGATAACATAAATATGATCGCGCGGCGAACCCGACGCCGGCAGGCGGGCGATAAAATCGTCTGTTGCCGTCAGCATCGTGCGCATACCCTGATACTCGACTTGGATGCCGGATGCCGGCTGCACACCATCCGAAACCAGCCAGAGCCTTTCGATGCGATCCTGATCCTTACCCTGAGTTAGTCGGATCTGTCGCATCACATACAATTTCGACTGGCAATAGTCATCGCAGTTTCCGGAATCGACGGTAAGGAACACCCACTTGCCACGCAATTCGTCCAAGCGCAGCTGGCTTCCATCGCGGGCGGGAATCGCTACGCCAGCCAGGGGCACCGCCGTAATGAGCTCGCCATAGTTGGTGAAGGCTTGAGGCGTCCAGAAGTAATAAAGCAGCAGGGAGCCGACAAACGGAGCAAGGCTAATCGTTCCCAGGAGAAGAAGCATCCTCCTGGTTTTTTTCGGATCGGGAACGTTTGACATAAAAATATACGTAAAGAAAAAATATCAGAATGGAAAAGGAAAACCACTGCACCGCATAGCCATAATGCCTCTCGATACCGAAGCTTGGACGCTCCCAGGAGCGCAGCAAGCCGTCATCTAGATCATTCTGTTGCTGCACCACTACCGGCTGAACTC
Source organism: Betaproteobacteria bacterium (assembly GCA_039931685.1). Taxonomy (GTDB): domain Bacteria; phylum Pseudomonadota; class Gammaproteobacteria; order Burkholderiales; family JACQAP01; genus JACQAP01. The sequence goes on along the minus strand of JBDTRK010000002.1, from coordinate 37,863 downwards.
GCAGGCCGGTACGGGCGACATAGCGCTCGATCGTCAGGTTCTGCCATACGGGACCGCTTTCGTGCACCCGGGATAGTTCGAGGAATCGCCCGGGCACGGTCGCCATGCCGGTAACCTTGACTTTGGCCTCAGGCGTTCTGATGACGGGCAACCGCGTCCGATCCGGCCCAGCCTCAATCCACCCGCGATTGATCAAAACATGCATCGACGAAGCGCCAATCCGCAGCGGCATGACGACTTCGTAGCCGGCGACACCGTTACGCGTCTTGTTGTCCAGCAATACAAGGCCTTGAGGAAAGAACTCTCCTTCGGCCTCGACCCGCCGCAGTCGCAAATCCTCTGCACGCACGGCCAGTGCCGGGATTTGCAGCGGCGCGTCGGACGCGCCGTGGTCGTAATCCTGCTGCGCACGCTCCTTTTCATGGGCCCGGCTGAGTTGCCAGCTGCCCGCGGCAGCGGTCAAGGCAATGCCAATAAGCGCTGCCAGCGGTGGCAACCAGCGCGGCCGCTTTCGAGACGAATCCGCTCGCGGGAGAATTTCTCGCATATGGAAGGGCGTTGTCTTATCCTTTACACTGCACCGCTCGGTTCACTGAATCATCCGCTATGCGCTACGTCGTCATCGCCTTTATCGTTGTCATCGTCCTGAGTCTCGGATCGGCGATGTTCTACCTGATCCGTGACAAGGGCACATCTGATCGCACCGTCAAGGCTTTGACTATCCGTGTTGCCCTTTCGATCACGCTGTTTGTACTTCTGATGCTCGGTCACTACTTCGGCATCATTCCCAAAACCGGCCTCTAGAAAAAAACAGCCGCACATTCGTGCGGCTCCAGTTCCCCGCGACTGACGCGAGGCTCCTGCTCAGTTGTTTTTCTTATCCTTTAGTCTGTCGCGATCAGAGCCAGTAAACCATTACGAACAATAGCAGCCAGACCACGTCGACAAAGTGCCAGTACCACGATACACCTTCGAAGGCGAAGTGATGTTCGGCGGTGAAATGTCCGGCCAGGGATCGACCGAGAATGACGATCAGCATGATGGTTCCAACGGTCACGTGAAAACCGTGAAAACCGGTCAACATGAAGAAGGTCGCGCCGTACGCGCCCATGCCCAACGTCAGGTTGAGCTCGTGATACGCATGCACATACTCGTAAGCCTGCAGTGAAAGAAACAGGATGCCGAGCGCCACCGTGGCGAACAATCCGGCAATCAGTTGAGCGCGATTGTTCTTTTTCAACGCCCAGTGTGCCCAAGTCACCGTCACACCGGACGACAGCAGGATCAGGGTATTGATTGCCGGAATGCCCCAGGCACCCATCGGCGTAAATGTTTCCTCGATTCCTGGGCCTGACACCGGCCAGTGGGGCGCGAAGCCGGGCCAGAGCTGTTCCATGGTTTCGCCACTGGCGAGTCCGGGAACCGAAAGCACGCGCATGTAGAACAGCGCACCGAAGAACGCGGCAAAGAACATGACTTCGGAAAAGATGAACCAGCTCATGCTCCAGCGGAAGGACATATCCACCTGCTTGTTGTACTTGCCACCTTCGCTTTCACGGATGACCGTACCGAACCAGCCGAACATCATGTAGACCATGACGGCCATACCGGCCATGACAACCCAAGGCCCCGCTCCGACCTCATTCATCCACAGCACGCCACCGAAGGTCAGCAGGAAAAGCGCACACGAGCCAACGACCGGCCAATGTGACGGTTCAGGCAGGTAGTAGCTTGAAGATTCGCTATGCATTTATATGTTCTCCCTTAGGTTCCCAATAGTTCCGTTACCGCAAATTCTCGACGCTTCATTCCTGCGGCTGGTCACCTGACAACGAACTTGACCAGCGTGATCAGTGAAGTGACGAATATTATCGCGCCCAGCACGCCCGCTACGATTACCTGCACCGGCGTGATGCCGGCGAAATCGTCCTGATTGTCGGCGCGCCGTCGCACTCCGAAAAACGACCAGAACACCGTTTTAAACACACGCAGCGGCGACACCTTCCGCACCGGCTGCGGTCCCGTGGAATCACCCTGCCTTGCCATTCTTTGGCGCGACTGCAGTCGGCGCTGCACCTTCGACACTGAAGAACGTGTACGACAACGTGACCGTCGTCACGTCCTTCGGCAGCTCGTTCTCGATCACGAACACCACCGGCATCTGTCGCACTTCTCCCGGCGCAAAATTCTGCTTCGCAAAGCAAAAGCATTCCAGTTTGCGGAAATACTGCCCTGCAATTTGCGGCCCATAGCTCGGAATCGCCTGTCCGGTGATTGGACGATCCGAATCGTTGTGTACTTCGTACATGACTTGCACCAACTGCCCGGGATGCACCTTCATCCCGGCCTGCAAAGGCCTGAATTTCCACGGCAGGTCGCTGCGCACATTGGCGTCGAATTCCACCGCGACCAGGCGGCTGGTATCGACCTGCGTATTGGCCAGCGGCGCGTTCGCCTTCTCTACCTGATTGATGCCGGTGACTTCGCAAATCTTCTTGTACAACGGCACCAGCGCATAGCCGAAGCCGAACATCCCGACGGTCACTACCAGCAACTTGACCAGGATGATGCGATTCGCGCCTTCGTGACTCATGACCAGCGCCGCAGAATAATTCCCACAAAAAAGGCCAGCGCCACAGACAACAGGATCAACCCGGTCCTGAGGTTCCGCGCTTTTTGCCGCCTGACCTGCTCTTCGTCCATGTTCGCGATGGCTCGGGCTGGCAAGCCGTCAAGCCTCACTTTACCGTCGGCGGCGTTTCGAAACTGTGATACGGCGCCGGCGTGGGCAGATGCGTCCATTCCAGCGAGTCAGCGCCTTCCCACGGCATCTGCGGTGCCTTTTCGTGGCTACGTATGCATTTGATCACCACGTAAAGGAATAGCAACTGCGTCAGGCCGAAACCAAAGGCGCCGATCGAGGAAATCATGTTGAAGTCGGTGAACTGTGGCGCGTAGTCCGGAATCCGCCGCGGCATGCCGGCGAGCCCGAGGAAGTGCTGTACGAAGAAAATCATGTTGAAGAAAATCATCGACAGCCAGAAATGCCACTTGCCGAGGGTTTCGTCATACATGTGCCCGGTCCATTTCGGCAGCCAGAAATACACCCCGGCAAATGCAGAAAACAGCGCGCCCGCGACCATGACGTAATGAAAGTGCGCGACAACGTAATAAGTATCGTGTAGCTGGATGTCCACTGGCACGATGGACAGAACCAGGCCGCTGAAGCCTCCCAGCGTGAACAGGAAAAGGAAACCGATCGAGAACAGCATCGGCGTTTCGAAACTGAGCGATCCCTTCCACATCGTGGCCACCCAGTTGAATACCTTCACGCCGGTCGGCACCGCGATCAGCATGGTCGCGTACATGTAGTAAAGCTGGCCGGTTACCGGCAGGCCGGTGGTATACATGTGGTGCGCCCAGACCAGGAAGGACAGGATCGCGATCGAGGCAACCGCGTAGACCATTGAGGTATAACCAAACAGGGGCTTGCGCGAGAACGCCGGAATGACCTGAGACACGACGCCAAACGCCGGAATGGCAATGATGTAAACCTCGGGATGACCGAAGAACCAGAAAATATGCTGGAACAGGACCGGGTCGCCGCCCCCGGCGGCATTGAAGAAATGCGTGCCGAAATGGCGATCCGTCAGGGTCATGGTGACCGCGCCGGCCAGCACAGGCATCACCGCGATCAGCAGATAGGCGGTAATGAGCCAGGTCCACACGAACAGCGGCATTTTCATCAACGTCATCCCGGGCGCGCGCAGATTGAGCACGGTGGTAATGATGTTGATCGAACCCATGATCGAAGACATACCCAGAATGTGGATCGCGAAAATCGTCAGATCCATGCCCATACCTTGCTGCACCGACAGCGGGGCATAAAGCGTCCAGCCCACGCCAGGCGCACCACCCGGAACGAAGAGCGAAAGAATCAGCAGCAATGCGGCCGGGGGCAGCAGCCAGAAGCTCCAGTTGTTCATCCGCGGGAAAGCCATGTCAGGCGCGCCGATCTGCATCGGGATCAGCCAGTTTGCGAAGCCGACGAAGGCCGGCATGATCGCGCCGAACACCATGATCAGGCCGTGCAGCGTGGTCATCTGATTGAATACTTCGGGATTTACAACCTGCATGCCCGGCATGAACAGTTCCGCACGAATCACCATGGCCATGAAACCGCCGGTCAGGAACATGATGAAGCTGAACCACAGGTACATCGTGCCGATGTCCTTGTGGTTTGTGGTCTTGACCCAGCGCATGATGCCGCCGGGATGATACCCATGTCCGTCCGAATGATCGTGATCGTGGCCGATGACTGCGCTCATGCTTGCTTCTCCTCGATATCCTGCCAATTACTCTGCGTTAAATCGGATCGGCAGCCGGTTACTTGGCTGCTTTGACCATGTAATCCACTGCCGCAATCACATCACCATCAGGCAGGCTGACCATGCCACCCTTTGGGGGCATGGCGTTCTTGCCTTTGAGCGCGCTGTTATGCAGCGCATCGATGCCGGCGGCAATACGCGGCGCCCAGGCCGACTTGTCGCCGAATTTCGGCGCGCCCGCGATGCCCGCGCCATGACACACCGTACAGACTTTTTCGTAAGTGCCCTTGCCGTCGCCGCTGCCGCCCGCGGCAGCAACGACAGTCGCGTCCGCCGGGGTGGTGGATGCCACTTTGTGCTTGGCCGACCAGTCGGCGAATTCCTGCGCGCTCACCGCTTGCACGACGATGGGCATGAAACCATGTTCCTTACCGCACAACTCGGCGCACTGGCCACGGTAGGTGCCGGGCTTGTCGACCCTGAACCACGCATCGCGGATGAATCCCGGTATGGCATCCTGCTTCACACCAAAAGCCGGCATGTACCATGCGTGCAGCACGTCGTTGGCGGTGATCAGCAGGCGCACTTTCTTGCCCACCGGGACTACAAGAGGATTGTCGACTTCCAGAAGGTAGTTCTCCCCTTTCGGGGCATTGCCATATATTTGGTCGTGCGGCGTGGCCAGCACGCTATAGAACTGGACGCCATCCGCCACGCCCGCGAGGTCGCCTTCGCCTTTCAGGTATTCATATCCCCATTTCCACTGAAACCCGGTGATCTTGATCGTCATGTCCGACGCGGACGTGTCGCGCATCGCCAACACGCTTTTCGTTGCCGGCCACGCCATGCCGATGAGGATGAAGAACGGGATAACCGTCCACAGTATTTCAACCGTGGTGTTTTCATGAAAGTGGGCAGCCTTGTGCCCAACCGACTTGCGGTGATAGATCACCGAATAGAACATCGCGCCGAAGACGCCGACAAAAATGATCAGACAGATGATCAGGACGATGGTGTGGAGATCGTACATCTCGCGGGCAACCGACGTATGCGGCTCCTGCAGATTCCACTTGGCCTTGTCCTGCGCCCAAACCAGCGCAGGCACAAGCATCGTCAACGTACCCGCACCAATTTTCCGAAACAACGTCTTGATCATGCTTCCCCCCAAACGAATGCCTTGTATTAACGGACTTTCAGGTGTTCTTTCAGCCGGCGCGCGACCGCGTCACGCTGCTCGCCGGTCAGATGGGCGCCGAACTCCACTTCTTTACCATGGGACCGCAGCAACAGCCGCGACCGCTCCGCGCCCCGGGATTCGACGAACGTTACCTGAACCCAGTGGCGGTTGAATTCGAAACTGTCAGTCTTGGCTTTGCACCGACTTTCAATGACGATCTTGTCATCGTGAAACGAAATGCATTCGTAGTCACCCGCACGTTGTTCCACATATCGAAATGCCAGGTACACCACCAGGATGTCCAAGCCTGCGAACGGGAAAACCAGCCAGGCGCCATGGAGCGCAAATCCCAGGGAAATCGCAAAGATCACCGCCGCAAGAGAACCGACAACGAGCAGCCTGCCGCCGGATGAAAGAGAATTGTTCCGCCGCGCAACGAACGTGAATTCCAATTCGTTCCCCATTGCGTTCCGGTTCATTTGCAGTTCATGCCGCAATCCCGTTTTGGTGTGCCCTTGCGAAGGGCCGCAACACATAAACCCGCCCCTTTTTAGCGCGGCGAATTGTCGCACATGCCGCCATACGATGGCAAGAAAGCGGGTGCTTGCAGTCCGCCCCGGCAGCCCGGCGAATCCGCGACATTTTTCACCCGACCAGCAGATCTGGATTCAGCACGGCGCAGGCCTGCGCCTGGTCCGGCGCAAAGGGCATGATCGCTACCAGCGGAGCGGGCAGTTTGCCGCGCAGCGTTTCCAGGTTCTCCTCGAAGAAAGACATAGTCGGGTCGATGCGGTTGGCGACCCATCCTGCAAACACGAGGCCGCGGCTGCGAATGGCCTCAGCCGTCAGCAACGCATGATTCAGGCACCCCAGCCGCATGCCGACGACCAGCAACACAGGAAGCTCGATAAGCCGCGCCAGGTCACCCCAATCTTCCTGCGGGCCCAAAGGAACGAGTAATCCACCCGCACCTTCCACAACCACACGATCTGCCAGTTTGGCCAGAGCGCGATAGCATTCGCGGATGTGCACCAGCGAGATTGTCGTGCCGGCGCACTGCGCCGCAATATGCGGCGCAATCGGCGGTTCGAAGCAATACGGGTTGATCAGGTTAATCGGCGCGCTGACATTGGAGGCCGACAGGAGTGCCGCCACGTCCTCATTCGCACGGTCATGCGCATCCGTGCGACAGCCGGTCGCCACGGGTTTCATGCCCACCGCACGCATGCCGGAGGCGGCAAATGCGCGCAGCAGGGCGGCCGCGACCAGCGTTTTTCCGCACCCTGTATCGGTACCTGTTATGAATAGTCCGGAAGCAGATACCGGCGACACGAGGCGAGCCATTTCGAGTTCCTAGGCGGACTTGATGTCGATGACCGGCCGACCACCGGGCCCTGTGCGCAGCAATGGCACCCACGCATGTCCGTATATGACCTCGAAAGTCGCAGGCAGACACTGGTCGCGACGAAAGGACTCATAGCGCGCTTCCATTTCCCGCAGCGCGTGCTTACCGGTCATGCCACGATTGCGGCCGACGGCGACATTGTGCGCGCCGAGTTGCTTGAGATCGCGCATCAGGCTGCGCACGTCGGCGTAGGTGAGTGTCAGATATTCCATATCCATGACCGGATCCGCGAAACCGGCACCGATCATCATGTCACCGATATCATGCATGTCGGTAAAGCGATTGACGTGGATCCTGCCGTCGCCAGCACTGGCCGCGCGCAGTTCCTTTAGCGTATCCGGACCTAACGTCGTGAACATAAGCAGACCGCCGGGTCGCAACACGCGCCGGCACTCCGCAAAAACTGTCGTCAAGTCGCCCGCCCACTGGAACGCAAGATTGGACCAGATCATGCCCACGCTGCCGGATCGTATCGGCAGCCGCTCGTTGTCACCGCAGACAAGTGCCTGGCCGTCCAATCCGACCCATTTCCTCCACGCCGGAATTCGCGCTCGCGACGCGTGCAGCATGGCCGGGGCGATGTCGAGCCCGATCAGGTGGGCGCGCGGAAAGCGCTTGCGTAACGACTGCGCCGCGAACCCGGTACCGCAACCCGCATCGATGATGGCAGCGGGATCGAGTTTGACCAGGTCCAATCGCTCCAGCGCGCGGGCGCAAACTTCCCGTTGCAGGACTGCCGCGCGATCGTAAGTTGATGCAGCACGGTCGAAGGAACGGCGCATCTGGCTTTTTTCCGGCGTGGAGGCATCGTTCATGAAAGCAAGGCCTCGGCTCGCTGCAGGGCATCGATCAAGTGATCCACCTCGGCTTCGGCATGGGCCGCAGACAGGGAAATGCGCAAACGCGCGCTGCCTTTGGCAACTGTGGGTGGGCGGATGGCGGGCACGAGAATGCCCGTCGCCGCCAGAACCTCACTCAGATGTACGCATTCGGAATTTTCGCCGACGATCAGCGGCTGAATAGCCGTCTGCGAAGCCAGCAAACACCATTTGCGCAGTTTGAGCTTGCCGTAAAGGCGTTCAGCGAGTGCTGCAAGGCGCTGACGGCGCCAGGGTTCGGAGCGCATAATTTCGATGCTCTTGAGCACTCCCGCCGCCAGGTGCGGCGGACTGGCAGTGGTGTAGATATAGGTGCGTGCGCGCTGGATCAGCAACTCGACCAACTGCTCACTGCCCGCAACGAATGCGCCCGCCGCGCCAGCCGCCTTGCCCAATGTGCCAACGTAGGCGATGTGAGGGGAATCGAGTCCGAAGTGGCTTAGTGCACCGCCGCCATTTGCGCCCAGCACGCCGAAGCCGTGCGCATCATCGATCACCAGCCAGGCGCCGTAGCGTTCGCACAATTGCGCGATGCCGGGTAGCGGCGCGATATTCCCGTCCATGCTGAACACCGCGTCGGTGACGACGATCTTGTCCGCAGCCATGGAGCGGGCCAGCAGACCGTCAAGGGCCGTCAGATCGCAATGTGCATAACGCCGGCAGCGTGCCCGGGACAACAGCATCGCGTCGTTCAGCGAAGCATGATTCAGGCGATCTGCGAACACGTCGCTGGAGCGACTCGCGAGGACACTAACAATTGCGAGATTGGCCAGGTAACCGGCGGAAAACAGCAATGCCCTCGGCATCCCGACGAATTCGGCAAGTGCGCGCTCGAGATCGTCGTGAACCCGATGATGACCGCTCACCAGATGCGAGGCGCCGGCACCGAGTCCCAGATGACGAAGCGATTCAGCCGCCGCGTCGGAGATGCGAGAATCCGACGCCAGGCCCAGATAGTCGTTGCTGCAAAAGGAAACATAATCCAGGCCATCAACCCGGACGTGCGCTCCCTGCGGGGAATCTAGCAGGCGGCGTCGACGGTACAGGTCTTGCCGTTCGATGTCGGCAAGTTCGGCGGCGAGATCGCGCATTGGAGAGCAGACCCGGAATCGATAGCCGGACGAAGGGGCGGAAACTGTCAGCCGCCGCCGCTACTATTGTCACGCATTTCCATGGGCCTGATGCCGAGCTTGTCGAACAAAACCCGATCGCGATCAGCCACGGGATTAGCGGTGGTCAGCAGTTTTTCGCCGTAGAAGATTGAATTTGCACCGGCCAGAAAACACAGCGCCTGGGTCTGTTCCGACATGGTCTCGCGGCCGGCGGAAAGTCTTACCATGGCACGCGGCATGGTGATGCGCGCCGCGGCGATGGTGCGCACGAACTCGAACGGATCAAGTTCCGGCGTCCCATGCAGTGGCGTGCCTTTCACCTGCACCAGATTATTGATCGGCACGCTTTCCGGATAGGGATCGAGATTGGCCAACTCGGCGATGAGTGCCGCACGATTGGCGCGTGTTTCTCCCATGCCGACAATGCCTCCGCAGCATACATGGATGCCGGCGGTGCGCACCTTGTGCAGCGTATCCAGCCGGTCCGCCTGCTCGCGGGTGGTGATGATTTCACCATACAACGCCGGATCGGTATCGAGATTGTGATTGTAGTAATCCAGGCCGGCATCTTTGAGTTGTTCAGCCTGGCCCTTCCCCAGCATGCCCAGGGTTGCGCAAGTCTCCAGGCCCAGCGCCTTGACCTCGCGCACCATTTGCGCGACCTTTTCCAGATCACGCTGCTTGGGCCCGCGCCAGGCGGCGCCCATGCAGAATCGCGAAGCTCCATTGAGTTTTGCCGTGCGCGCCGCATCCACTACCGCGTCAATCAACATCAGCGCTTCATTGTCGACACCCGTGTGATAGCGCGCAGCTTGCGGACAATATCCGCAATCCTCGGGACAACCGCCGGTCTTGATGGACAGCAGGGTCGAGAGTTGCACTTCATTCGCGGAAAAATGCTGCCTGTGAACTTGCTGGGCCTGATACATCAGGTCGCCGAACGACGTGGATAGCAGCGCTTCGACGCCGGACGCGGACCAGCGCGCGGGGTCGGTTACGACTTTAATCTGCGTGAGGGCTGGCGCGGAGTCGGGCATGATGTGGTCGGTGGGTATCCGGATAGTTGCTTGGCGGAGATGGTCGGGGAAGCGGCAATTCATGTCAAATTCTATTTATCGCATTTTCGACTACTGCCTGCCGATTGCCCAGTGGCTGATATCGCCGGCCTGCCTGCTGTGCGGTGATCGCGCAAGTAACGACGGCCTGTGCGAGGGCTGCCGTGAAAGCCTGCCCCCGCTGCCCCATGCGCATTGTCCGGTGTGCGCGATTCCCGATCCAGCCGGAGAGCTCTGCGGTCGCTGCCTGGGCGAGCCGCCGCGCTTCGATCGGGTCGTGACCGCATTTATGTACCAATATCCAGTCAGCGAACTGGTCCAGGCACTGAAGTACCGCGGCAACCTTGCCAGCGCACGGCCCCTGGCCGCAGGACTGGTCAGCGCTCTGGACAGTGAACCGTATCCGGATGTGATCATGCCCATGCCGCTGGCGCCCGCCCGGCTGGCGCAGCGCGGATTCAATCAGGCCATGGAAATTGCGCGGCGTCTGGCGCTGGAATTCGGTCTGAAAATAAGCTCAGGCGCCTGTCATCGGATACACGATGGCACGCCCCAGGCTTCCCTGCCATGGAAGCAGCGTGCGGCCAACATACGCGGCGCGTTCGTCTGCGATTTCGATGTTGGCGGCAAAACTGTCGCCGTCGTGGACGACGTTCTGACGACAGGGGCGACGCTCAATGAACTGGCTCGCACCCTGAAGCAGCGCGGTGCGCGCGAGGTGATTGGCTGGATCGTGGCGCGAACGCCGGCGCCGGGTGATTCCTGAGGTCTACTTTTTCTTTGCAGCCGAAATTTCGTTCAACTGGCGTGTAACGAACTCCTGCAGCTCAGGCGACAACTGCTTCGACTCTATGGCACGCCGGAACACGTCGCCTGCTTCGGCGGATTGATTTGACGCGCGCAGCGAGATGCCAAGGCCCATCATCCAGACGCCATTGCCGGGCACACCCCGCAGGGCGGCGCGATAGTAATCTACCGCTTCGCGATTGCGCCCTTCGCGCTGCAACAACGCGGCGAGGAAGGCGTAAAAATCAGGATCGGAATTGACGTAAGGCAACACGCCGACCATGGTGTTGATCGCATTGGTGACGTCGCCGCGTTCGACTTCCAGCCTTGCCAGCACCATTGCATGGCGCGGCTGACGCGGATTGATTTCCAGCGTCTTGCGCAAAAGCTGTTCCGCCTCGTTGTTGCGTTTGCTGTCGAGCAGCAACCCGAGCAATGCCTGGCGTGCGCCGACATGGGACGGGTCTAGTTTTAGCGCATCGCGAAAATCCAGCTCAGCCGCGTTGGCCCGACCTTCGCGGATCTGCGCCACGCCTTTGCGGAATTCAATTTCCGCGCCTTCCGACGGCGCCACTTCGCGCATCTGCTTGTCAATTGCTGCCGACGTGCTGTCCGCTGAAGGCGCCTGCGTCTCGGGTAGCGTGACTGCCGTCTCTACGGGAGCATCGGCGCGAGACAATGCCTCTACGACGCGCACCTGTTCTGGTTCAGCCGGCCGCTGGCGCGGCGGCGCCGGGATTGGCTCGGGACGCGGGGCAACGCGAGGTTCTTCCGGGCGCAATACCGGCGCGGGCTTCTCCTTGCGAGCCGGTATAGGTGTGACGGAACTCAACTCATCCGACAGCCTGGATACGGGACTGAACGTGGCGCTTTGTGCAATAACCGGCGCGATTGCGGGCGGCGACTGCTCCACTGACGGCGCAGGACTGGCAATGGGCGCCGGCGTGGAAACGATCGGCGATGTGCCATTGCCTGGCGCATGGCGTCCGTAAATGAAAACGCCAACCCCGGACGCCACGAGTGCCGCTATCGCCCACGCCGCGATCGTAAATGGTCGGACGGACGGCCGTTGCCGACCAGGAACGGCGCGCACATGCGACGGCAGCGAATTGAGTTCCGACTCGGCAGCATGGCGTTTTTCCAGATCCTGCAGAACTTGATTGATCAGACTCATCGATTGAAGTACCAGTAAATCACAACCGCGGTAAGAACCGTCGCCCCTGCAAATATCCAAGCCAGTGGAGAATAGACCCTGCGCGCCGAGGGCGTGTCGCCGGCAGCCTTGCGCACATGTGCCGCGGAAACATAATGGTGCCCTTCCCCGTAGGCTGCCAGCATGGCTTTATGCGCCAGCACATTGATCAACCGGGGCACGCCACGGCTCGCTCTGAATAGCGCATCGAGGGCGGTAGAGTTGAACAGGCGATCGCCCATATATCCGGCGATCCTCAGCCGATGCGCTATGTAGTACTCGACTTCCCGACGCGAGAGCGGCGAAAGATGGTATTGGAAGGTGATTCGCTGTTGCAACTGTCGTACAGACTCGTGGGCCAGCTTGGCGTCCAGTTCTGGCTGCCCGAACAAAACTACCTGGAACAGCTTGCGTTTCTCGGTTTCGAGATTTGACAGCAGGCGCAGGGACTCCAGTGTTTCCAGCGGCATCGCCTGTGCTTCGTCCAGGCAGACCACGACGCGCTTGCCTGCCCGCGCGTAATCCAGCAGGGTCTGGTTCAGCGCTTTCAAGAGCCGGTGCTGGTCTTCATCGCGATCGCACGCCACGTGCAACTCCTCTGCCAGTGCCAACAGCAGTCCGTGCGGATCGAGCAGTGGATTGGGGATGTAGGCCGAGACGCTGTCGTCGTCGAGTTGGGAAAGGAAGCGGCGGCACAACAAGGTTTTCCCGGTGCCGACCTCGCCGGTTACCTTCATGAATCCTTCGCCATTCGCAGCCGCGATCAGCAGCGTATTGAGTGCTTCCTGATGCGGCGTGCAGGCAAAGGCATAGGTCGTATCAGGCGTCAGTCCGAACGGCGCCTCACGCAAAGCGAAATGGGTGTTGTACATCATCATCGCCAGTGCCGGGCCGGCGCGACAGCTGGGCTTGTTCCGACGCTCGTATCGCTATTGCGCCGGCGCAACGGAATTTTCAGATTTAGGTCTGTAGGTAGGACGGTCACTGCGTTCGTAGGCATCGATGCGTTCTTTGGAATCGATCAAATCCTGACGCCATGTCGCGTCGTTTTCGATGACTGTCGGCTTGAGCAGGATGATCAGCTCGCTTTTTACAACCGAGCGACTCTTGCTGCTGAACAGATTGCCGACCACCGGCAGGGTTCCCAGCACCGGAAGTCCGCTGCTGTCACGCGTGCTGGTTTCCTTCATCAAACCGCCAATGGCGACAATGTTCGAGTTGGACACGCGAACGATGGTGTCGCTCTCGCTGATCGTACTCGAAGCCAGTGGCAAGCGGAAACTGCCGGCCGTGCCCAGGTCGATGCTCTTGGTTTTCTCGATGACGCTGGAAACCGAAGGATGGATATGCAGAATAATCTGGTTGTTCTCATCGATCTGCGGTGTTACATCGAGCGCCACGCCGGAAAAGAATGGTGCCACGGTTATCGTCGGCGACTGCGTACTGGTGGTACCGGTCGTCGTGGTGTTCGTCGTGATGTTGGTTACGAAGAATTCGTCGGTACCGACCTTCAGCACCGCCTTCTGGTTGTTCAATGTGGCGATTCGCGGGCTGGAGAGCACCTGCAGGTTGCCTTGGGTCTCGAGGAAGGAGACCAGTGCGGCGAAATTGCTGGTCTGGAATGCCAAACCGAACAGCGTTCCCGGCGTGCCGATGCCCGCGGCGATGTTGCCCGGAGACGCCGGATTCGAGGACAGCAGCGAACTGGTGGATACCGTTCCGTCTGCGTTGCGCGACGTATATGCGCTGATGGCGCCGTTCGGCGTCAGCACGCCGCCGGGAGAAAGTATTCCGCCGGCTACCCTGCTGTTTGCGCCCTGGCCGAATGCCGCCCAGTTGACACCCGTCTGGTGGCCGTCGGAAAGCTGCACTTCGATGATCTTGGCTTCCAGCATAACCTGGCGTTCCACCACGACCTGCATGGTCTTCAGGAACTCCGAGACATTGCGCAATTCCGCCGGGAGCGCACGCACGACTATCACGCCCGCCTGCGGGCTTAGGACCACGTTGCGCCCGCCTTCGGTACCGATGATCGCCTTGAGTGCACTGCCGATTTCAGTCCAGAAATCGTTGTTCGACGTCGTGCTGATGCGGCTGCTTTCAAGCGTGGTTGTCGAAGCGCTGTTGCCCGTGTTGGTCGTCTGCGCCGCCGCCGCGCTATTGGAAGAATCCGATATGGCCCCCGACGTCACCCTGACATCGGTCTTGCCCTTGCGCTGGCTCATCAGGTAATTGACCTGATAGACACGGGACTGCAGCGTGAGGGGTTCGATCAGGATACGATTGCCCTGCACCTTGTATTCGTAGCCGTACACCTCGCGAATCGTGTCCAGCGCCTCGAATACCGTCACGTCGCGCAGATTTACCGAAATCTGATCCTTGATTCCGGGGTGCACGATCATGCTGTATCGCGTACCGGATACGATCGCCATAAAAACCTGGCCGGCAGGGGCGTTGTTGACTGCAAGATCGAAACGCGGCTCGATCGGCCGACCGTCCACCTTCGGCATTTCCACCGTAAGCGGCGGCAGCAGGGCCTTGCCTACGTCTTCAGCCTGCACACTGGCCCGCTGGGCCCGTGCGACTCGGGCCATTTCTTTTTTTGCGGAGTCGTAGGTCGTATCGGGAGTCGGCGCCGTCGTCGCGCATGCGCTCATCAGGCACAGCAGAAACATTGGCGGCAGGATTCTCATGGCGTCGCTTGTATTTTTCATTTCTTCATTCCGGGACTACCGGGTCGATGGGCCGCAGTATCCTGGCCCGCTTCCGGCGCCTGCTTGGGTTTGGTTGCGCCGGCGCTCACATCGGATGCGCCTAGCCTTGTCACCTCGGGAAACAGACGGACGACGCGCAAACCTTGCCTGGTACGCAGCGTCACGCGTTCCGCTGCAACCGAAATCAATTCGGCGCCAGCAATCGAACCGCCGATCGGAACAATTTCGCCATTGATGATCGCGTAACGCCGTTCCGGCGAAATCAACACCGACTGGAGTATCCAACCCGATGGCTCGCTTCTGACCGCCTCGCCTTTCGTATCGGCGGATGGGGGCCGGGTCGGATCGCGCAAGGTTTGTGCGATCGACGGCGACGCGCTGGCGATGCAGGCTAGCGCGAGCAGCAACGACAATGTGCGGATCAGACGACCAACCACGCTTCCTCCAGACTCAATGTGTACAAGATGATCGTCATCAGGACTTTCGGATAATCCGTGGAATTCACGCTGGTACGCGCAAAAAACATGCGCCATGGCAGCTTCTCCAGCCGTGACTGATACTCCAGCAAGTTCAGGTAGCTGCCCTCGACAGTCAATTCAAGGCCGTGTTTGTAAACCAGGTTCTTTCCATGCGCCGCGGATTTTGCATCCGTGCCCATAGCTGGCGCAGCTTCTTTTTCCACCAGCGCCGCGACCGGCAGCGTGCGCAATTTTACCAACCGCACATGTGAATCGCGATTGAGCATGTCCTCCAAAACCCTGACCATCCGGTTCGGCGGTACCAGTCCCTGCTGGACGCTGCGCAATTCAGTGTCATAGCCAAGCAACCGTTTCTGCATTTCATCTATCTGCGTGCGGCCGTCTGTGTTCGGGTCCTGCGTCAGG
Source organism: Betaproteobacteria bacterium (assembly GCA_039931685.1). Classification (GTDB taxonomy): domain Bacteria; phylum Pseudomonadota; class Gammaproteobacteria; order Burkholderiales; family JACQAP01; genus JACQAP01. The sequence continues at coordinate 22,332 of JBDTRK010000002.1, read as the reverse complement.
AGGCGGGACAGCTGCGCGTTCTGGACATGCAATTGCGCCATTTCGCCACGATGCCTTTCTGTGCTGGCCGCCAGAGCCTTGTGCCTGGTAAGCGCGCCTTCGATCACCAGAACGAAAGCCAGCCCGGCAATGATTGCCACGCCCGCGGCGAATACCATCAGGCGCTCGCGCGGCTGCAAGGCATCGAATTTTTGCGCGAGCCGCGCCCAGGTCTGCTTCATTGCGTTGCCGCCCTGGACTGATATGCGGCCACCGGCTTGGTCGTCAGTTTGAATTCGACGTAGTTTGGGCGGACAGCATTCTTCACCGCAGGGTCCGGAGCCGGCTCCTGAATAACCAGTTCGGAAAACGGATGCCCTTGCATTGCAGCTTCCCCGTTCAGGCGCTTCAGGTATCCCGGCACGAATCCGGCCTGCAAAGCGCGTCCTTCGACCGTCACGTCGCGCCCAGCTGCGCCGATGCTCAATCCCGTGAGCCATACACCGTCGAAAGACTGCCGCGCAAACGCCTTGAGATGGTCGGAAAATCCGCGCGTATCACCAAGGCCGCCCGCATGCAGCACTTCCATGACTTCCTGCCGTCCTTTGATTTCGCCTTCAAGGCGACTGACGTCCTCGGCTATTTTTGGATCGCGCTTGCGCGCCGCGAGTTCGCTTCCCAAGCGTTGCGCGTCGGCCTGCAATGCAACGACCTGCTGTGCTGTTTCGCGTTCCTGACGCTCGGCCGTACGCAACTTGATCGACTGATAGCCAGCTACGGTCACGACCAAAGCGGCCGCTACGACCCATCCGGCGACAGCGCCCCGGAAGGAAAGCAGCGCTTGCTGCACCTCGAAGGCCGGGTTGTACAGGTTGATCTGTTGCGGCACGCTGATTTCTCCGTCTTATTCGGTACGCAACGCCGCGCCGAGCGTCTGCCAGCGCAGTATCTGCTCGGACCCTTCGCGCAATTCGGGTACTTCGTGAAAATCCAATACGTCCCCAAGATTGACCGCTTCCACGGGTGCGGACAGATTGGCTGCCAGATAGGCCACCAGGCCGAGATCCTCCGGCAATGGCGCCAGCAGCAGCCGGGCCAGGGGAATATTGCTGAACTGGCGGTCAAAGTGATCCAGGGAACGCTGCAATTCCAGCGCGATGCGCTCGAACAATTGATCGCGCATCTCCGCGCGAACGCCGAGCAGTTGGTCGAGACTGATCTCGATGCGCCGCGACAGGTAGAGCTCCCCGCCGGCGGTAAACGTAAGCAGGCCGCCATCCTCGCTAAAGCTGAGCATGGCCAGTGCGCGATGATCGGTCTCAAATAATGCAGCGAGGTTGCGCTGCGCCATCTCGGCAATCTCGATGACGCGCAATGTGATCTTCGCCTGCGCAAACATCTTCATGCGCGATTCGATGTCCTGATTGCGCGCGGAAACGGCGTAAACGGAACGGCCGCGCGCCGCGGTCGCCTGGCCAGACGGCACCGCCACGACATCCACGGTTGCGGATTCCACCGGGTATTCCAGGAATTCTTTCAATCGCCAGCGCACCGCGGATCTCATCTCAGGTTCGGGGACGTTCGGCGCATCGACCAGTTGCAGCTGATACTGCCGTGCCGGCAGCAGCGTTGCGCAGCCGAAACGCTCCAGGTGAAATTCGCGGCGCAGATGCAGAAGCGTCTCGACCGCATCGCCGGCATTGGCAACTTGCGCGCAGATATCGACAACCGGTCGCTCTGAGCCATGGCGGCGAATGCGCCCGACCTCTGCACGATCGCTGTACAGATTGACGGCAGCCAATTCGAGAGGCCGGGATCTGGAGAATAATGTGCGCATGTCGGCTATATTAACTTTGAACGCGAAGATATATCAATAACCCATTGTCGTCAATAATATTTATGGCCGACAAAACCCTAAAAATTTTCCCGTAAATAGATGAATTCATCGGCACTCTTGTACAGGCCAAAAGCAGCCCGGGCTGCGGGATCCCGGTTGAACGTCGATCCGGTCCAGCTCCACTGCAGCCAGGACTTGTTGGCCGGACTGGCCGCCGCGCAGGACGGGGGAGGCAAATCGACGCCGAGGTCGACGCATAAATCGATGGTGACCTTGCTCAAAGGCTTGATAATTTTCAGATTGCCCTTTCCTGCGGTGAAGGTTCCTCCTCCCGATGCAGTCCCGGAACTGAGGTAAACATTGTTCAGCGCGATCGCGGTGCAACTGTCGGCGACATTGGTCACGTACACCCCGCTGCTGTTGAGGTACTGGGTTTCCATCGGGATCGGCAGGTCGAGCAGTTCTGAGCCGAACGCATTGCCGAGCTTCAGTCGGCCGTAGCGGACTTCGGTCGTTACACCCAGATTGGTACGTTCGTTGACGCTGTTTCCGTCGGCGTCGAAGTCCAAAATATTCATGGCGACACCGTCCGAATCAATCGGGGCAATGCCGAACTGCACCGCGGCATAAGGGCCATCGGGATTCGTGTCGCGGAGAATCCCGGTTGCAGCGGTGACGTTGTTGGCAAGGCCGCTCGCCCAGCTACCGGCGGAGCTGGAGCTGGAATCGATCCGTGTAGTCAAGTTGGTGGCCCCGCTCTTCGCACCGAAATTGAAGTTTGCGAAGGTTCCGAGGCCGAGCTTGGCGTAAGCGCCGTTGTAGTTCAGCGTGGTCGCACCTTGCGTGTTGCGCGCCACCAGCGAGAATCCCAAGCCCAGTCCTTCGCCCATATAGGTAAATGACGACACAGGCAAGCAACTCGCGGCGGAACGATTGGTCAGAGTTGGCGTTCCGCTCAAGGCGAAATTCTTGGGCCGAAACCGGCCGACATAGCCGCCGGCCGCACCGGTACCGTCCAATCCACTGTTACCGGTAATGTTGGTGCCAGTCGTTATATAGTCGTTCGACGTGGCTGTCAGTAACACGTTGCCGACTTCGCTATAGCACCAATCTGCGACAGTAGCCGAGCCACCGGAGAAACTTCCTGCGGCGATCACTGCAGCGCTCGCGCAGGTCGCGCCGCGGGAGATCGAGCCCGTCGCGATGCCGGGCAGATTTGCACTCACGGTTATCGTCACGTTCGCTGCAAAGTTCGGAGTCAGTCCGTTGCTGCTGAGATTCACGCCCGCATCCGGTATGCCGTCTATGGGACTCGAGTCCTCGCCAGCAGCCCATTGATACGCCCCGATCGTCATCGTGAAATTGTCCCCGGCTGGTGCGAGTACCGTACCGGTGTCGCTGGTGCTGTGCTGAATGGCGGTTGCTGCGTTTGTTCCGCGGAAGGCAAATCCGAACGGCCGCACCACGAAAACATTGCTGGAACCGGTCAGGAAAGTGGCAGCCGGCGGAGCAGGCAACTGATATTGGGCGTGGAGCGAGATGCTGCCCGCGTCGGGATAGTAGGCGACCAGAGGCGCCTTCGATTGCGCATCGAAGGCCAGCGTTACGTTGGTATAAGTGCCGGGCACCCCGGCGCCGGTGCCCAATGCTACCAGTGCATTACTGCTGTTCAACACGCTGACCTGACTGGTCCCTCCGGTCGGATTGATCCGGTTTCCGGCCATCTGAATGGTAGTGGTCTGGCTCTGGATGGCGCCGACACAGCTTCCCGTAGCGGTATCAGTGCGGATTGCCTGCAGGTATAGCGTCTGTGCGCCGAATCCGGTATTGGAGTTCTTGCCTGCTATTTGCGTACCAATAGTTGCCGTCGAGGTACCGTCGGTCGTCACGCGGAAGGCGCTGTCGGCGAACGCAATGCTGAGATCCTCGATGATCGATTCCGCCTTGCCATTGCTGTCCATTGCGTTAATGCCGACGGTTGCCGCCGTATTTTGGCGCAGGGTTACGCTAAAGCTTGATTCGCTGCCGGGCCAGACGTAGGTCGCAATGCCGTTATTGGCACCGGAAGGCGCCCACGCTCCGGCGCCGGACAAAAGCCCGGCTTGCCAGACGCCGGTACCGGTCGAAGTCGAGAGTGTGAGTATCGTGCCCGACTGCGGAGCTACAGCGGTATGCGCAATGTCGTGTGCGACGATCTGCACCGTCGAAGCATCGCAGGTCACGCCCGTCGTGCTGCCCACTATTGCATAGTGATCGGTGGTTACGCAGGGGTTAGTCAGTTGGCGTACATCGTTTACCATCGCCTGGGTCAAGGCGGCGCGGTAAACGCGCACTTCGTCTATGTTGCCGGCAAAGCCGAAACTGTTGGTCCCCTCGGATGAGGCATTGGTCTCGCCACCGATCGATGGCGGACCGGGATCATTGCCCCAGGTGAAGGCGGTCCAGGTCGTCGTTGCCGAACCGGCCAAAGTCCCTGAGGTGTTGTATACATATATCGTCGCCACCGTGGTGGTGCCGCTGATGTTCAGTGTGACCGCGACGAAATACCAAGTGTTGTTGTTGATCAATGCGGCGGTATCGAGCGTATTGGTCGCCGACCCGCGCGTATAGAAGCGCAGCGCACCGGATGCGCCATCCCCAAGGCTGAATCCCCAGCCGCCGGTCGTGCCCTCATCGTCGATCAGGATACGCTGGCCCGACTGTGTTCTGTCCGTCGTCCGAATCCAGGCCGTAGTCGTGAAACTGCTGGTCGCAAGATTCGGATACGCCGCAGGCAGCGCGATGTAATCCTTGTTGGTACGGTTGAACACGCCGTAACGGCATGTGCCCGGGCTGCCGCTGATCGCGGGCGATGTATTGCTGGTCGTCGGCTTGGTTGCGGAGAGACTTGCGGCCGTGCCGGGATTGCCGCTGCTGCCGAAGTCTCCGACTTCGGAGGCCGTACCATTCCATGAAGTTTCGTTCATACGCCAATAGGAATAGGGACCAGTCAACTGGGCAATGGCGAAATCCCCGCCGATGGCGGCGGCCGTCAATCCGGTCATCTGCGTACTATTCGATGTCAGGGTACCCGTTGTCGGATAAGTCCACGCACCGCCCGAAAAATCGCCGACCAGGAAGGCGGACGTGTCGGCACCACTGTCGATGTCGCTGGTCGGATAGTTGAAGGTCACGTTCGCGGTCGTGGCCCCGCTGAACGTGATGCCGCCGGTATTGGTCAGGGACCAATACCGGTTGACGCTGTTTGCGGAATCAAGTGCGGACGTCCCGATATTGGGATGGTCTGTGTCGACGGTCGAGGCGGCGACCTGGAAGTAGCCCGCCGCAGTCACATTGGGAAAATCGATTTGCACCGGGGCATACTTGCCCGCGGTGCTGCCACCGACCGGGAACACGATGCCCGACTGGGTACCGGTCGGAATGTAGCGGCGCAGGTTGCCCACGATGTAGCTCGCTGCGTTGGCCCCGCTGATGGTCGTGGAAGTCGCTCCCGCAGCACCGACCGCAAAGGAGTTTGCGCCCGTCACGATGCGTCCCTGGGTAAGCACCAGCAGCGAACTGGCGGCGCCGCCCGAAACCAAAGTATTGTGGCCCAGCGTCAAATCGCCCGAGGTTTTATTGATCACCAACTGATAGAACGTCGTCGTGATGCCGGCACCACCGCCAAAAGCCTGCGCGCCGGCACCGACCACCTGGAAGATGCCGCCGGTGCTTACATAGTCGTTGTCGGCGGCCACGTGATTGAAATCGCCTCGCAAATTGATCACGCAACTCGTGGCGCTACCGTTGTTGAGCAATCCACCCGTGCTCAGCGTAATGGAGCCATTCACAGTCAGGGTGGATGTATTGGCAAGAGTAACGCGCGCCCGGTTGTTGCCCGCGAGGCCATCGATGACAAGGTTGCCGCCGATGGTTACCGTTGCGCCACTAAGCTGAAGTAGCGCAAATCGATTGTCGTTGCCGTTACCGCTAAGAGTGACGTCTCCATTGACGTTGAACACGGCATTGCTCGACAACAGGATCTGCTTGTTGTCGCCGCTACCCGTACCCGCAGTCGCCGTCACATTGCCCGTCACCGTCAAGGTCTGCGCGGAAGTGATCTGCAGCGTTGTGAGCGTGCCGCCACTGGGGATGCTGATGGAGAGTACCGTCGGCGAAATATTTACCGTCACCGTGACGCCGTCGCAGATCGTGACATCGTCAGCAGAAGTCGGCAGAGCGGCGCCCGTTCCTGCGGCGCAGCTGGTCGCAGACCACGTGATCGTGCTCCAGTTACCGGTGCTGCGCGCAAAGCGTGCGGCGGCCCCCGCGTTCGATGCGGCGATGCATCCGGCGATCAACAATACGCAGGCTGCTGCGAATTTGCGCCATCTATGCATTGCCGCCCCCAGAATCGCGGCATGCCGTTTTGCGGGCATTCATCGAGTCAATAAACCTCGCGCAGATAGACTAACTCATCGGCGTTCTTGAAGACGCCGAAAGTGGCTCGTGCCTTGGGGTCGTTATCGAAGGTCGCACCCGACCATTTCCATTGCAACCAAGGCATGTTGGCCAGAGTCGATACCACGTAACTGGAATCCGTCGGAGTCGCGCCATCGAGGTCCATGCACAGGTCGATCGAGACCTTGCTCAAAGGCTTGATAATTTTCAGATTGCCCTTTCCTGCGGTGAAGGTTGCTCCTCCCGATGCAGTCCCGGAACTGAGGTAAACATTGTTCAGCGCGATCGCCATACAGTTGTCGGCGACATTGGTCACGTACGTTCCGCGGCTGTTGTAGTACTGGGTCTCGATCGGGATGGACAAATCAATCCTCTCCGAGCCAAACGCATTTTCCAGGGTCAACCGGCCACAACGAAATTCATTTCCAGAATCGAAGGCAATACTGCTGAAGGGCGTATTGGACGTGGTGGCAATCTGGCCGTCGGCCTCCGCCGTAAAAGTGCCATTCACATTCAGTTGCGTGAGGAGGGCCGCGAAATCGACGTTGACCTCAACGGTCGAGTTGACCGATGCCGCAGGCACGTTGATCGGAACGCGGTAATGCCAATCCGGCGCAGTAGCGATTGCGTTCTGGTCATACCAGGCGGGCAACGCGCGGTCGGCATGGGCTGGCGTCAATGCGCATACCAATGCCACGGCGCCGACCAGCCAGGCATAGCCCCTCGGTATTAAGTCGCGATTGCGCACGCTGTTCAGAAACTCTCCCGCAAATCATTAAACTCTTCGGCGCTCTTAACCAGACCGAAGAAAGAAATTAGTCGGACACGGCCGGTTTCAGCCGTCGTCTCGCGAGCGATGCGCTTGGCTAGTGTCCTGATACGATCGCGGAAAGTTCGCATCTCAGACCCCCGAGCCGCTGGTAGTAATATGAACAATCGAACCTCCGCCGGCGAGACAAATTGGAACGACTTCAGAAATGTTTCACCACTCGAGCGCTATTCAAACCCTCCTTGTCGTTTATCACGTGCAATTGCCGTTCCAGGTCATCGCAGCCGGCAGCGTTTAACCGGGCTAACATTAGCCCCCGAAAACCCGACCGGCCGCACCCTCGCGGATTCAATGCATGTTGAAGCCCCGACGTCGTGACGAAATCCACACGCGTCTACGCAGGGAATTCCCGCCTCACTTGTCGATCGTCGCTTCCAGCTGGCGTTCGACGTAGTACCCGCCTTGCACGCCGGGACAGGCCCCTGCGCTGGCCGGACTGCAGCCGGTGGATATGATCCTGTAAATGTTCCGGGTTGCGCTGCCTTCGGTATACCCCGACGGCAACGTGGTATTCGTGCATTGCACGGTTACCGCGAATCCGGCAAGCACACCCGTCAACCCAATTGAGGTGGTCGCGCACGCGCCACCGTTCTGTATCACCTGATATGCGCCGAACTGGATACCGGCATAGGCAGCCTGATAGGCCTTCGATCCCTGCAGGTCCAGCGTCGCCGTGCTGTGCTGCGTAGTGGACACGCTGGCAATGTAGGCGCCCAGCACCGCGATCACCACCAGCAGGAAAATGGCGGAGATCATCGACACGCCGCGCTCGGGTTTACGGCGCATTGTTGACATGGACCTGATGCACGAGCGACACGGTTTCACTACTCTTCGACACGCCCAGCGCCAGCGTGACAAGTGCGTTGAGCTGGTTCAATGGCTGGTAGGAAAAGCTGCAGCTGGACACGTTGGTGGCGAGCAAGGCCGGCGTTCCCGCCGGCGGTTGGGGCTGCGTCGAATTAAAGGCGTAGTTGGAATACTTCTGCAACTGGCCCGCGCCCGCGTTGCAGGCGTAGGTCACCGGTTTGCCGACAACGTGAAACCGCCGCGCCGGCGAAGAAAACGGGAACGGTCCGCCGCTGAAGCCCGCGGTCGTCAGCGCGATTCCTGTAGTCGTCGCACCGAATCGGTCGGTCCCTTCATAGACGTCCGAACCCAAGACGCCGAGGTTGTAGATCACGATGGCATCGCCGGCGGCTATGTCTACGCCCGGGCCGATCACGTCAAATGCATCGGCAGCGGCTGTGAAATCCAGGGTATTACCCGGGCCATTCTCGCGATAACGTCCGGCCGACTTGATCGGCACGAACTCCAGGTAGCAGGTTCCCGCGCCGGTGCAGGTGCCGTTTACGCGAGTGCTGTTTGGCAGCGCGGCGCGAATTTCGCGCGCAATGCGCCGCAGCGCCGTATCGGCGATGTCGGTGAGCTCCGCCCTGCGCGTAACGTCCTGATAGGCGGTGATTGGCGCGCGGATGAAAACCGCCGTGATCGCGGCCAGAATGCCGGTAATGACGATGGTGATGACGGCTTCGACCAGCGTGAAGCCGTTCGCATGCCCCCTACTGGTTTCGCCGGGTCTACTCATGGCACGGCATTGGGCGCATAGCGGGTGCGGAAACCCTGCAGCGTCAGGCTGCTATTGCCCGGTCCGGTTACAGTCACCGTAATGGCAAGCGATTGCGGCGTGGAATTGCCGTCCAATGCCGCGATGGTGCCGAGAGCCTGCGCTGAAATGGAAATCTGCGCGCTGTAGGCGCCGAGTCCGGCAACCCCTGACCCGGTGATGTCGCTGATCGGGCTGATCGTCGTCGTGCCGGTCGTGCCACCGTAATCGGCAACATTGTCGAATGGGTTCGCGGTGTTGGTGCGCGTCTCGGCACTCGGCTGGGTCTTGTTGTCGCTTTGCGCGGTGGTCGCGCAAAAGGTGGGCCCTACACCTACGACCGCCTGCGTTGCCGTCCTCGCATTGGCGTCATCCGGATCGCAGTAAGTGAAAGGCTTGCTTTGCACTTCTTCGAGCAGCGATTCGGCAATCGCGAGCATCTGCTTGCGAATAATCGGATCGGAGCTCTTGCGAACCGTGGTGCTGAATACGGCCAGCAAGGCCACCACGCCGATGCTGACGATGATGATGAAAATGATGAGTTCGATCAGCGAAATGCCATGCTGGCGGTGGCGAGGGCGGCGACCGATCGCGTTGGTCCTGACCACGCCGGACTCAGAGATGGACATAGCCGGTATCCGGCTCAACGCTGAACGTTCTGGTGCCGTCCCCGCTGATAGTGATCGTCTGCACCGCGGCTAGCGGCAGTCCGCTCGAGGTCACAATCGGCTGGCCCAATGCGTTGAAGGTCAGGCCCGCCGGCACCGGCGAGAACGTCACGATGGATTTGTTCTCGGGAACGACTGAATACGGGTTTTCGCCGGCCGGCCCACTCAGGTTCGTGTTGCAAGCCGCGGCGGAACCCGCGGTCGACGCATAGGTGAAACTGATCGCTGCGGAAGCGAAAGCGACGCAAACGTTACGGCGTTTGGCGATCGCCTGCTTTTGCGCGTAGCGCAGGCTTTCGATGACGCGATCGTTGAAGCCCTGGGTGTTGAAGCCGGCCACACCCCTGAACCGTGGAATGGCGACGACCGCAATAATGCCGATGATGATCAATATCACGATCAGCTCGACCAGCGTGAACCCTCGTGCGTGCCGCTCGTGCCTCATACCGATACCACGAAATTCGGGCGAATGAAAAAATGCGCCGGATGGCCAACAGGCGTCCGGCGCAGTCTTTCCATGCTGAATCGACTCAGTTCGCGCAGATGTAAGTCACGGTCGCGGACGCGGAAGCCAACTGCGTATCCTGAACGGTGCAGGTACCCGTCGCGCCGTCGTTGCCAACACAACTCGTGGCGACACTACCATTGCCGATAGTATAACCACTGGGGACTCCGCCAGTCATGACGCTTCCGAGCGTGCCCAGTGTGCAAGTTGCCGCTTGAGCGCCGGCAATCGTCGTCGCACCGGATGCACTGGCCTTCTTTGCGCCGTAGTTGATGGCAAAGCCGGAGGTTGCAGCGGAAGCCACGCCCTGTACAGCAGCCAAGCGAGCCTGGCTCGACAAGTCAATGAACTTCGGCAGCGCGGTGGCAGCAAGGATGCCCAGAATCACGATCACGACCACCAGTTCGATCAGGGTAAAACCACTTTGTTTCGCTTGCATTTGCTTCTCCTTTTTTAAAGTTCGGACAAAGAAATTCGAGTCCACGTGTATCTGCTGGCCTGGCCTGTCAATTCCGCTTCAGCATGCGCTCGGATCAACGCTGATGATCGGGGATGAATTTCCAGCCGCGGGTGACGTGTAATTCACCCGGCAGTTGGGTACCGTCCCGCCGTTGATGTCGATCGTCATTAGGGAGCCCGGGCCTGCGCCGCCAACGGTGATGTTGATGTCCTCGGACGCATTGGTGATCTGCAATGCGGTCTGGATGCCTGGGAGGTCGGCGGTCGGATAGCCATTGATCAGCGTGACCGCCTGGCCTTCCATCGTGATCGCAGCCGCGCCCGATGCGGTGATGTTGGTCGCAATCGCTTGCGCATGCGCCAGCGCGGCGGCCGAACGCACGCCTCCGTAGATCGCCTGCGCTTTTGCGGCTCGCGCCTGGGTTTGCAGCGTGATGTAACGTGGCAAAGCCACCGCCGCCAGGATGGCGATTACGCTGATGGTGACGACCAGTTCGATCAAGGTGAAGCCGCGGCTGTGCTGCGGTAATGTGTATTTCCGGCCAATATTCATTGCACTTTCTCCTGTTAAACGAACCCTTCGATGCGGTCCGGCGCCCTTCAGCACTGCAGAAGTCGCACGTTCCGTGCCTATTGTTAAGGCAACCACGTGTATTCCCGTGACTGCTTCAAGCTGACCCATACCTGAGGCCGGGCGTCCTTCCCCGAAGCGTTCCGCGGCCCCTCGATGCGCTGCGCCCGGTAGCGAATCGTGAAATCCTGGCCGATGAACGGCACAAAGTGGCGCCGATTGTGCACCGTGTACACCAGTTCCTGGTTGCGCCTGTCATAAAACCACTTCCCCGTCGTGTTGCCTTCCGGCGGTGAATCGAAGTCCCCGAGGTAGTTTTCCGGCCGCTCGGCCAGCCAATCCATCGGATTCTCGTCTGCCAGTGTCGGAATTTCCGACACCCGGTTGTTCATGATCAGATCCGCCACCTTATACCTCAGCCCAGTGCGCATGTTCGCCACGGTCATTTCCATCGCCGTTTTCTCGCCGTATTCCTGATAGTAAAACGCCCTTTCCATGAACACAGCCAGGAAAACCGCGAACAGCACGATGCTCACGGACAGTTCCAACTGGCTGGCTCCGCGCTGAAACCCGCGCCGCTGCCTTGCGACCATCGGTCACTTCTTCAGCGCCGCCTGGCCGAGGTCCCAGATCGGCAGGAACACGCCAAGCGCGAGAATAAGGACCAGAACCCCGAGGCAGATGATCAGGATGGGCTCGATCTGCGCGCCGAGCGTCTTCAATTCGTATTCGACTTCGCGCTGATAGAGCTCGGCTATTTCTTCCATCATGTCATCGAGCGCACCGGATTCTTCGCCGACCATGATCATCTGCAGAACAACCGGCGTGAAAATTTCCGCATGCATGGCGGTGCGCAGCACGCTTTCGCCGCGCTCGACACCTTCACGCATTTTTTCAACTTTCTCAGCAACGAAGGCATTGTCCACGGTCTGCGCTACCAACGACAGGCCTTGCACGGCGGGCACGCCGCTGCGCATGGACAGCGAGAAGCTGCGCGAAAATCTTGCCATCGTCGCCTTGAGCACGATCTTTCCGGAGACCGGAATGCGCAGCTTGAACCGGTCCCAGGCGTACTTTCCCTTTTTCGTGCGCGTATAGCCACGAAACATGAATACCGCGCCGATCAGCCCCGCCAGCAGGAACGGCCAGGCAGACACCATGAAGCCGGAGAACCCGATCAGGATTTTCGTGATCGTAGGCAGTTCGGCATTGAACCCTTTGTAGACCTTGGCGAACTCGGGAATGACGAACAGATTGATGACGACGATCGCCACCGCCATCGCAGCCATGACGAAAACCGGGTAGCGCAGCGCAGCTTTGACCTGGTTGCGCATGAATTCCTGAAATTCAAGGTGATTGAACAGGCGCAGGAAAATGTCCTCGAGGCGGCCGGTCGTCTCGCCTACGTAAATCATCGCCACGTAAAACGGCGAGAAAATACCCTGTTGCCGCTGCATGGCCACCGACAAAGGGCGGCCGCTGTCGAGATTTTCGCGCAGGCTGCGCAATACTTCCTTGAAAGAGAGATTGCTCGCGGATTCCTGCAGTCCGCTCAACGCGCGCATGATGGGTACGCCGGCCTTGAGCAAGGCATACATCTGGCGGCTGAACAGCAGCAGGTCCTGGTTTTGAACGGGCTGCCGTTGCAATCGGGCAAAGAACTCACTCGCCGTGGCAGTTTTTCCGCCGCGCGTTTCGTCGATTTCGACCGGCGTGATGCCGGCGCTGAACAACTGGCTGGCGATTACGGCGCTGTCCGCGCCTTCCATCACGCCGCGCACCAGTTCGCCGGAGGCATTGCGGCCCTTGTAGGCGAAGTAGCTCATGCGTCCTCGCTCTGGCTGCCTACGCGCATGGCTTCCTCGACACTGGTGCGGCCGCTGATCACAAGCTGGGCGGCGTGGTCCTTGAGCGTCTCCCCTTTCATCTGCTTGCGGGCCGTATCGATGAATACCGCGGGATCAGCGCGGTTTGCCGCCTCGACCACCGGCTTTGTCATCACCAGCATTTCATAGACACCGGTGCGTCCGAGATAACCCGTGCCGTTGCACTGGGTACAGCCCTTGCCCTTCATGTAGGTATGGCCGTCTGCGGCGGCGCCAAGCTGGATCCGCATCCATTCGTGCTCGGACGGATCGAGCGGCGTGGCTTGCGCGCAACTCTCGCAGACCAGCCTTACCAGGCGCTGCGCGATGACGACCTGCAGCGACATTGCAACCATGTAGCGCGGTGCGCCCATGTCCAGCAGGCGGATCGGCGTACTGGCGGCATCGTTGGTATGCAGTGTCGAAAACACCATGTGGCCTGTCATCGCTGCGCGCAGCCCGGTTTCCATCGTGTCCTGGTCGCGCATTTCACCGACCAGAATCACATCCGGATCCTGGCGCAAAGCGGTACGCAGTACGCGGCTGAAGGTGAGATCGATCTTCTCGTGGATCTGCACCTGTGTGATGCCCGGCAGACGATACTCGACGGGATCTTCCACGGTAATGATCTTGCGCTCCGGCTTGTTCAGTTCGTCGAGAGCGGCATATAAAGTAGTGGTCTTGCCGCTACCCGTCGGTCCGGTGACGAGGACCATGCCGCTCGGTCGTTGCAGGATCGCGCTCAGCCGCTCATGCATGCGTTCGGGCAAACCGATGCGATCGAGGGAAAGGATACCGCCGCTTTGGTTCAGCAAGCGCATGACAGCGGATTCCCCATGCTGCGTCGGCATGGTCGAAATGCGTACGTCGACCTGGTTGTTCCTGACCTTGACGTTGAAGCGCCCGTCCTGCGGCAATCGCCGTTCGGAAATATCGAGGCCGGACATGAGCTTCAGGCGCAGGACCAATGCGGATGCAATTTTCGAGTCCGCCTCGGCCTGCACATGCAGCACGCCGTCGATGCGAAAGCGGATCAGCACCCGGCTTTCCTGCGGCTCGATGTGGATATCCGAGGCACGCACCTGCACCGCGTCCTCGAATACCGATTGCAGCAATTTGACGACCGGGGCGTCTTCCGCGCCAGGCGTCAGCCCCAGCGCTGAAAAATCGGTGGTCTCGCCAAGTTCCTCGCCAAGCTCGAGGGCCAGCCCGCTGATTTCCTCGGTGCGGCGGTAGACGCGGTCGATGGTCTGCAGCAGCAGGGATTCGCCGACGACCGCCAGCTGGATGTCGCGCTTCAGGACACGATTGATTTCGTCATAGGCAAACAGATCCGTCGGATCGGCCATGCCGACCCGGTAGAAAGTGCCGGAATCCTCGAGCACGATGGCGCGAAACCGGCGCGCCAGGGTTTCCGGCAGCCGCGTCGCGACGTCGGGTCGGATATTGAAATGCTTGAGGTTGATGAAAGGAACTTGCAGCTGCCTCGCCAGCGCGCTGCCGATTTGCTCTTCGGTGACGTAACCCGCATCGATGAAAATGCGGCCGAGCTTGCGCCCGCTGCGCTTCTGCTCGTCCAGCGCTGACTTGAGCTTGTCCTCCGTGAGCAGCTTCTGCTGCAGCAGGATCTCGCCCAACCGGATTTTTTCTGGTCTGCCCATCAGCCGCGATTAAGTGTAGAACGTCTCTTTCCGAGTAACTTTAGGTTTATAGTGCAGCTCATTGAATTGCAAGATTAAACAACTAAGTATGTAAAATTGCAACTGAATATGTTCGATATCGTCCTGTTTGAGCCGGAAATTCCACCGAATACGGGCAACGTGATTCGCCTGTGCGCAAATACCGGGTGCCGCCTGCACCTGATTCAGCCATTGGGTTTCCGACTCGATGACCGTCAACTCAAGCGGGCCGGACTGGACTACCACGAATACGCATCCATTCAGGTACATGCCGACTGGTTTAGGATGCTTGCGACCTTGCCCGGCCGTCGCTTCGCGTTCAGCACCAAGGCCACAGCCCGGTTCGACCGCGTCGAATTTCGCCAGGGGGATGTCTTCATATTCGGACCGGAATCGCGCGGCTTGCCTGCTGAACACCTGGCAAGTTTTGAGCCGAGTCACCGCCTGCGCTTGCCGATGGTGGCGGGCAGCCGCAGTCTTAACCTGTCGAATGCGGTCGCGGTGGTGGTCTACGAAGCGTGGCGGCAGAATGGATTTGCCGGGATGGCGAGTTAGCGCACGCTTTCCTGTTTCGGTCCACGCTGCAACAGATCTTCGACCACTTCACGCGGTGAAGCGGTGCCTTCCAGCAACTGCAAAACGGCCGCACTAATGGGCATATCGACATTGAACTGCTCGGCAAGCTTGCCGACTTCACGGGCGCTGTTGACGCCTTCCGCGACATGCCCCAACTCGGCAAGAATGTCCGGCAGAGGCCGTCCCAGTGCGAGCTGCAGTCCAACGCGTCGATTTCTCGACAAGTCCGACGTCGCGGTCAGCATCAGGTCACCCGCCCCGGCGAGCCCGATGAATGTCTCGCTGCGACCGCCGAGGCGCAAGCCAAGCCGGGTGATTTCCGCGAGCCCGCGCGTGATCAGGGCGGCGCGCGCCGAGGCCCCCAGTTTCAGTCCGTCGCAGATACCGGCCGCGATGGCGATGACGTTTTTTACCGCCCCGCCGGTTTCCACGCCGACAAGGTCGTCGCTGGAATAAACCCGGAATCGGCCGGTATGCAGTGCCCGCGACGCGCTGGCGGCGAACTGCGGGTCGCGGGACGCCAGCGTTACCGCCGCGGGCAACCCGCGGGCGACTTCACTGGCAAAGCTGGGACCGGACAGCGCCGCGCGCGGTTGTGCTGGCGGCAGCTCTTCGTCGGCGACTTGATGCGGAAATTTCGCCTGCCCGCTTTCGAAACCCTTGCACAGCCAGACCACACCTGCCGCCGCCCTGGCCGCCACAATCAACTTTAGTGTCTGTCGCAACGCGGCAGTGGGAACGGCCACAACGATCAGTTCGCTGTCCGCGATTGCAGAGTCGAAGTTGTCAGTAATCCGCACTTGTGCGGGAATCGTAACGCCGGGCAAATAGCGTGCATTGACACGCTCAGCGTCGAGCTTGCTGGACTGTGCCGGGTCACGCGACCAAAGCGAAATCTGGTGATGGGCGCACAACGCAACACCCATTGCTGTGCCCCAAGCTCCGGCGCCCAGTATGGAAAGCCTCATAGACCCCAGAGTTGGCTTAACTTGATGAAGCCTGTTGCGCCATCAGTGTGGCGCACCTTGGCCCAGCCGACCGCCACATCGACGAGTTCCAGGAAAACCCCCTTCTCCACGCTGAATACAATCGGCGTATTCTCATTCGGCTCCCGGCGCGCCTCGGCACTGGCCGCCTTGACCATCACGGTATGGCGGTCCGAAAGATGGCTGTTCTCGACCCACGCAAAATCGCCGGTATCGTCGCGCACCTTGCTCCAGCCTTCCAGCTTCACGATCACCTCGACCGGGTAACCCTCGGAGAGGATGAAAGTCTTCTGCGCCTTGGTGGATGGCGCATCGTAGAGGACCGCCGCTGGCGCTGCGATTGAGCGGAAATCCAGCGCCGCCGCCTGCGCGCTCGCCAGCAAGCCCGCCAGCACCACACCGGTCCACGCCAGCCTTGCGCTCATTTCGCCCTCTCTAGTGCGTCGCGCCTGCGGGGGTCTGTGCCTGCGCCTTAGCCTCGCGTTGCGCCTGAAAAATCGCCTCGAAATTTACCGGATTGAGCAATACCGGCGCGAATCCGGCGCGCACGACGGCGTCGGAGACCACCTCGCGCGCGTAGGGGTAGAGAATATTCGGGCAGGTAATGCCCAGGACAGACTCCATTTCTTCTTGCGGCACATTGCGGATCTGGAAGACGCCACCCTGGCTCGCCTCGACCAGAAAAACCGTCTTTTCGGCTAGCCTGGCCGTCACGGTCACGCTCACCAGCACCTCGAAATAGCCGTCGTCGATCGGGTTGGCGCTGGTATTCATTTGTATCTCGACTTGCGGCGTATCGCGTTCGAGGTAAATTTTCGGCGCGTTGGGCACTTCCACCGATAAATCCTTCACGAACAGTTTTTCGATCGAGAACACGGGTTGATTGGGCTGCTGGCTCATGTTGACTGGTCTCAGGGATGGTAGGGGTTCAGGCTACGGATTTGCCGAATTCCTGGCGCAACATCGGATCGAGGCCGCCGTCGGAATCCAGCGCGGCGAGGTCGTCGAAGCCGCCGATGTGGCGGTCGTCGATGTAAATCTGCGGAACGGTGCGCCGGCCGGTGCGCTCCATCATTTCCGCGCGTCGCTCAGGCTGCAGGTCAATGCGTATTTTCTCGATGTCGGTCACACCTTTGCTTTTCAACAAGCGCTCCGCAGCCACGCAATACGGACACACCGCGGTACAGTACATGATGACGCGCGGCATCATTTCTCCACCGGCAAGTTGGCCTGCAGCCAGGCGCCCATTCCGCCGCTCAGGACGACCACTTCTGCGAAACCGGCCTTTTTGAGCACCGCGATCGCGGCGTGCGACCGCCCTCCGCTTTGGCAGACTACGACCGCCGGCCGATTCTTGAGTTTCTCCAGCTCGCCGGCGCGCTTTCCCAGTTGCGCGAGGGGCATGTTCTTCGCGCCCGGCGCATGCCCGGCGCCGAACTCCGCCGGTTCGCGTACGTCGATCATCACCGCATCCTTGCGATTGAGCAATTGCACCGCCTGCAATGCGCCTACTTCCGGCACGCCGCTCAGGCGCCGATTGACCAGGGGCCACAGCAGAATTGCCCCGCTGACTGCGGCCGCCATCACCAGCCAGATATTGTTCAATACAAATTTCACTTTCGTTCTCCCGCGTTTCGCGTATTTGCGTATTCAAGAAGCTCGGCCATGCGCGCATCGCTCGCCGCCATGGCCTTGATTGTTTCGACAACCGCTGCCCTGTTCCCCGGATAGTTCGCTACCGAGCGATCCCACTGTTCATGCGCCTCCTGCGCTTTGCCATCTAGCGCACGCAAGACAGCCTGGCGGTAAACAACATCAGCCGCCGGTGCAAAATGCATCGCCGCTTCGTTTACGACGATCTTGTCCGCCACCTGTTCGCGATTCAGTACTATCAATCGCGACAACGCGAGCTCCACGAACGGCGTGAATAGCGAATGCTGCTGCAGGTCGAGAAGAACGTCGGTGGTGCTGCGCGTTTCTTCTCCTCCGATTCGCGACTGGATCCTGTGCAGGGATTGAAGAGTACGGTAATCCTGATAAGTGTTCGCTGCGGCCATCCACCCCAGCAACAATATCAGCACCGGAACCAGTCTTCCGCCGGGACGATTGCCGATTGTTATTGCGGCAGATTCGGATGCGCCGAGCAAAACTGCGACGATACCCAGAAAATAAGCGTACCAGAGCGGATACTCTAGCATACTGTGGATGCTCAGAATTGCGAGAGCCGACAGCAGCCACCACATCGCCGCGGAAAATTGGTTCCGGAGAATGGCCAAAGCCCAGACCGCGATTCCGGCCGCCAGCACGACCGCACCTGCCAACCCGAACTCCGCCAGCGTTTGCATCAGCAGGTTATGCGCGTTGTCGTACAGCAGGTCTTCAAGGCGCGGCGGCGGCAGTTGCGCGTTAAGCAGGAAATGCTGCCAGGGAAACTGGCGAAATCCCTGACCAAGCAACGGCGCGTCGCGGAACATCAGCCAGGCCTCGTGCCATAACCGCAGGCGGATCGAGGAAAAAATGCCCTCGCTGTGCACTCGGCTGGCGATGGATTCAACCTGCATCAACGAAGTTTCCGTGAGCGCACCGACGACCCACTGAGCGAGCAGAAATCCCACCAATGCCCCGACGCTCAGCCATGCGATTCTCGACGCGACGCGTGAGCGCAGCAACAGCCACTGGAGCAATGCCAGTACCGCCAGCGCGCCAAGATACAGCCATGCGCTGCGCGATCCGGACGCCACCAGTACCATCAGCAAAGGCGCGGCGGCGGCAGCGGCGAGTACGAGGCGGATGCGACCACAGGCGCCAAGAAAAATCAGCGAGGCAACGCCGAGGCAAATATAGTCCGCCAGGTGGTTGGGCTGCCCGGTATTGGCAAAGATGCGCCCGCTGACCTGCGGCAGCATGAATGGCTTGAGCGGCGAAGGGATTCCCCACCATTGCGCCAGACCGATCGCCGCACTCAGTAAGGCGCCCGCCAAGACAAACCACGCCAACGTCGCCACCAGCGTATCCAGCCCGAATATTTCCTTCAGGCGCCAACCCAGTGCAGCCAGTGCGACCGCCCAGACCAGATAGAGAATTGCCAGCAGGTTCTGCTGTGGATAAACCGTACGATCAATCAAGACATCCAGCAGGATCAATCCGGCAAAGCCGAGGAATACGAGGCTTGCGCGCGGTATCTGGATGACGGGCCAGGCGGAGCGACTGTACAGGCAAGTCAGGGCGGCCAGGCCGA
This sequence comes from Betaproteobacteria bacterium, assembly GCA_039931685.1. GTDB lineage: Bacteria > Pseudomonadota > Gammaproteobacteria > Burkholderiales > JACQAP01 > JACQAP01. Next base: position 3,097 of record JBDTRK010000002.1, on the reverse strand, counting down.
GCACGATCGCCGTTGCCTCGCCGTAGAAACTGGAAATAGGCTCGAGAAAATTCGGACTGAGAAAAGGCAGCACCCAGGCCAGGCCGATCAGGGCGAGTGCCATCCTTGCCCGAATCGGGATGGCCACGCCGGAATAGGGAATGCTCAGGATGCGTCCTTTCCGCGGTTGATTCCTGGTTTTTTAAGGTGCGGCGGCGCATTGCTGCAGGACACTTGCCGGCGCGGGTAATACAATCCCGATAACGGGGTGCGCACGCACCTGCCGCCTTTAATTTTCAAGATCATTGCATATTCCGATGAAAAAAATCGTGCTGTTGCGTCACGGCGAAAGCATCTGGAACAAGGAAAACCGCTTCACCGGCTGGACCGATGTCGATTTGTCGGAGAAAGGCATCGAAGAAGCGCACGACGCCGGCCGGCTGCTCAAGCAGGAAGGCTTCACCTTCGATCTGGCGCACGGATCCGTGCTCAAGCGCGCCATCCGCACTATGTGGATCACCCTCGAGGAACTGGACCTGAGCTGGATCCCGCAACAACTATCGTGGCGATTGAACGAACGCCACTATGGCGCGCTGCAAGGACTGAACAAGGCCGACATGGCCGAACGCTACGGCGCGGAACAAATTCTGGTCTGGCGCCGCAGCTATGACACGCCGCCGCCGCCGCTGGAATCATCGGACGATCGCTATCCGGGCAAGGACCGCCGCTATGCCGACATGGACCCGCGCGACATTCCATTGACCGAGTGCCTCAAGGACACGGTCGCGCGCTTTCTGCCGCACTGGAACAATGTCATCGCGCCGCAGGTCAAAGCCGGCAAGCGCGTCATTATCGTCGCTCACGGCAACACCATTCGCGCACTGGTGAAATATCTCGACAACGTATCGGAAGCGGATATCGTGGGACTGAACATTCCGACTGGCATTCCGCTGGTTTACGAGCTGGACGACGCGCTCAAGCCGCTGCGCAGTTTTTATCTGGGCGACCAGGAAAAGGCAAAGCAGGCCGCCGCCGCAGTGGCGGCGCAGGCGCGCGGAAAGTCTTGAGCGCAGAACGCAAAAACCTTCCTTATTTATGGATCGCGGGCGCGTGGCTGCTGATGGTTGGCCTTTGCGCGGGGGCGCAGGCCGCACCTCAAGACGAGCTCAAGGACATACGCGGGCGCATTGAAGCCCTGCGCAAGCAACTCACCGAATCCGAAAGCTCGAAGGCGGAAGCCGCCGACGCGCTCAAGGATTCGGAGCGCGCCGTCAGCGAAACCAGCCGCCGCGTCTACCAGATTTCAGGCCAGCGACGCGAGGTCAATTCCGCGCTCGCCCGGCTGCAATCGCAGGCGCGTAACATCCTGGCCAACATCGCCGCCGAACAGGAAATCCTGAGCCGGCTGCTCTACCAGCAGTATGTCGGCGGGCAGTCCGATGCGGTCAGGCTGGTGCTCAACGGCGAAGACCCGAACGAGATCACGCGCCAGCTTCACTACCTCAGTTACGTATCCCGTGCGCGCGCAGAGTTGCTGGCCAGCCTGCGCCAAAACCTTGCGAGCCTGGACAAGCTGACCGGCGAAACCCGTCGCAAGAGCGCCGACCTGCACGCGCTTCAAAGCGAGGAAACCGTGCAAATGCGCCGCCTGGAAAAGGAAAAGGCGCAACGCCAGCAGGTGCTGGCACAAGTGTCGGAAGACCTCGAAAAGAACCGCAAACAGCTTTCCACACTCAAGCGAGACGAGGAGAGGCTGTCAAAACTGATCGAGCGGCTGGCCAGGGAGGCGGCGCGCAAGAGCAACAAGAAGCCGGGCAAGCGGCTCGCCAACAAGGCTTTGCCGAATGCTGATACCGGGTCAGGCGCGTTCCGTGACCTCAAGGGCAAATTGCGCCTGCCAATAATCGGGGAACTCATGAACCGCTTTGGCGTCCCAAGGCGGGACAGCGGCTTATCGTGGAAGGGTTTGTTCATCGCCGCCAAGCCAGGCCGGGAGGTCAAAGCGGTTGCCGGCGGTCGCGTAGTCTATGCAGACTGGCTGCGCGGCTTCGGTAACCTGCTGATTCTCGACCATGGCGACGGCTATATGAGCCTGTACGGCAACAACGAGTCGCTCCTCAAACAAGTCGGCGAAGAAGCCAGGTCAGGCGATACCATCGCCGCTGCCGGCAACAGCGGTGGCAACCCTGATTCGGGTTTATACTTTGAGTTGAGATATCAGGGAAAGCCATTCGACCCACTCCCTTGGGTAACGTTGAAATGACAGCGCGCAGCATCCTGCCGCGCGCATTAGGAGCAATGAAGATGCATAGCAAATTTCGGCAGATTAGCCTGATCGTCTTCGGGGCGATCCTTGGCGTGCTGATCAGCTTGAACTTTTCCGCCGTGGCGCAGAAAAGCGCCGGCCCGCTGCCGATCGAGGACTTGCGCGCGTTTACGGAAGTGTTTGGGCGTATCAAGAACGACTATGTCGAGCCGGTCGACGACAAGAAACTCATTTCGGAAGCGATCAACGGCATGTTGTCCGGCCTGGACCCGCATTCCGCATACCTGGACGCAGAGGCCTTCCGCGACCTTCAAGTCGGCACGCAAGGCGAATTTGGTGGCCTCGGCATCGAAGTCGGAATGGAAGACGGATTCGTCAAGGTTGTTGCGCCCATCGAAGATACCCCGGCCTGGCGCGCCGGCCTCAAGTCCGGCGATTTGATCATCAAACTCGATGAAGCCAATGTGAAAGGCATGACGCTCAACGACGCGGTCAAGCGCATGCGCGGCAAACCCAATACGCCGATCACCCTGACTTTTGTGCGCAAAGGCGACGCCAAGCCGCGCGTGGTCACCCTGACACGCGCCGTGATCCAGATCCAGAGTGTGAAATCGAAGCTGCTCGAACCGGGTTATGCCTATTTCCGTGTCACCCAGTTCCAGGAACACACCGGTGAGACCCTGGCGAAGTATGCGGACAAGATGTTCAAGGACAATGTCGGCCCGATGAAGGGCATCATCCTCGATCTGCGTAACGATCCGGGCGGCCTGCTCAACAGCGCCGTGGCCATTTCCTCCGCCTTCCTGCCGAGCGAAGACCTGGTGGTCTATACCGAAGGCCGCACCGAGGACG
>JBDTRK010000001.1:0-96534 GCA_039931685.1 Betaproteobacteria bacterium | reverse complement strand
CGATGATCGCAACCACGATCATCAGTTCGATTAGGGTAAAACCCTTTTGTACGGCCTTCATAGAGTGCTCCTTGGTGGTGAGTGGTCAAACACGCTGGATGTCCGGTGTTCGACGTCAGACTTCGCAAGCCCTGTGCCATCCAACCGGAGCCCTGCGCAATATGCCCTTATTCCGACTGGAGCCAACGAGAATTCTATCCATTATCAGTTAGATACAACGGTGATGGTGGTCCTCACCGGATTTGAAACCGGAATTATGTTCGCTGCAGATCGATTGTTCCTCTGACCGCGTCGCGGCCGCGGCCGAATTACGCGGATCAATTGGCATTACCTGCCGCAGATCGTCACTGAGCCTGATACCCGGGAAGCGCTGCCTCGTGCACCTCATCTATCTGATCGGGATCCAGGAATTGTTCGGCATACCTCAAATAAACCTTCTTGCGCACGAAAATGTCAAACAGATCCGGATCGATATGGCCATTGAGCTTGAACTTGCCAAGGATTTGCAGCGACTCGGTTAGCGTTTTACCCTTCTTGTACGGCCGATCCTTCGCGGTGAGTGCTTCGAAGATGTCCGCGATACCCATGACGCGTGCTTGTATCGACATCTGGTCACGCGTCAATCCGCGCGGGTAGCCCTTGCCATCCATGCGCTCATGATGGCCTCCTGCGTACTCGGCTACATTTTTGAGGTGCTTGGGCCAGGGCAGCGATTCGAGCATTTTGTTCGTCACCTCGATATGGTGATTGATAATCTGCCGTTCCTCCGACGTCAGTGTCCCGGATCGAATTGTCAGGTTGTTGATCTCATCGGCGGTCAGAAAATCTGTCTCATTGCCGTCTACATCACGCCATCTGTACATACTCGATATGTCCAGAACACGCCGTTGATCCTCCTCGCGCATTCCCTCCGATCCAAAATTGCAGAAACGCAGGAACTGCCGGTCCTCCTCGATCTGGCGCAGGCGTGCCTTCAATTCGCGATCCGCCCTCGCCCATTCACCAGCAGCGTTTTCGGGCGCGACCAGCCTTGCGTTGATTCTCGCGATTTCCGCGTCACGCTTGAGCACCTCGAAACGGGTATCGACCAACACGATGCGATCGAATATGGTCTGAAGCTTGGTTGACTTGTCCACCACATGGACAGGCGTGGTGACCTTACCGCAGTCATGCAGGAGGCCCGCAATCTTCAACTCATAGCGGTCCTTGTCCGTCATCGAGAAGCCTGCGAGCGGACCTTCGCTGGTTTCATTGACGGCTTCCGCAAGCATCATGGTCAGCATGGGCACGCGTTGGCAGTGCCCGCCGGTATAGGGCGATTTGTCGTCGATCGCTGCGTTAATCAGATTGATGAATGACTCGAACAGCCCTTCGAGCTGATTGATCAATTGCCGGTTCGTGAGCGCAACGGCAGCCTGCGATGCCAGAGATTCCGCGAGGCGGCGATCTGCTTCCGAGAATGGAACCGTGGCGCCTGACTTGCGGTCCTTGGCGTTGATCAATTGCAATACCCCGATGACCTCGTCTTCATGATTTTTCATTGGCACCGTCAGAAAGGATTCTGAACGGTAGCCGGTCTTGCCATCGAAGTTCTTGGTGCCGGTAAAGTCGAATCCCTTTGCCGTGTATGCATCCGCAATATTGACCGTCTCGTCGCGCAGAACCGAATAGGCAACGACCATGGAATTATTCGGTCGCCCCTCCTCGTCGAAAAGCCTCACCGGATAAAACGGCACCTCCACACCCGTGGTGCCGCCCATGGCGATATTCAGGGAGTCGGTGCGCAGGATTTCAAAGTGCACCAGCTTCTTTTCGGCATCGACCCGATAGAGCGTGCCACCGTCCGCGTTGGTGATTTTCTTTGCCGCAACCAGAATCGCTTCGAGCAGGCGGCTGGTGTCCTTTACCTTGGACAAGGAAATACCGACCTCATTGAGCTCCTCCAGTCGGCGGAAGAGTTCGCTTGGAATCGGCTCAGTCATCGTGGGTATTCCAGGTCAGCAAGTCCCGCCAGTATCGTCATTGCTCACTTGATGCAAACGGCCCTGACCTGCAGCATGTCCGTCACTCCCTGCAACACCTTTTCAATGCCATCCTGCTTGAGCGTGCGCATGCCTTCCGCAAGCGCGGTAGCAACGATCTCTGCAACGCGGGCATGCTCCTGGATGTGCTTTTTCACGGTGTCGGTGCCAACCAATAGCTCATGCAATCCGACACGCCCCTTGTAGCCGGTGCCACCACAGGTATCGCAGCCAACCGGGGTATACAGCGTGAACTGTCCCTTGTCATCGGCAAACATCTTTGCCCATTCCCGGTAAACGGCCTCGTAAGCCGCCTTGGGATCGCGCTTCCAGTTTTCCGTATTGCGAAGTTCGACACTGTATTCCTCGAGCATCCCCTTGAGTTCCTCCTGCGTCGCGATATGCGAGGCCTTGCATTTCGAACACAGTCGTTTTGCCAGTCGCTGAGCAAGTATCCCCAGCAACGCGTCTGCAAAATTGAAGGGATCCATGCCCATGTCGAGCAGCCGTATGATGGATTCCGGAGCGCTGTTGGTGTGCAATGTTGCAAAGACCAGGTGACCGGTCAGCGAAGCCTCGATGCCCGTGGAAGTGGTCTCCTTGTCGCGCATTTCGCCGACCATGATGATGTCCGGATCGGCTCGCAGGAAAGCCCTCATCGCCACCGCGAAGGTAAGGCCTGCCTTCGGATTCATCTGGACCTGGCGCAGACCCTTCTGGGTTATTTCCACCGGATCTTCCGCCGTCCATATTTTAGTTTCCGGTGTATTCAGATAGCCGAGTACGGAGTGCAGGGTCGTTGTCTTGCCTGATCCGGTTGGCCCGCAGACAAAGAACAGTCCGTATGGTTTGCTGACCGTTTCCTTGAGGAGGCCGACATTGCGCTGAGACAGGCCAAGCTTGTCGATGGGAATCGGTTCGCCTGCCGCCAGAATACGCATTACTATGTCCTCGACACCGCCTGCCGATGGGATAGTTGCGACGCGCAGTTCGATGTCGAGCGGGCCGAACTTCTTGAACTTGATCTTGCCGTCCTGCGGCTTTCGCTTTTCCGATATGTCGAGATCGCACATTACCTTAAGGCGTGCGGCGATTGCATTACGATAGCTCGCCGGAACCGAAATGTAATTGTGCAGCGTCCCGTCTTTGCGGAAACGCACCTCGGTCTTGCCCTTGCCTGGATACGGCTCGATGTGTATGTCGGACGCGCCCTGATGATAGGCATCAACGATGATCTTGTTTACCAGCTTGACCAATTCATTGTCCTGGGCCAGCGAGGCATCGTCCGCGCCGCCGCCACCGCCGTCTTCATCATCTTCGTCCAGTGTCGACAACAGTTCGCCAATCGACGAAGTATCGCCGGACTCAGCGCCGAAGAACTGATCGAGAGTCGCAGAGAACTCCCGATGGGTGCAGACTTTGAACACAACCTTGTGTTTCGGGAAAATATTGCTTACCACCTTTGATGCGCGCACCTTTTCCGGGTCGGTCGTCAATACGATCAGCCCTTCCTTGACGTCTTCGATCGGAATCCAGAGGCTGCTTTCAACGTAGTCACGTTTCAGATTCTTCAGAAGATCAAGCGGTTTTACCCGATCCTGTTTGAAGGATTCGTAGGGCACCTTGAAGAACTGTGAAAGGGCCTCACCTATTGCCGGAGACTTGACCTGAAATTCGTCGATAAGAACATCCTCGATATCCAGGTTCTTGCGGCGAGCGGAACGCGTCGCCAATTCCATTTCTTCGGCGGAGAGTACGGCGTTGGTTACAAGATGGTCATACTTCCCGCGCAGCATTGCCGCCGGCCGGCTGCGCTGACGCAAAGCGATTTCCAGCGTCTCGCACAGATGCAGCACGCCTTCTTCTGCTATGGAAGAGAACGGCTGCCCGCTCTTGGAATTGATGACCTGGATCACGCCTATCAATTCGTTTGCACCGCTGTCGGCCACGGGTGCGACAAGCATCTGCTTGGTGCGAAAGCCCGTGCGCTTGTCAACTTCCTTGAGAAATTTCAGGTTGGGATTGTGGGTACGCAGCTCGTTATCGTCGTAGACATCGCGAATATTGATGAGCTTCTTCGACAGGGCCACGAATCCGGCAATGCTTTGCTCGTTGATCGGCAGCTTGAGGTCCTTGAACGAGGACAGGCCGGTCTTTACCTTGGATATGATCGATGTGCGGTCCTCCGACAGCACATATATCGTCAGCCGCTCTGCTTCGAACAACGAGCAGATGTCCTGAGACAGCTCCAGCATAATCTCGTCGATGTTGCTGGTCGCATGGATCTTGTTCGTTACGGCCTGGAGTCTCTTTTGAAACTCCAGCTTATGACTCATTTCGGCCAGGTTCTGGCCGGCCTGTGGCTTGGTTTCAAAAACTGTGCTCATGGCGTTTGTCCTTCTTCCATTTGCGGGTGCAATCTTGTGATACTAACTCAGTCGTCGCAGGGTCGTTGAAGCGGCATGGCGTAAATCGCCGGACTCAAAACTTGAAAACCTGGCCATTGGAAAGCATGCGCGGGTTGTAACGCTCCGCGCACTCCTCCACCTCCTGCATCGTGAGGGTGCCGGCACCTGGCTTGAGATGGGTAACGAATACGCGGGTTGTTCGTTGCAACTTCGCCAATTCCTCCGCAAGCATGCTTGGACAGAGATGCTTGGATGTGATCGCCAGCTCTTTTTCCATATTCGGAAACGCGGTTTCAATAATCAGATAGCGCAGATTTGCGATCTTGTTTACTTCCGTCCAAAGCGCATCGTTCACTGTGGTATCGCCTGTGAAAACCAGGCTGGCTTCGCCGCTATCGAACTGAAATCCTACCGCCGGCACGACATGATTGGCGGGCAGGACGACGACCTTCCGTCCGCCAATATCGACAGTGTCGCCGGTTGAAAATGTCGAGTATTGAAGGCAGGGCGAGGCTTTGCTCGGTATCTCGGTAAAATCGGGCCACACTTTCCAATTAAATATATGCTCTTGGAGAATCTTGCGCGTCGCCTCTGTACAGTGCACGGTCACCGGCATTTCTCGCATCGGGCCGACCGTGTCAACGAGTAAGGGCAGAGAGGTGATGTGATCCAGGTGGGAATGAGTCAATAAGACATGGTCGATCTTCAGAAGCTCGGTGATGGTCAGATCTCCGACGCCGGTGCCCGCATCCACCAGCACATCGCTGTCGAGCAGCATGGCCGTCGTGCGCAGGTTTCCGCCGATGCCTCCGCTACAACCGAGTATTCTGATCTGCATTGCTATTTGGTTTCAAATTTCCAGGAGCCATCCCAGCTCTGTTCCGGGGGATTCTGGCGCAAATGCCTAATTCGCTCGAGGAACAACGCGTAAAGCGCGTTGTTCGGATTGGCCTTGCTAAGGTTAATCAGCTGTAATTCTGCCATATCCCAGTCGCGCGCCCGGTATAGCTTGAGCACCTGGCCCCACAGTTTCAGCTCATCCTGGATCGGCTTTTCGATCTCGCCCGACAATCCTATCGGCTCGAAAATAGCGACCGGGGTATCCTTGCCCTTGACTTTGACTCTATCGAGTTCGCGGAATACCACGTCCGGCACCTCGGATCGGGTGTCCTCCCCGACAATCATTCCTACGCCATATAGTTTGGTAATACTCTCCAATCGCGATGCTAGATTTACGGCGTCCCCCATAACCGTGTACGCCAATCGGATTTCCGAACCCATGTTGCCGACGCTCATGCGGCCGCTGTTGACGCCTACGCCGATGTGAATCGGTGGCCACCCTTTCTCCTTGAAGTGGGGCTGCAATTCGGCGAGGGCGCGATGCATTTCCATGCCCGCCAATACCGCGTTGCGGGCATGCTGCGGGTCGCTCAGAGGTGCGCCCCAAAAAGCCATGATGCAATCACCCATATATTTGTCGATTGTGCCGCGATACTTGTAAATGATCCGCGTGAGCGGCGTCAGGAACTCGTTCATCAGTTTGGACAGTTCCTTCGGATCCAGCCCCTCCGAAATGGTCGTAAAGCCACGCACATCCGTAAACAGCACGGACAATTCACGACTTTCACCCTCCATCGAGAAGGCTTCGGGATCCTTGCTCATTTCGTCGACGAGTTCCGGCGGGACATACTGCCCGAACAGTCCGGTAATCTGCCGTTTGGCGCGCGATTCCACGAAAAACCCGTAGGACATGTTAAGCGCGAACAACATTGCGATCATCAAAAGCCCTGAAGCCAGGGGTAGCACCAGGTTGCCTTCCGTCCACACCAGCACATTGGTCCCGAACACCGCCGCAATTACCACTACCGTCAACACCGTGGCCCGCAGGGGGTTAACCATCGGCAGGAGAAAGGCCATGCCGAATCCCGAGAGCAGTAGCAACACCACTTCGGCCCCCAGCACGTAGGGCGGTCGTTGTTTGATGTTTCCATCGAGCATGCCAGCGATCAGATTGGCGTGTATTTCCACTCCCGGGTAAACGCTGGCCACCGGTGCCGCTCGCAAATCGTTCAGCCCGGGGGCCGTTGTCCCGACGAGCACAATTTTCTCCTTGAGATCACCCAACGGCGTAACGCCGTGCAATACGTCAGTTGCGGAGATGTAATTGAAGCTGCCTTGCCTGCCGTGATAGGGGACCAACGCAGTAACGGAATTGTCTACCGGTATACGCACGGATCCGATGTCCACCCATTCCAGTCCCGGATAGCCCTTGGACCAGATCTTGGAATCCGGGAATCCGGGAACAGCCGGAGGCAACCCAAGTCCGAGTCTGACGATCGCCATGGACAGCGATTCGTAATACGCGCCCTTGTATTCCGCCACGATGGGGACGCGGCGTATCACGCCATCCTCGTCCGGCCATGGGTTGAAATGCCCGCCGCTGGCGGCCGCCTGCTGGAATTCATCCAGATTGGCGCCATAACCAGCCCAGCTCGTAAAAACAATGTTCCTGCCCTTGAAGGTACCTGCGGGTAGCACCGGCCTTGGCAGTGTCCCGGAAGCCCGTCCGCTCCCATCTGCCGACTTGACGTCAGAGAAATAGTATCCAAGCACAATCGCACGGTTCTTCAATTTCTCTGCGAACACGCGATCGTATTCGAGTTGAGGGGTCACCTGCTTCAGGATGTCCTGGTATTGGGCATTGGCTTTCAACTCCTTCTGCCCCAGTTCCCGCAGGATGCCCAGACCTGAACTTTCGTCGCGTTCCGCAAATACAACGTCAAAGCCCAGGATGCCGATCTTGTAGTGGTCGAAGAGTTGATCTAGCAGCGCGCCGAGCTTGTCCCGGCGCCAGGGCCAGCGACCTTCCGCCGCCAGGCTTTTCTCGTCAATATCGATTATGACGATGCGCGGATCGACGCTGCTCGCCATCGTCAGACGCAGGCGCGCGTCATAAACGATATTCTCAAAGCGCTCGATAAAGGGGATCTGATAGTAACGGCTGGCGTGGCCGACGAATGCCAGGACCACTACGAGCCCGAGCGCAATACGCACCAGGTGCTTCTTCAAGCCGCCTCCGTTATCGTGTCGTAACCGTCATGGCGCTGCGGACCAATCTCGCCTGGGCGTCAATTGGATTTAACTCCGCGCAGGGTCCAGCGCACGAGGGGCTTCAGGGTTTCAGAAAGAACTCCATCTTTACACCCGCCAACTCGATAATGTCGTGGTCTCCCAGTTGATGGGCCTGAGCGTCGAGTGTCTTGCCATTGACCACCGGGAAATTGGCGCCTTCCACATGGGTAATGAAGTACCCGTGGGGCCGCTTGGCGATTACGGCGACCTGGATTCCGGGCTTGCCAAGCGTAGTCAGAGGCTTCGCCAGCGGCAATTCCTTGCCGGCGTTCGGCCCGGAAAGTATCTGAATGGTACCCATGCCTTGCGCCGTAGCCGCCGCAGGCTTTGCCGGCACAGCAGCCGGCGACGGCGCTGGTGAATTTGTCGGCACCGGTGTGGCTATCGGCGCCGATGTGGCTGGCGCGGGAGCGACCGCCGGTGCTGCCGCGGCGGCGATGGCCGCCGCGGCCCGCACGTTGGAAGCCGTTTCGGTCAGATTCGGCGTGGCCTGAATGTTCGTCTGGGTATCGCTGGGATTCCTGGCGTCCTGCTTCGTCGGCGCGGCGACCGGGGATCGCAACACCATGGTTTTCTCGAAATCCGCCTGACTCATCGTGGCGACCACATCGCTCACGTATTTGAGTTTGTACTTGCCGATTTCAACGGTATCGCCGCTCTGTAGAAAATGCTTCTTCGCCGGCTGACCGTTGACCAAGGTACCGTTCGTGCTGCCCAAATCCTCCAGGAAGGAATCATTCAGGATGGTCATGATGATGGCGTGCTCGCCACTGACCGCCAGGTTGTCGATCTGAATGTCGTTGTGCGGTTTGCGGCCGATCGTAGTTCGTTCCTTGCTTAGAGCGAACTCCTTTATCAGCTGCCCATCGAGACTCAATATCAACTTCGCCATAGCTGCATCCTTTATTTGAGCCAGGAAAAGAACTTCGCAAACAAGCCCTGGTCTGCAGTGAAGTCCTTCTTTACCTTGATCAGCACCACCGAGATATTATCGCGCCCACCGTTGTCGTTCGCCATCTGCACCAACTGCTCGGCTGCAAGCTGCAGGTTCGCACCCAACGCTTCAAGAGTCATTTCAATATCTTCGTCTTCGACCATGTCGTTGAGGCCGTCCGAGCATATTAAATAGAGGTCGCCTTCCTGCGCCGGATATGTGTGGATTTCCGGCTCTACTTCCAGCTCGATTCCCAGGGCGCGCGTTACCAGATTCTTGTTCTGGGAGCGTTTTGCAGCCTCTTTGGTCAGCAGGCCACTGTCGATTTGCTCCTGCAGAAGCGAATGGTCCCGCGTGATCTGCTCCAGATTTCCACCCCGCTGACGGTAGCAGCGCGAATCGCCTATGTGTGCAACCGTGATCTGGTTGTCGCAAAACAACGCGACGACCAGAGTGGTCCCCATCCCGGCGTATTGCGGTTGGCTACTGGCGGACTGGAATATCGACGTATTGGCCTTGCCAATGATATCCATCAATAGCGTTGTCGCGAAGATAGTTCCTGACCTGTCCACTTCATGCGGCGAACGACCGAGCATCGCCTCGCGGGTTTCGCTGGAGATCAATGCCGTAGCAATACCGCTCGCTACCTCGCCGGCGTTGTATCCACCCATACCATCTGCCAGAACCGCCAGGCCGATCTCCGCGTCGGTGGAAATGCTGTCTTCGTTGTGCGAACGCACCATTCCGGTGTGAGTCGCTTTTACCATCTCAAGGGAGGCGATTAAGCTCATGTAGGCATTCGCTAAAGAGTAACGTCCACAGTATCGAACTGTGCGGCACATCCGCGTACGGCCTGCGCGAACTCCTCGCCTGTTTTGAAGCGTTGTTCCAGGTCCTTGGCGAGCGCCTTGTTTATGATTTCCACTACGCACTCGGGCAGCGCGGGATTCACTCCAAGGATATCGATTGGTGGTTCGTTGGCAATCTTGAACATCAGTTGCGTCATCGAGTCACCCTGGAACGGCAGGCTGCCACATGAAAGTTGGTATAGCGTGACGCCCAGTGAGAACAGGTCGGATTGACCATCTATTTTTTTTCCCGCCAGTTGCTCTGGCGACATATAGGACGGGGTGCCAAGCACCATCCCGGTCTTTGTTTTCGACGAATCTGCAATGCGCGCAATGCCGAAATCGGTAACCTTGACCGAATCGCTCTGCGAGTCATACATGATATTGGCCGGTTTGATATCGCGGTGAATCACGTTTTGCAGATGCGCGTAAGACAGCGCCTCGGCAACCCGAGCCACGATGGAAAGCGTTTTTGGCAACGGCAGCAGCGCTCCGGCTTTGGTCTGCGCGACCAAGTCCTTGCCTTTCAGGAATTCCATGGCAATATAGGCAAGATCATGCTCTTCGCCAGCATCGTAAATGGTAACGATGTTCGGATGGTTCAGTCGACCCGCGGTCTCAGCTTCGCGGAAGAAGCGTTGCTTCACGTCTTCCAGTTCGTCTGCCTCGAATTCCTGGGACAACGCCATTGTCTTGATGGCAACGACGCGACCGATTTTCGGATCCTTGCCAAGATAGACTACCCCCATCGCACCCTTGCCGAGTTCCTTCTCCACCTGATAACGGCCGAGCATCGGTTTCTCGACCGCGCCGCCTTCAAGCACCATCGTACTGGCATTGGTGCGCCCGCCGCTGCCTCCCAGAATAACCGTTTCAGACATCTGCTTCGCCCGATTGAGCTTCTGATCGAGGTCGCGAAACTTCGGATTGTAGGTTGCCATGTACTCGTAGACCGCCTGCGCCTTGTTGAACTGGCGCTTGCGCTCAAAATCGAGTGCGAGGTTGTAAATATTGTCCATGACCGCATCGTCGAGCGGCACTTTCTTGAACTTGTCGAAGGCAATGTCGAGCTGACCTTGGCCCTGGAACGCCAGCCCCAGCATGCGGTTGGACTCGGCCGAGTCCAGGTCTGATTTGGCTTTGCCGCGCTCGGTTACCAGGAATCGCTTCGTGGTCAACAAAATGTGCCCGATAACCAACAGCACGGCCGAAGCCATAAGCTGGATCCAGATTAACTTGCCCGCCATCAAGGTAAAGTGTGTCGCGATGAGGGCGACGAGCACCCCGGCACTCAAGGCGAAGCCCATTCCCGCCTTCAGCCGCGGCAGCAGCAAGATGATGTAAAGGGCAACCAGACCGAATACCAGCTTCTCAATCCAAAACCCCCAAGTCGGAGCAACGAAGAAGTCTTCCTGAAGGATGCTGGAAACCGAGTGCGCCAGTGTCACGACTGGCGGCATGGCGGGCGATATCGGTGTTACCTGATAGGTGCCCACGCCAGCCGCAGTCGCCCCGATCAACACGACCTTGTCCCGGTATTTCTCGGCCGGAATTTTTCCAGAAATCACGTCGTAAAACGAGTCGAGGGGAAATGCCGGCCGACCTTCCTTATCCTTGTAGAAATAACTGTGCATCTGCAGGTAGGGATCGGTAGTGATAGTGAGGTTTCCCACTTTGATCCCCTCGCCCAGGCGCATTTCAATGTCACCAGGGCCCAGGTTCAGGCTTTTTGCCGCAAGCATCGTCGAAAACGACGGGAAATACTGATCGTAATAGCGCACAACGAGCGGTTCCGTTCGCGTGCTGCCATCGACATCCGGAAGCGCGTTCAGATGGCCAATGGCAACGGCACCTGCCGCTATTTCCTGCATTGGCGAGAAAGCCTGAAGCGTCGGTACCGGGTATATGTTGTTGTTCTGCGCGCCTATGCGATCAATTACCTTGGTAATCTGGTTCTTTTGCACATAGTCGGGGAGAGGCTTGTCCGGATTGCCGCGCGGCTCGCCGATGGCAAAGAGCATTGGCAAGGCGACGTTGCCGGCCTCCGTTATGGCGGCCGCAAGTTTGCGGTCATTATTCAGCGCGTCCTCTGCCTCTCCAAGCACCGCGGAAAACTGCGCAAGATTCTGCTGTTGGCCGGGGGGGAGCGCCTGATAAAGTTCCGTCAGCTTTTGTACGTAAGCCAGACCCGGATCGATCTGCGGCTCAAAAAAGAAGGACGCATAGCCGACGACTTTCGCGCCCGCCTGTCTGAGCTTGGCGATCATCTGCGCGTGGACTTCGCGTGACCAAGGCCAGCGCCCGATATTGGCGATACTTTGATCGTCGATCGCAATGACAGCAATTCGCGGTGACGGGGCGTGACTCGATGCGCGAACGCCCCAGTCGTAAGCCAGGCGTTCGAGACTCTGGACCAGATCGCTGCCCGATGCGAAAAACAACACCAGTGCCACGACCAGTCCGAGGAACCAGTCGGCTTTCCAAATAGCCGTTTTCTTCATGCCACCCGCCCCTGATTGGATGCCTGAAGCCCTTGATTTCTAGCTAATTAAGGCGTTTGAGCTAGAGATTCTACGATATTCCGGCCAAAAGTATATGATTTTTTGTGGAACTGGCTACCTAGCCAGGTTTAAGTCACGGCTCCATCCTGCGTTGACGTTTTGTGTTTTTCGGGAGATCCATCTGGGGCCATTCAACCGAGCCACACCAGCAGCCACACCACAGCGACATTTGCCAGTGAAATCATGACAGCGGCGCTACCGATATCCTTGGCGCGCTTGGCAAGCCGATGATGCTCCAGCGACACGCGATCAACCGTCGCCTCCACTGCGGAATTCAGCAGCTCCACGATCAGCACCAGCAACACTGATGCGATCATCAATGCCTTCCCCACACCTGAGGCCGGCAAAAACAATGCAAGTGGAATCAACAACAGCGCCAGCAAGACTTCCTGCCGGAATGCGTCCTCATGTTGAAAGGCGGCCTTTATCCCCTCTATGGAATAGAACATCGCGTTCCATATTCGCCGCAGCCCAGTCTTTCCCTTGTGCGGGCTTTCCGCCTGACTGTAATCTTCCAATGCTCAATTCACCTGGATGCTATCCAATCGATGCTTTCCAGACGCTGGATCGCGTCCGCTGTGCCATGCCCTACTTCAGCGCGGCCAGGGCTGCCTCATAATTTGGCTCATTGGCAATTTCCGGCACCAATTCCGCATGCAAGACCTTGTTGTTTTCGTCCAGCACGACGACTGCGCGAGCGGTCAGGCCCTTTAGCGGGCCGTCAGTTATGTCAACGCCGTACTTGCCGTGAAAATCCCTGCCGCGAAAAGTTGACAGCGTCACCACATCGTTCAGGCCTTCGGCGCTGCAAAAGCGCGACATTGCGAATGGCAAATCCGCGGAGATTACCAAAACGACAACATTGGTTGCGCTGGAAGCCTTTTGGTTGAATACCCGCGTCGATTGTTGGCAGGTTGGCGTATCCAGGCTCGGGACAATATTCAATACCTTGCGCTTGCCCGCGTAATTCTTTAGCGACACATCGCCTAGGTCCTTGCCAGTCAGGCTGAAGTCGGGACCGCCCTCGCCTTTTCCGGGCAAATTGCCTGCTACGGTTACGAGACTACCTTTCAATGTTACGGTTGCCATCCAGTCAAGCTCCTTATTTTAGAATGGGAAGTACTTGAATGCGGAAGTCGTGCAGAAAGCAGAGCAGCCTGTTATTAGATCACAACCCGGTTACATTTAATCGCCGCCTCAAGCGACCTCGGCCTAGATCGCCACCTTTATGTTTGGGCATCCAGCAAGAATGAACATTCGGACCTCGCGACGGGCTTGCGCCTAAGAATCCAGGCCGCATTTCGGCAAAATACCAGATTGCCTGGCACTTCCTGGGCATGCTGCGTGATCCCCACCCGTAAGCGAGCCGGTCATCCGTCAGCGCACCGATTCATGTCGGAATTTTTTCAATCTGCCGGAATGGTCATGCTCCCTGCTTGTGCCTTTGCGCGACAAAACATGTTCCAGCGCGATCGTCGCCGCAGCAACAAGACCAACGCTTGTTGCGCGCAAGATGTCCGATTTCATTGCAGTGCGTCAAGGATAAAACAGATACAGCCGATAGCCGGCGGCGCGCATCGGACCGGTATCGAGAAAAAGCTGTATTGGCATTTCAGTACCGGCCTTCAATCCCGCGGACTGTGAAATCGTCGGCACATAGTCGGCGGGAAGAAAAACACGGCGTGCAATGGTCTGCTCATCTGAATCGGTCAGCGTCAGTTCAAATGCCGGATAGGCCAGATCAACCGGCGCCCGATTTCGCACCGACAGTGACAGTTGAATTTCATTCGGATGCGCGGAATCCAGAGATTTAAGGTCGGAAGCCGCGATGTGGAGATAATTCGGCAATCCTGGCAATCGGACTACGCATCCGGCGGACTCGCAAAACCGGATGTAATAGTCCCGCGCCTGCGGCAGCAGCACTGTTATCTCCGTGCGAAATGCATAGGCGACCTGCAAGACGAGAAGCAAAGCCACTACGAATGCCAGCATGGACCAAAGCGCGACATGCCGGGGCGGCTCAGGCATCCTGAATTCCCATTCGTACAACCCGGCGGCGGGATCCACTTTCGCCAGTTGCGGTCTGTCAGTTGCGGGGTCGCGCGCTGGCGCGACAGCCGGCAGCGCATTCGGTTCGACCGAGGATTCCTGCGCCTGCGGCAGGATCATCGAAGCAGCCGGCTCCGGGGCCGAGGGGAGGGGCTCCTGCGCGGTCAGCGTGGCGAATGCATCGAATATGTTTTTGCAATTTCCGCAGCGAACCTGCCCACCTGATGACTGTAATTGCTGGGTCGTGACGCGAAAGGTAGTCTCGCATTTCGAACAGCGGGTATACAAATTCATCCCGCTTGCCTCAGCCAAGACGGGTGCCGCTTAATCGTACCCAGCCATCGTCGACGACCGGCGAATCCATGGCGAACCAGTCCCGATACGCCTCGGCAACTTTCGCCGCCTGCGGAGGCAAGATCCCGGACAGCACCAGCGCTCCGCCTGGCAAGGTCAGCCTGGCCAACAAGGGCGCGAGGATGGTCAAAGGGTTGGAGAGAATATTTGCCAAAACGACATCTGCCGGATCGAGCCGCGCGTGGTCCGCGTTGGAAAATTCGGCCATGACGTGATTGCGCTCGGCATTGTAGCGACTCGACAGCACAGCCTGCTCGTCAATATCGATGCCACGCACCCGGGCAGCGCCCAGCTTGGCGGCTGCGATGGCCAGAACGCCGGAACCGCAGCCATAATCGATCACGCTGCACCCGGGCGAAAGGTG
The DNA here is from genome assembly GCA_039931685.1 of Betaproteobacteria bacterium. GTDB lineage: Bacteria > Pseudomonadota > Gammaproteobacteria > Burkholderiales > JACQAP01 > JACQAP01. The sequence goes on along the minus strand of JBDTRK010000001.1, from coordinate 81,863 downwards.
GCAATCAAGCCAGTCCAAGCACAGCCGGGTAGTTGGATGACTGCCGGTACCAAAGGCAAGTCCGGGATCGAGGACGATATTGATCGCCGCCGGGTCCGGACTGGCATGCCAACTGGGAACGATCCACAGTCGCGACGACACATGAATCGGATCAAACTGGCTCTGGGTCAACCTCACCCAGTCCTGTTCAGGAACCTCTGTAATCGTATAGGCGGATGAAGCGGAAAGGCCGGCCGCGCTCAGCGCGCGCCCCAGTATTGCGGGCAAATTCACGTCCGCGGCAAACATTGCGATCAGCCGATTCGAAGCGAAGGCCAATTCAAGATCGTGGCCCGGTTCGCCAAAAATCGTCGTTTCCCGCTCTGTTCCCGCCAGGGCATCGGCTACGTCTATCGAGAACGCGCCCTCATCGATAAGTGAATCCGAAACCGCCGTAACCTTTGCGACATCTACCAATAATTCGACCGCGAGCCAGGCGATAGGACGCCTCCGTATTTTGCGAAGCTACTCGACCTTGCCGTACTTGGCGAGTTTCTCTTCCAGGTAGTGGATGCTGGTACCGCCACGCATGAAAGACGTGTCCAGCATGAGTTCCTGGTGCAGCGGCAAATTAGTCTGAATTCCTTCTATGATCATTTCCGACAACGCGATACGCATGCGGGCAATGGCCTGCTCGCGGGTGTCGCCATAAGCGATCACCTTGGCGATCAGCGAATCATAGTAGGGTGGTACGAAATAGTTGTGATAAACATGCGAGTCCACCCTGATGCCGGGACCGCCCGGAACGTGCCAGGTGGTGATGCGTCCCGGCGATGGCGTGAACTTGAAGGGATGCTCGGCATTGATCCGGCATTCGATGGCGTGCCCGCGGAATTCAACATCCCGCTGCCGAAATGGCAGCTTTTCCCCCGCCGCGACCAGGATCTGGGTTTTAACGATATCCACGCCGGTAATCATTTCGGTAACCGGATGCTCAACCTGAACGCGAGTGTTCATTTCAATAAAATAGAACTCGCCCTTTTCGTAAAGGAATTCGAAGGTGCCGGCACCACGGTATCCGATTTTGCGGCAGGCGTCGGCACAACGCTCGCCAATGCGAATGCGTTCCTTCGCGGGGATCAGCGGGGCGGGCGCCTCTTCTATGACTTTTTGGTGTCGGCGCTGCATGGAGCAGTCCCGATCGCCGAGATAGACCGCATTACGATGTTCGTCGGCCAACACCTGTATCTCGACGTGCCGCGGCGTTTCCAGGAACTTTTCCATGTACACCGTCGGGTTACCGAACGCCGCCTTGGCTTCCTGACGCGTCATGGCTACCGCGTTGATGAGTGCGGCCTCGGTATGCACGACTCGCATGCCACGGCCGCCGCCGCCCCCCGAAGCCTTGATGATGACCGGATAGCCGACCTTGCGCGCAATCTTGACGATTTCCTGCGGTTCCTCCGGCAACGCGCCCTCACTGCCGGGCACGACCGGAACGCCCGCTTTAATCATCGTGTTCTTGGCGCTGACCTTGTCGCCCATCAGGCGAATGGTATCGGGTCGAGGACCGATAAAAACAAACCCGCTTTTCTCCACCCGCTCCGCGAAATCGGCGTTCTCCGACAGGAATCCGTAACCCGGGTGGATCGCTTCGGCATCCGTGACCTCGGCGGCGCTGATGATTGCCGGGATATTGAGATAGCTCTCGGCAGACGCGGCCGGACCGATGCAGACCGACTCATCCGCAAGCCGCACGTATTTGGCTTCGGCGTCAGCGACGGAATGCACGGCAACCGTCTTGATCCCCAGTTCCCGGCAGGCGCGCTGCACCCGAAGTGCAATTTCACCCCGATTCGCGATGAGTATTTTTTCAAACATGCGGGACTCTGGCTGGGCAGCTCGGCAAGTACCGGCCGGGTATCGCTACCCGATTATGAATAGTGGTTGACCGTATTCGACCGGCTGGCCGTTCTCGACCAGAACCTTCTTGACGACGCCACTCTGATCGGCCTCGATCTCGTTCAACAGCTTCATCGCCTCGATGATGCAGAGCGTTTCGCCGGCATTAATGTTTTGTCCGACCTCGATAAATGGCTTTGACCCAGGCGCGGACGACCGGTAGAAAGTCCCGACCATGGGCGACTTAACGACATGGCCCTCCGGTTCCGCCGGCGCCTGCGCGGCCGCAGCGACTGCTGCCGAGGCAGGGGCCGGGGCCGCCACCGCCGGTCCTGGTGCCTGCTGCATGGCCATCATTCCCGGGTGCCCGGGTATGCCCACGCGGTTGATTCTGACCTTTTCCTCGCCTTCGGTAATCTCGAGTTCGGCGATGCCGGACTCTTGCACAAGATCAATCAGCTTCTTGAGTTTTCTAAGGTCCATGTTCGCAGGTCCTATTTCGTCGTAGGCACGCAGGCCATCGCATACGCCAGTGCGTATTCGTATCCCCGGGCGCCGAGGCCGCAGACGGTGCCGACCGCCAAATCGCTGAAATACGAATGCCGCCGGAATGATTCCCGGGCATGAACATTCGATAGATGCACCTCAATGAATGGAATTTTGACCGCCGCAAGCGCATCCCTGAGAGCAACGCTGGTATGGGTAAACGCCGCCGGATTGATAACAATGAAATCGACACCCGTCTCTCGGGCCTTATGTACGCGTTCGATGAGATCAGCTTCGGAGTTGCTCTGGAAACTGTCCAGGTCAATGCCAGCGTCGGCGGCCAAGGCAGCGAGCCGCATGCCGATGTCGTCCAGAGTTTCTCCCCCGTATATCTGTGGCTCTCGGGTACCGAGAAGATTCAGGTTCGGACCATGCATCACCAGAATCTTTCGCGGGCTTTGCACGGCGGGAGACCGCGCTTTGCCACCCTTCACGGTGGATTTCATGTCGGCAAGTTTGCCGTAGTTAGCAGGTTTTTGTCCAGATTTACGCGAAATTGATCGCACCACGCGCTGATCAGACGAGGTCGGTGCTGATTACTCTTTGTCCTGAAATGCGCAGCCTGCAGGTGAACGAAAGGGGGGTTGGTAATGGAACCGCTATCGCCGCATTTGTCCCGATAATTATAGGAAATTGGCATATTTAGCGGCCCGTTCGCAGAAGTTTGAACGGAATGGCAATGTCGGGACGAGCATAAAAAGCAGTGTTGCGCCGCTTCTTCTCAGGGAATTGCGTTGACCTGAGTCAGGACCGGCACGAATTGGTCGGCGGGACGGTAGCCAATGACCCTGGCCGTTTCGACTTCGCGTCCATGGCGATCGAAGAAGATGATACCGGGCGGCCCAAACAGCCCAAAGCGCCTCAGCAGCGCGGCATCATCGGCTGAATTCGCGGTGACGTCCGCCTGCAGCAGCAGCATGGTCGCGAACTGGCTTTTCACTTTCTCGTTCCGGAATGTCAGTCTTTCCATTTCCTCGCAGGACACGCACCAGTCGGCATAGAAGTCCAGCATCACCGGCTTTGCGGCGCCGGCGACGGCGCGCTCGACGTCTGCCACCGAAGCCACCCGAACAAATGAAGTCGCCTGTGCCGCCCCCTCTCCCGTGGAGTGCACCCGCAGACCCACCAACGGCTGATACAAATCGCGCCCACCGGAAAGGCCGCCAATTAAAAGGGCGATCCCCATTACCAGCGCGATGACACCGATGCCCTTCCACAGCCTGCGCAACCCGCCCGCTCCGGCCGGCACGGCATCCAGGGCGTGAAGATAAATCCCGGAAATGATCAACAGTGCGGACCAGGAAAGCATCTGGGCGGTGATCGGGATGAGGGGCGAAATCATCCAGATGGCCGCACCGAGCAACAACACGCCGAAGAAATTTTTCACCGACTGCATCCAGGCTCCGGCCCTGGGCAACAGCACGCCCGCCGAGGCGCCGATTACGAGCAGCGGAACACCCATGCCCAGCGCCATCATGAACAAGGCCGAGCCCCCAAGCAGCACGTCGCGCGACTGGCCGACATAGAGCAGCGCCCCGGCCAGCGGTGCCGCCACACACGGGCCCACAATGACTGCCGACAGCGCGCCCATTGCGAACACTCCGGACAGCGTACCTCCGGTCAGGCGGTTGCTAGTTTCACTTGCACCGGTCTGCCACGCGCTCGGTAATTGCAGTTCGTAGATCCCGAACATGGACAAAGCCAGCGCAACGAATACGCCGGCGAACGCGCCCAGCACCCAGGGGTTCTGCAACGCGGCGGACAGCAGGGTCCCTGACAAGCCGGCCAGCACACCGGCGATAGCATAGGTAATCGCCATGCCGAAAACGTATGTCGCGGAAAGCGCAAATCCGCGCCACCGCGTTATCTTTTTGCCCTGCCCGGCGATCATCCCGGAAAGGATGGGAATCATGGGCAAGACGCAGGGTGTAAAAGAAAGCAGCAACCCGAAACCGAGAAAACTCACCATGACCAGCCAAAAATTACCGGTCTTGAGCAAGGCCGCTATCTGCCGATCGTCCGAAATCTGCTGGGTTGCCGTGGAATCGGGCGCGGATAACCGTTCGGCGATCGATGGCTGCGCGGAATCTGCAGCCGAAAGGGCGGGGAGCGTAAGCGAAATCTGTCGCGTCGCAGGGGGATAGCACAGACCCTTTTCACTGCACCCCTGAAATCCGATGGTCAGAACGAGAGGGATCTGCTCCGCACCCTGTCTGCGCAGCTTTATTAATGCCTGCACCGGCGAATGGAATACTTCGGTCTTGCCGAAATTCGGATCCTGCTTCTCCTCTCCGCGCGGCAACTGCACCGAATCGATCGCGGCATTCCCGCCTGGCGCAAGGGTGAAATGAGTCTTGTCGCGGTAGAGATAATAGCTTTCGGCCGGACTTAACCGGGCAACCAGCGTTTGCCCATCGGCGGCGCGAACCTCTATCCTGAAGGCTTTCTCCACCGGAAGGAACTCGTCCTCGGGCGCGGCTGTGGCGCTGTCGCCCTGTAGCCGCGACAGAAGCGCGGAGATCTTGCCCGATGCCGGCGGGCTCGCATCGGAATACGCCGCGGACACCAGCTTCGCGCTTTGCGTCAGGGGGGTGTAACACACGCCAGAGTCGGCGCACCCCTGCGAGACCACTTTGAGGGTGAAACCGCCTGCCGGGATCGCCGACTTCAACGGCAATTCGAACTTGAGTTCGCCTCGATAGGTCGCAACTTTGCCGAAGAACTCGTCTTGCTTGACGGTGCCTGGCGGCAGGTGCGGGGTACCTAATTTCACCTGTTCTTGCGATGTGCTGAAGCGGAACCGCTCGCGGTACATGTAGTAGCCATCGGCTATCCGGTAACGCACTTGAACAGTGGTCGGATCAACCATCTTTGCCGAAAAACCGAACGCGAGTTCAGGCTCAAGCAAATCCCCCGCGCACAATGCCGGCACCGGCAGGATCAATGGCAGAGTTGCCAACAGCAATGCGCTCGCGCGCTGCAAGAATGTTCTCATATTCCAACTAACGGTCCGGCATTGCGATGGATCACGAGCGCGTGGATTGCTCTGCGACCCACGCGAGATAGGCGGGTAATCCGCCGCCGACCGGCACGCTTAGAATCTCGGGAAGCGCATAGGGGTGATGGGCTCGAATTTCCTTCTCCAGGTCTGGATACGCGGATGCGGTGGTTTTTATCAGCAGCGGTACTTCCGTGGTTTCCTCGATGCTGCCCCTCCAGCGATAAATGGACGTGCAATCGGCGAGAATGTTCACGCACGCTGCATGGCAATGCTCGACAAGCGCCAACGCAAGACGCCTGGCGGCGTCCCGGTCGGGCAAATTGGTCAATACGATGACAACCTCACTTGGGGAATGCGCCTCACCTTTGATTGCAGAAGTCACCTCTGGTTGCATCTTGCGCGATTATCCGGCCGCGTTTCGCGCAGCCTCGACGCCTTGCAGCGTTGAAGGGTAAAGCAACCGGACGCGCAATTCCTTTTTCAACCTCCGATTGGCCAGACGCCGCGATTCGCGCATGAATGACAGGAGGTTTTCCGGAAGCTGTGCCTGCGCCGCCTCCCAACTCACGCGCGGCGGACGCGGGAGTTTGAATTGTTCAGCCACCATGTCGAAATACTCACCCATCTTCATCCAGCAATCATCCGAAGCGTTATAGGCACGACCGCCACGTCCGCGCGCAAGCGCCGCAACCACGGTACGGGCCAGATCATCGGCGTGGATGTGGTTAGTGTAGGGATCCTGCTCGGCGGTAAGGGCCGGCGTGCCCGCCTTAAGACGGGCTATCGGCAGTCGCCCGGCGGAATAAATTCCCGGGACGCGAAGTATGCTGACCTGAACGCCCGTTTCTGCTCCCCAGCCCCGCAGTTGCAATTCGGCGTCGAGCCGGCGCCGGGCGCGATCGCTGGACGGAAGCGCGCGACGCGTCTCATCGATGACATCGCCATCGCAGTCGCCGTAAACGCCGCTGGTGCTAATGTAGACCAGTCGCTGTGGTAGACTGCCGCCCTTCGCAAGGGCCCTTATCAAGTTGATGGTTCGCGTATCCCGCGTGCCCGAACCGGGCGGTGGCGCAAGATGTACGACGTCCTGGGCGAGACTGGCAATTCGTGTCAATGTTTCCGGCAGATCCAGGTTTCCGGCAACCGGCATGATGCCTTCCGCGCGCAGCGTCAAAAATCGATCGTGCGAGCGGGTAAGTGCGTATATGCGCCAGCGCCCCTTGAGCACTTTGGCAAGGCGCAGGCCGACATCCCCGCATCCGATGATTAATAATCGTCTCATGCGTTCATTTTAACCCGGGCCCAGCGGGACTTCGGGAGAGTATCGACGTTATGTCCTGTCAGGTAACAATCAAACCCAGCAACCATACCTTCGTTTGCGCGGAAGGCGAGACCATCCTCGCCGCGGCGTTGCGTGAAGGCTTTACCCTGCCCTATGGATGTCGCAACGGAGCCTGCGGGGCCTGCAAAGGCAAAATCCTCGAAGGAAGTGTGGACTATGGCAATCCACAACCTTATGTTCTGGCCGAATTCGAGAAGAAGGCCGGGCTGGCGTTGTTCTGCCAGGCCAGACCGCTGACGGATCTGGTGATCGAAGCGCGTGAGATACGCGGACTGGGTCAACTGGATATCCGCAAATTGCCTTGCCGGGTGCAGGAAATGCGTCGTGTCGCACCGGACGTCATTATCCTGAAACTGAAGCTGCCGGCAAACGAGCGGCTGCAGTTCCTGGCCGGTCAGTACATCGACATCCTCATGAAAGACGGCAAACGACGCTCGTACTCGATGGGCAACCCACCGCATGACGACGAATATCTCGAACTGCACGTACGCAATATGGCCAATGGTGCATTCACGGAATTTGTATTCAACAAAATGAAGGAAAAGGACATCCTGCGCTTCGAAGGCCCCTTGGGCACCTTCTTCATGCGCGAGGATTCCGACAAACCCATGATTCTGGTCGCCAGCGGCACCGGTTTCGCGCCGATCAAGAGCATCCTCGAGCATGCGTTCAAGAAGGGCAGCACGCGCCAGATGGTGCTGTATTGGGGCGGGCGCCGCCCGGCCGATCTGTACATGGCGGAACTGGCCGGGAAATGGCAGCAGGAACACGACAATTTCAGTTTCATCCCGGTCGTGTCGGATGCAATGGAAGAAGACGCCTGGAACGGGCGGACCGGATTCGTCCACAAGGCAGTCATGCATGACCTGCCCGACTTGTCCGGATATCAGGTGTATGCGTGCGGCGCGCCGGTCGTCGTCGAATCCGCGCACAAGGATTTCACTACGCTGTGCGGGCTGCCGGAAGACGAGTTCTACTCTGACGCTTTTACGCCGTCAGTCGATCCCAAGCCGGCAGTCGCCTGATAGCAGCATCTAACCGCTGTTGCGCAATCCCGCGGCGATTCCATTCAAGGTCAGCAGGATGGCACGACGAGTCTGTTCATCCGTGTCCCCCGCGCGATAACGCCTCAGCAGTTCGACCTGCAGGTGATTGAGCGGATCGATATACGGTGAACGGTTGCGCAGGCTGCGAGACAGCGCCGGATTCGCTTCCAGCAGTTCGTTCTGGCCGGTAATCGCCAGGAGGTGGCGCACGGTGCGGTGCCACTCGTCCTGGATCTGCCCGAATATGCTTTCGCGCAACGCTACGTCCGTCACCAATTCGGCGTAGCGCGAGGCGATGCTGATATCGCTCTTCGCCAGCAGCATGTCCATGTTCGACAGCAGTGCACGGAAGAACGGCCAGTCCCGGTACATCTGCTTCAGTAAATCGAGACCGGCATCCCCGCGGCGCCCCACCATCTCCTCCACCGCGGCACCGAAGCCATACCAGCCTGGCAGCATGATGCGCGAAAGCGACCATGAAAACACCCACGGGATGGCGCGCAAATCTTCTATGCGGTCGGTTTTCTTTCGCGAAGCCGGTCGGCTGCCGACATTCAGATGGGCGATTTCTGTGATCGGGGTGGCGCTGCGGAAGAACTGCACGAAACCCGGCGTTTCATAGACCAGTTTTCTGTACGCAGCAAACGCCGTCGCGCTCATCTCTTCCATGACTTCGATATAGGCCGGCTGTCCGCCGCCGTCCGCCTTGAGAACTGTCGCCTCGAATGTCGCCGCCACCAGCGTTTCCAGATTACGCCGGCCGATGTCCGGATCGGAGTACTTGCTGGCGATGACTTCGCCCTGTTCCGTGATGCGGATCTGGCCGGCCACGCTGCCTGGCGGCTGGGCGAGAACGGCCTGGTAGCTCGGGCCGCCGCCGCGGCCGACCGACCCGCCCCTGCCGTGAAACAAGCGCAGCTTCACGCCATGACGAGCGAACACTTTGACCAGCTCGACTTCAGCTTTGAACAATTCCCAGTTTGCGGTCAGAAAGCCGCCATCCTTGTTGCTATCGGAATAACCGAGCATGACCTCCTGTATGCCGCCGCGGCTCGCCAGTAATTGCCTGTAGTAAGGATCCGAGAACAATGCATTCATGATGGGCCCGCAACCCTGCAGATCGCCGATCGTCTCGAACAGCGGGATGATGTTGACTTCAAGACGCGGGCTCGGACCCGCATGCAGCAAGCCGGCTTCCTTGAGCAGGAGCGCGACTTCGAACAGGTCGCTCACGCTGTCGGCTTTGGAAATGATGTAATTCGGCAATGCCTTGGCGCCGTAACGGCGATGCATCTGCCCGGCGGTTTCCAGGATTGACAATTCCTTCGCCACATCCTCGCTGTAGTCCAGGTACGGTGAGCGCAGCAACCGCGGCATCGACAGCTCCTGCAGTAGCCACTCCCGGCGCTGATTTTCGCCAAGTTCGGCGTAGCCCGGCTTGCGCGCGCCAAGTGCAAACAACTCCGCGACGACTTGTTCGTGAACTGCGCTGTGCTGTCGCATGTCCAGCGGCGCCAGGTGAAATCCGAAAATGTCGGCAGCGCGCAACAAGTTGCGCAAGCGGCCGCTCGCCACGCGCTTCGAGCCATTAGCCGCAAGCGAATCCGATATTACCGCGAGGTCCTTCGTGAATTCACGGCTGTCCAGGTAAGGCTTGGCGTCGGCGAGCGCTGGTCTGTTGGGCACGCGATGGCCTAACGCATGCGAAGTCGCGGCAAGCCGGGCATAAATTCCCGTCAATGCCCGGCGGTAGGGTTCGTCCCGGCGGTGTTCGGAAACGTCCGGCGAACGTTGTGCCAGATCGTCGAGTGCTGGCGTTGTCTCCACGACGCGCACGGACTGCGACAGGTCTCCACCAAGCTGATGAATCTCGTCAAAGTAAAATTCCATTGCCGTCGCCGAATGCCTTGCCAGGGCGTGCCGCATGACGTCGGCGGTCACAAAGGGGTTTCCGTCGCGATCGCCGCCGATCCAGCTGCCCAGTTTCAGGAAATTGGCGCATCCGTCCGCGCCGAAATCGCCCGCAGCAAGCAGATCCTCTATTTCCGCATAGAGTTTCGGTACCTGGCGCAGAAACGTATAACGGTAGTACGACAACCCGTTCTCTATTTCATCATTCACCGTCAGCCGCAATTCGCGCAGGATGCGTGTCTGCCACAGCGTAAGCACGACCCGACGCAGCGCCTCCTCGTTTTGCGCCTGCTCATCCGGCGTGAGCTGGATACGGTCGCGCTCGGTTAGCAGGCGCGCGACGGCAAGTTGACAATCAAGAATGCTCTTGCGCTGAACTTCAGTTGGATGCGCAGTCAGTACCGGCGAAACAAGCGCTTGGGAGAAGAACTCCCGCACCTGCTGTTTCGTCATGCCTTCATCACGCGCGCGTCGGAGTGCCAAGGCCATACTGCCTTCCTGCGGCGCCGAACCCGCAAGCAAGTGCGCGCGGCGGCGCCTGTTGTGGTGCTGATCCTCCGCAATATTGGCCAACTGGGAAAAGTAGCTGAACGCGCGTACCACGGCGACTGTGCGTACGGGATCGAGCTTGTTGAGCATGGCCTCGAGCTCGCGCTTGGCGTCCGGATCGCGGTCGCGGCGGAAGCGAATTGCGTTTTGCCGCGTTCGCTCGATCAGGTCGAAGATAGCTTCGCCTTCCTGTTCGCGAAGCGTGTCCCCGAGGATACGACCGAGCAGCCGGATATCCTCACGCAGTGGTGATTCCTTGTCTGTCAAATTCTGGTTCTGGACTGGAGCGCTCATATGGACCTGACCCATTCTTGGTGGCATCGCGCCGCACCGGCGGTATTTGCTAAAGACAGCGCCACGCGCGATGGCATGGCGCAGCACAAGCAAACGCTACGCCCGGCTGCAACCAGCCCATTTTTGCCGGCAACTCAAGAAGTTGAGCTTTACTTCCGATTTGGCGCCGGGCTGGCATGCGCGCACTAACAGTGCGCGGCGTCAAACCAGGGGCCTTCTGCGACCCCCGCCGTACTGTTTCAATTGTTCAAGCGTGACTTGCAACGCCTTCTGATACTCGGCTGCGGCCTCCGCGGGCTTGCCGTCACGCTCGAGTAGTCGACCGATCTCAAGATGCGCGGAGTGTGTCGGCTCGATCGACAAGCTGGCCTCGAGAAAACTTCGCGCCTTGCCCCACAATCCCTGATGCGCGCAAAGCCGGCCGAGGGTCAGCAGCAGCACCGCATCACGCGGATACGTTTCCAGCCATTTTTCCGCCCGCTCCAGCTGCTGTCTGACATCCGTGCCGAGGCACTCGGAGTACAACGCGAGCAGCGCCGGATCCCACTGGCGTTCGAGCCCTTGCTCAACGATCCGGTGGGCATCCTCGCAGCCACCCAGCGCGATGAAGGACTGCGCCGCTGTCGCGGCGGTGCGCGCATCGGATTTATCGTCGGCTGACAGCCGGTCCCAATAGTCGTGCAGCGATTTTCCGTCGACCGCCTTGCGTTTGATGCTTTCGATTATGGCCTGGCGGCGCAACTGGGCCACGACCGGACGCTCAAGCACTCGGCGCTTTTCCAGTTGCGGAATCAACGCCAGTACGCGTTCCCAGTTCATTGCCATCTGTTGTGCCCGCAGTTCCAGGCGCAAAGCGGCAGTATGTTTCTCGGGCAGTTTCCTGAGGACGTCCAGCGCGTCATAATAACGGCGCTCGTCGAGCAGCATCTCAGCCTGCGCCATCAGTCTCATGGCATCCTCCCGGGTATCCGCGCCGGCGGATTTTGCGAAGTATCTGTCGCGCGTCGCGTAGTCGCGCAGCCCGTGCGCAGCCCGTGCCGCAAGCATTGCCGAAAGTGCGGGAGACTCTCCTGCCTTAAGCGCTGCTGCGGCCGCCTTCTCCGCGCGTCCGAACCGGCCTTCGAAGAAATTTACAAGTGCTTCCTTGAACATCGCCCTGGCACGGCTTTCGGTGCGTCGCCTCTGGAATGCCCGTACCCGAGCCGGCATGGTCACCGTAAACACCATCATCCGCACCAACGCATAGACCAGCAGGAGCGCGCCACCTGCCAGGATGATGGAGAGATTGAGGGAAAGTTCGGCACGCCATGGCGGTACTACCACCAGGACGTATCCGTTGTTGTACCGCGCGGCGATGACCAGCCCAACCGCGACCGCAAACAGGCCAAGCACCCATAAGAGGGCTCGCATCAGATCACCTCGCCGCGATCGAAGCCCATCGGTCAGCGCAGCGTGCGCTCGCGCACCAGTTTGAAATTGCGAGCGGCATCCAGGCTCGCGGAAATATCCGGCAGTTGCCCGCCGATGTCGGTCTGGAGCAGTTGTTTGAGCGCAGACTGTGCCGATCCTACGGACTTGTTGGCGCCGTCATAATAGCGAGCCAGCCAATCAGCCGCCGCCTTTAGGTCCGCACGGAAGCTGGTCTCGTCGTGCGCCAGCAGCGACAACCGCGCACCAAGCAGACGCAACTTCAGGTTCTCGCGCAGGAAAAACGCCTGGTCCGGCGACAGTAGAGGCACAGCCGGCTTCTCCATGTTCTCGACGCGGATCAGATCGCGCAAGTCGCGCTTTGCCTCGCTCCACAACCGTTGCCAGATGCCGGAGACCGGCGACTCGGAGTCGGGAGCAGGTCGCGCCGGCCGCTGCTCCATCGCCAGAGACAGCGTGTCCACCTGATTCATGACGTTGTCGAGGCGCAGCGCCATGCCCACGATATCGACATAAGGTGCCGCCCTGAGCCGGTCCATATCCTGGTTGATTACACGGCGCAAGGACGTAAGTTGCGGTCGGTCCATGCGCGCTAGCCGGGCATCCGCCGTCTCCAGTGCGATAAGCGCAGCCTTTACGTTGCCGGCAAGCTGCAGTTGCTGGTTGGCGATCAGCAGTACCTGTTCGACCTCGGCCAGAGTCCATTCGTCGCGGCTGCGAGACAAGTCGCGATACAGCGACTCAAGAGCGAGCCGCTGGTTCTGCGTCTCAACCATGCGCGCCTCGAGCTGCCCGAGTCGCGCGTTTACGTCGCTTATGCTGTCACGTGACTGTGCGGCCAGTGCGTAAGTACCGCGGCTCATGGCGTCGAGTTCGCCAAGGCGCTTCGCCACCTCCTGCTCGATCGCGCCGAAACTGCGGCGCGAATCGAACCACTGCCAGCCGGCAAGTGCGACCGCAGCCAGCGACAGCAACAAGGCCAGCGCCGCTAACGGCAGGCGGCGCGGCGGCGCAGCTGTCGCCACATGATTGTCATCGGATTGCGTGTTCATCCCCGCCTCACACTGGAATTGCTACACCTCATGGCGTGACGCGCGCGAACCAGGTCAGCATTCCCGCCATGAGCGCGTCATCTCCGCTGCCTGCAACGAACACCGCCTGCACTCCCCGGCAAAATGCCGCCGACGCGACCCGCGGATGGGAAACGAAGAACGGCATGGCGCACAGCCATGCGCGGCCCGCCGCGCCGGCCATTTCAAACAGATTTTCGACGATATTCGCGCTGGTCGCCATGCAAGCATTCTTGCCCTCGCCAACCTGCCGTGACATCAACTCCCGCATATCACGATCAGGCTTTACGCGGCGATAGCATTCGAGATAATCCACCCTGGCTCCTTGCAGCGCCAGCGTTTCACCCAGCAACTCGCGCCCGCCCTGGCCGCGTACTATGAGGGCGTGTTGGCTACGCAGCGGCAGAATAGAGAGTTCGTCGATCAAAGCCTCGCTGTCGAAGCCGTTCCGCGGCAAGATGATGTCGCCCACTCGGAATTTTTTCAATTCGGCTGCAGTTCCCGGCCCCATTGCGGCAATCTTTGCTTCGGCCGGCAGGCCACCCTTTTTCAGGATATGCGGCATGCCTGTGCGCACCGCGTTGGGACTGACGAAAACCACCAGATCGAAGTGCGCCAGATGATCGAGCGCGGGTGCAGCCGCCGCCAGCGCTTCTATCTCCAGCGCGGGGAACAAGACGGGTTCACCACCTGCTGCACTGATGAGCCGGACCAGCTCCGCGGATTGCCCTGACGGCCTCGTCACCAGAATTTTCACGCCGTCCAGTCGGGCTTTCATCCGCCTTCTCCGTCCAGGTCCGCCAGTATCTCACGGGCACCCTTTGCGATCAGTCGCTGCGCCACATCATTGCCAAGATCCTGCGGCATGCCCGAACGCGGTGCCGTTATCTCGTCATAAACCATGCGGCTGCCGTCGGCACGGGCGACAAACCCGCGCAAGCGTACGCTGCTTCCGCTGACCTCGGCGAACGCGCCCAGCGGGACCTGGCAACTGCCAGCCAATGCGCGGCTCAATGCACGCTCCGCTTCCACGCACCAGCGAGTATCCGGGTCGTCCAGCGGCGCCAGTGCCTTGATGATATCGCTACGCCCGGAAAGACACTCGATTCCGAGTGCGCCTTGTCCAACCGCGGGCAGACTGGATGCCGGCTCAAGAATGCAGGTGATCCGCCCGGATAGCCCGAGGCGTTTGAGCCCGGCGGCGGCAAGAATGATGGCGGCGTACCTGCCTTCATCCAGTTTGCGCAGCCGCGTCTGTACGTTCCCGCGCAGTGGTTCGACGCGAAACTGCGGGTAGCGCGCGCGCAACTGACTCTCCCGCCTGAGGCTTGAGGTGCCAATCACGCTGCCGGGCGGCAGGCTCTCCAAGTCGCGAAAATCCCTGGACACGAACGCGTCCCGCGGATCCTCCCGCTCGGTAATCGCGGCGATGCTGAATCCAGCCGACAAATTCATCGGCACGTCCTTCATCGAGTGTACCGCGATGTCCGCCTGCCCGGACTCGAGTGCCATTTCGAGTTCCTTGACGAACAGCCCCTTGCCGCCAATTTTGGCCAGCGAGGTGCCAATAACGCGGTCGCCCTCTGTCGTCATGCCAAGCAGGCGCGTCTGCACGATCGGATAGAGCGCCTGCAATCGAGTCTCGATATGACGGGCCTGCCACATGGCAAGCGCGCTTTCGCGGGTGGCGATGACTATGCTCTGGATCACGGGGAACAGGCGGGCCGGTAAAAAAACAGACTTCCTCAAATCACTCGGGGCGCGCGAACTGACGCAGTGAAAATTCTAACATGCGACTCCTGCAGCAATTCCTATGGATTCGTCGTCGTCACAATTCCGCTATTGGAGTTGTAGGCAATGCTGCGAACCACGGTGTCGCGCAAGTAAGTGTAGGTACAGACCGGCGCGGCCACCGTGACCCGATAGCTTGCGGTTCCCGCCGCGGCCGTCTGCGTCGTGGGCGCTCCGACCAACAGCCAGTTCCAGATTCTCTGGCAGCGCGCAGCATTAACCGTAAACACTCCCGATGTGTCGGTCGGCCAACCAAATACGTTCACGTCGATATCGGCACCCGGCGCTCCAGTGACATTGGCCTGGTTACCGGAGAGTCCGCGCGCCCGATATTTCATCTGCACCAGATTGACACCCGCCGCAAAGGCTACCGCCGTGGCGGCGACGCTCTGACGGTACGCTTGTTTAGACAGGTCACTGTAGCGAGCCGATGCCACACCGCTGAGAATCGCGATGATAACGATCACCAACACGAGCTCGATCAGGGTGAATCCGCTTTGCCCCATTTCAACGCGCCTGCTCGATAGTCCGCTAAAAATCACTTCTCCAGCAGACTGCGCAGCATCCACGCGGTCTTTTCATGTACTTCCATGCGTTGCGTGAGAAGGTCCATGGTGGGTTGATCGCCGGCTTTTTCGGCGGCGGGGAAGGCCTTGCGCGCCGTGCGGGTAACTGCCTCATGGCCTTCCAGCAATATCCTGATCATGTCCTGCGCCTTCGGCACGCCGAGCGTTTCGCGAATGGACGCCAGCTTCGAAAACTGCGCATAAGTACCTGGTGCCGGCGCATCGAGGGAGCGGATACGCTCGGCGATCAGATCGATGCTGGTCCACATTTCGGTGTATTGCGTCTGGAACATCAGATGCAGAGTCTGGAACATCGGACCGGTCACATTCCAGTGGAAATTATGCGTTTTCAGATAAAGCGTATACGTGTCGGCGAGCAGCTTCGACAGGCCTTCGACGACTTTGACACGGTCCTTTTCCTTGATGCCAAGATTTGCAGCCACTTTTACCTTCCTTTCCGGTCGCAATAGATTCAATAAAGATTTGGCAAATGATAGGCCAAATTCGCCACAGCTTTATCGGCCAGCCTGCTGCGGACCGGGTCCATAAAAAATCGTCCCTCCGGTCTGAACAGTGAAGCTGGTCTTATGCTGATCAGGCCAGATGTCTGCCGAGCGCCTTGACGATGTGCTGCTGACGCCGGCTCACGGGCAGCTTCTCGTCCAACCCCTGCAGTATCACGGTCCAGCGCGATTCGCCCGGTTCCGCAGCCTCTTTCTCGAAGCCGACGATGTGCGCCTTCGCCACAAGGCAGCTGCGATGAATGCGCACGAACTGATCCGCAAATTCCTGCTCGAGGCGAGATAGCGATTCTTCCACGAGGTGCTCCCGGGTAGCCGTACGCACGGTCACGTATTTGAGTTCGGCACGCAGGTAGCGGATGTCGGGCACGGGGATCAGCAGGACCTTACCCCGTTCCTGTACCGAAAGATGCTTGCGCGGCTCCGGCGCGATTCTCTGCAGCACGTCCAGTCGCAGCGGTGTGATCGCGCGCGCCCGCGTCAGCGCATCGTGAAGCCGACGCAACCGGATCGGCTTGACCAGGTAATCCACCGCATGCAGTTCGAACGCCTTTAGCGCATAGTCATCATATGCAGTAGTAAAGATCACCGAGGGCGGATCCGCCAGTTTCAACAGATGTTGAGCCGCTTCCAGGCCGTCCATCTCAGGCATTCGGATATCGAGCAGCACCACGTCCGCAGGCGTCTGCGCGAGCAGCGTGAGCAACTCGCGTCCATTCCCCGCTTCCCCGACGAGCTCGATCGGAAAACTGCTGGCGCAGTCCTCCAGCAGATCACGTATCCGGCTACGTGCCGGCGCTTCGTCGTCCGCGATGACGACTCTGAGCGCCTGCGGATGGTCCGTCATTGATCAGCCTTCACGTAGGGAATGGTGATGTGCACCTCGTATTCGTTGTCGCCGACACGCGACTGCAGGCTGGCTTCCGCGTCGAAATGCAGCGCCAGTCGTTCACGGATATTGCCCAATGCCATCTTGTTTCCGGCGTGGTGGCTGCCGTCCTTGCGGTAGGGATTGCGCAAGACCATGTGCACCTGGTCGCGCACGTGATAAATATTGACGCTGATTATGCCCGGTTCGACGGACGGCTCGATGCCATGGTAGACCGCGTTCTCCAGCAGCGGCTGCAATACCAGCGGCGGCATCAGCGCGTCTGCAGGCATTTTGTCGATATGCCAGTCGATGCGCAGGCGCTGCCCCAGGCGCAGTTGCTCGAGTGCGAGATACTGTCGGCAAAGCTCGACTTCATTCTCGAGCGGCGCAAGGTCGCGGTTGTCGGCCATCAAGACACGGAACAAATCGGCCATGTCTTCCAACGCGGCTTCCGCGCGGCGCGGGTCGGCCCGTATCAGCGACAATACCGCGTTTATGCTGTTGAACAGGAAGTGCGGGCGGATGCGCGCCTGCAGCGCTTGCAACCGGGCCTCGGATAACGCCGGCGACAGGGCACGATTGCGCAGGTTGAAATAGCCCACCAATGTAAGGGTCGTTACGGCAGCGAAGAAGGCATCGCGCCCGGCATCGCCAACATCGGATTCCAGAATCAAGGCACCGAAGCGTAGTACCAGCAGCGTGACGCCGATTTCCACCAGAACGATCAGCGCGACCGCGAAACGATACTCGAGCTTGTGCAGCAACGCGTTTGACGCTCCTAGCAGAAGCACGGACAGAATCGCGATCGGCTGCACCAAAGCGGCGATGGAAATCCATTGCTGCATGAAACTGCTCCAGTCGGATGACTTCCACATTGCCCCGATGATGGTCAGCGCCATGACGATGACCAGCACACGCAGCATGACGCCGAGGTTGCGGAAATTCGGCAACAGGGCCGTCGCGGGGTTTTGATTTATACTGGTCATCTGTTTGGGAGGTACCGAAACGTACGCCAAAACAATTGTTTAACGCATTCCATTGTGAACGGGACAGATTGCCAATGCAACATCAGCAACCGCCAGCAAACGACGACGGCAAGACGTGGTCAGGCAGATTCGACGAACCGGTCGCGGAACTGGTCAAACGCTATACGGCGTCTGTCGGTTTCGACCAACGGCTGGCTGAGTTCGACATCCGGGGCTCACTTGCGCACGCGCGCATGCTGCATGCGGCAGGTGTACTGTCCAAAGTCGATCTGGCCGACATCGAACGCGGCATGGCGAGCATCCGCGACGAAATCCGCCAGGGAAAATTCGCCTGGTCGATCGACCTCGAAGATGTGCACCTGAACATCGAGAAGCGCCTGACCGACCTGGTCGGCGATGCCGGCAAGCGCCTGCATACCGGACGCTCGCGCAACGACCAGGTCGCTACCGATATACGGCTTTATCTGCGCGCCGCGATCGATGAGACACTCCAGCTGATTGCTGCGCTCCAGGGCCGGTTGGTGGAACTGGCGGAACAGCATGTCGACACGCTGATGCCCGGCTTCACTCACCTGCAGGTTGCGCAGCCAGTCAGTTTCGCGCATCACCTGATGGCTTATTTCGAGATGCTCGCGCGTGACGCATCGCGTTATGCCGATTGCCGCAAGAGAATGAACCGGCTTCCGCTTGGGGCAGGCGCGCTCGCCGGAACCACGTTTGCCATCGATCGCGAGCGCGTCGCAAGGGAACTTGGCTTCGACGGCGTGTGCGAAAACTCTCTCGATGCGGTGTCCGATCGCGATTTCGCGATCGAATTTTGTGCCTGCGCTGCGCTTGTCATGACACACCTTTCGCGGCTTTCCGAAGAATTGATACTGTGGATGAACCCGCGCTTCGGATTCATCCGGCTCGCCGACCGGTTCTGCACCGGTTCGTCGATGATGCCGCAGAAGAAAAATCCGGACGTTCCCGAACTCGTGCGCGGCAAGACCGGGCGCGTCAACGGTCATCTGGTCGGACTGCTCACGCTCATGAAAGGGCAGCCGCTCGCCTACAACAAGGACAATCAGGAAGACAAGGAACCGCTGTTCGACACGGTGGACACAATAAGCACAACTTTGCGCATTTATGCCGACATGGTGGGCGGCATCACCGTGGATAAACAGGCGATGCGCCGTGCCGCCATGGAAGGCTACGCCACAGCGACGGACCTGGCCGATTATCTGGTAAAGAAGGGCGTGCCATTCCGCGAGGCCCACGAGGTCGTTGCACGCGCCGTGCGGTGCGCCGCAGACAAAGGCGTCGATCTCGCGCAACTGGGTCTTGACGAATTGAAGTTGTTCTCCAGCCTTGTGGATGCAGACGTGATCGAAAAACTGACGCTCGAAGGGTCGTTGGCCGCGCGCGATCATATCGGCGGCACGGCACCAAAACAGGTGCGGGCCGCCATCGCCCGAGCGCGTCTGTATCTGGCCGGACGCTAGCGTCCGGCCTGCAAAGGCAGGCGCTGCATCCCGCCCGGCGCGACGTCCGTCCGTTGATGCGTTGCTGCGCGGGGCCAAAACCTGATAGATTCCGAACGAAATGGAATAATTTGTCGAGGCACAATATTCGCCGGATCGTTTTGTGAAGAATAACAAGCACCAGTGGGGGGGATTATGAACAGACGGATTTCGAAGATTCTGCTTTCCGGGGCAGCGCTGATTGCGACGGCTCTGGTTTCGGCAAACGGCCATGCGCAGGACAAACCGATCCGCATCGGTCTGGTGACTTTTCTTTCGGGTCCGGCTGCCGGGCCATTCGGCGTCCCCGCTAAAATCGCCGCAGAGGCGATCGTGGATTCGCTCAACGCCGGCAAGGTCCCGGCCCCGTACGCGACCAAGGGATTTGGCGGGACCCCGCTGGAACTGGTGATAATCGACGAGGCCGGCGGCGCCACCAAGCAGGTCGCGGAATTGCGCAATCTGGTGCAGCGCCAGGAAGTCGATTTCGTCATTGGCTATATCGGCAGCGGCGATTGCCTGGCGGTTGCGCCGGTGGCCGAGGAACTCCAGAAAATAACCGTCCTGTTCGATTGCGGCACGCCGCGCGTATTCGAAGATGCGAGCTACAAGTACGTGTTTCGTACCCGGCCGCATGCCACCATGGACGCCGTGGCCGGCGCAATGTATCTGTTGGAAAGCCGGCCCGGCCTGAAAAGCTACGGCGGCATCAACCAGAATTACGCATACGGCCAGGACTCGTGGGCTGACTTCACCGCCGTAATGGAAACGCTCAAACCCGAAGCTGTCGTTACCACATCGCAAATGCCGAAATTCGGCGCCGGTCAATATGGCCCCGAAATCTCAGTGCTGCTGCAAAGCAATTCCGATGTGATTCACTCCAGTTTGTGGGGGGGCGACCTGGAAGCCTTCATGCTTCAGGCCACACCGCGCAATCTGTTTACCCGCAGTCAGCTCATCCTGGTGGCGGGCGAACCTTATCTGCACAGGCTGACCGGCAGCATCCCCGACGGCACCATCATCGGCGCGCGTGGCCCGAGCGGTGTCTATGCCCAGAAAAGCGCCTTGAACGACTGGTTGCGGCAAATCTACAAGGAGCGCGCGGAGAATTATCCGAACTACCCGGCGTACAGCGTCGCCCAGGCATTTCTCGGCCTGAAGAGCGCCTATGAAAAAGCCAAGGCAAAAGGCGCGTCGGGAACCGAGGAGATCATCAAGGCCTTCGAATACGAAACATTCGACTCGCCGAGCGGCAAGGTCATGATGAAGCTGGGCAAGGGCCATCAGGCCGTAACGGGCACCGCCTACGGCGCGACGCGCACGGTCAACGGCCAGATCACCGTCGGCAACGTCAAATACTATTCGGTCGAGCGCGTGCAGCCCCCCGAAGGCGTGAAAAGCATTGACTGGATCAAGGCCGGCATGAAACCCGGCAAGTGGTAGCACCCCGCAACGCAGAATCATGGCCCAACTCCTCGCCGTCCTGATTGACGGACTGATTTATTCGTCCTGGCTGTTCATCATCGCCGTCGGCCTCACGCTGATCTATGGCGTGATGAAGATCCTGAACATCGCCCACGGCAGCCTGTATGCCCTTGGCGCATACAGCGCCGCGTCTCTGGCGGGCTTTTGGATCAAACAGGGTTATCCCCCCATGGGCAGCTACGCGGTCATGCTGTTCGCGGCAATCCTGGTTGGCCTGATCGCGGGCCCGGTGATTGAGCGCGGGCTGTTGCGTTTCATGTATGGCAAGGACGAGATCGTGCTCGTGCTCGTGACCTATGCGGTATTCCTGATCCTTGAAGACTTCGTCAAGCTGGTATGGGGGGTCGACCCCTATTTCATTTCACAACCCTACGGCCTGCTTGGCAGTTTCGTTATCGGCGACCTGACTTACCCGAACTACAACCTTGTCCTGTTTGGCGCGGCGGTAATCATTGGCGTGGTACTCGCCTGGGTATTGACCAAGACCCGACAAGGAAAGATGTTGCTGGCGGTGATTCATGACCGGGAAATGTCGGGCGCAATGGGCATTAACGTCGGGCGCGTCTATTTCATCACTTTCACCGTCGGCGCAATGCTCGGTGCACTCGGCGGAGCGCTGACGGCGCCGATGATTTCGGTGCAGCCCGGCATCGGCGCCGAGACCATCGTGCTCGCCTTCGCCGTCGTGGTCATTGGCGGACTGGGCAGCCTGCCGGGTGCCGCACTCGCCGCCCTGCTGGTCGGCATCGTTCGCGCAGCCGCTGTTCACTACCGTCCTGAACTTGACCTGTTCAGCATTTACCTTGTCATGGCCTTCGTGTTGATCGTGCGTCCCAAAGGCCTGTTCAGCGTACAGGAAGCACGCAAGATATGAAACGCGATCCGACACTCCCCATTCTCGTTGCGTCATTGGTCATCCTCCTTGTCGCCGGTCCGTTCTTGCCGCGCTGGGGGATGTTCCTGATCAACGTATCCCTGTGCTACGGCATCGTCGTACTGGGCATGATGCTGTTGATGCGCACCGGCGTCGTATCCTTCGGTCACGGCCTGTATTACTGCCTCGGCGCCTACGCCGCGGGAACGCTCGACCAGGTCTTCAAGATCTCGGACATGGCTGTAATGCTTGTTGCGGCGGTGATTGCCACCGCACTGGTTTCCGGCGCGCTCGGATTTCTGCTGCGCAAGTATCGCGACATCTTTTTCGCCATGCTGTCGCTCGCCTTTTCAATGATCCTGTATGGCCTTCTGGTCAAGAGCTCTTCGCTGGGATCCAGCGACGGTTTCAATATCACGGCAAGCAATATCGCAGGCATTACAGTAGCGGGCACTTCTGTTGAACGCTATGTACGTTACGCACTGACTGTGACAAGCGCCTTCGCCGCCGGTGTGTTCATGCATCGTTACCTGAACTCGCACATGGGCCGGCTCGCCGAGGCAATCCGGGATAACGAATTGCGTGTCGAGTACATGGGTGCGTCGGTGCGCAACGTCATCCATGTGAACTACATTATCTCGGCGGTATTCGCGGGTGTCGGCGGCGCCCTTGCCGCGATCGCAGTCGGCCACATCGATCCCGAGATGGCGTACTGGACAACTTCCGGCGAGTTTGTATTCGTCGGCATTCTGTCCGGAACCGGCAGCGTGCTGGCGCCCATGCTCGGCGCATTCATATTTGAAACCATCCGCAGCTTCGCCTACGAATATTCACCGAACACCTGGCAGATGGCCCTGGGCATCACCATGCTGGTGGTGATCATGTTCCTGCCGGGCGGGTTGTGGTCGTTATTCACCCGCAAGCGCAAGGCGGCCTGACATGACGATCGTTCTCCAGGCCAAGGGATTGAACAAGAGTTTCGGTGCGGTCACGGCCGCGAGCGACATCAATGTCGCAGTCGAGCAGGATGCCGTCATCGGACTGATCGGCAGCAACGGCGCCGGCAAGACCACTTTCATCAACATGGTTACCGGTTACCTGAAGCCCAGTTCCGGCACCATCGAATTCGGCGGCCGCGACATCACGGCGTTGAACCCGCGCCAGATCACGCGTCTGGGCATCTGCCGCTCGTTCCAGATTCCACAACTTTTCAATTCGCTTTCGGTTTACGAGAATCTGCTGGTCGGAATCGGCATCGTCGTGTCCGGTGGCAAAAACTGGTCGACCGTCAGTCACCACATCGGCACACCCGGCGAAGCGGTCGACGGCATGCTGGAACGGTTCAAACTGACCGACTACCGCGACAAGTTGGCGGGCGTTCTGCCCGAGGGCATCCGAAAATTGCTCGACATCGCGATGGCAATGGCGGTGAAGCCGAAAATTCTGCTTCTGGACGAACCAACTTCCGGAGTTTCGGCCGATGAGAAATTCATACTGATGGACATGGTAATGGAAGCGGTGCGCGCACAGAAAGTGACCGTGTTGTTCGTCGAACACGACATGGAAATCGTCAACCGCTATACCCAGCGCGTGCTCGCCTTCTACGAAGGCCGCATCATTGCCGACGGCCTGCCGGCCGTGGTGCTGAACGACATCGAGGTGCGCAAGTACGTGACAGGGGAGGCTCGACAACCCGTAGCCGGAGAACAACATGCTGCGCATTGAGGGGCTCAATGTCTCGATCGCGTCGGTGAGTGTCCTGCGCGGCGTGAGCATGGATGTACCAACCGGGAAATTCGTCGGCCTGATCGGCCGTAATGGCGCCGGCAAGACGACGTTGATGCGTTCGGTAATGGGCATCCTGCCATCGCGCCAGGGAAGCATCAGCTTCGACGGCTCGCCACTTGGCACCACTCCGGTCCACGAGCGAGCGCGCAACGGCATCGGCTACATGCCCGAGGACCGCCGCCTTGTGCCTTCGCTCAGTGTCGAGGAAAACGTGCTGATCCCTGCCTGGTCGGCTGGCATGGCCGATACCCGCGCACGGCTCGCGGATGTCTACAAAATGATTCCGGAGGTCGAGGCGTTCTCCGATCGCAAGGCCTTGCAGCTTTCCGGAGGTCAGCAAAAACTGGTGGCTCTGGCGCGCGCGCTGATGTGCGGCACCAAACTCCTGCTGCTCGATGAGCCGTTTGAAGGCGTGGCGCCGGTACTGGCCAAACGACTCGCTGACGTCATCGCCGGACTCAAGCAACGGGGTCTTTCGATTGTGCTGACGGAATCAGACCTTTCGCACTCGCAGGACTTGCTCGACGTGATCTACTCCATTGATCGCGGCGAGGTATCGATCGCCTCCTAGATCCGGCCCCTTTCAGGCGCCAGCCAGTCCTCCCGAAAATCCCGGACTTAGCGCCGGCGCATGTGGACTGTGCGCGCGGCAGTCGGCGCGTCCGAACATCCCTTGCAAGTGTTGCAGCCCACGTTTTGGCTGGCTGACTGAAGGCTCGCAAACCGGGCGCGGTACGAAACCGGCAGCAATGCGATCAGGCGGACGAGCAGCCAGCGGCGCGTGGATTGAGGCATGAACTGCCAGCCCACATAAGCGATTGCGATGGCGACGATGCAATAAGCGATCAGGTTCTGCATGAGTCAGCCTCCACCGAGTGCGAGAGCGACGCGATAGGTGATGAAAGACGCCAGGTAGGCGAGCGCGAACAGATAGCCTGCCATAATCACCGGATAGCGCATGGAATTGGTTTCACGCCGCACGATAGACAGCGTTGAAATGCATTGCGGCGCGAAGACGTACCAGGCAAGCAGGGAAAATGCGGTGGCCGGCGACCAGCTCTGCGCGATCATCGGCGTGAGCTGCGCGGCGACGTTTTCGCCGGTTGCCGACAGGGCGTACACCGTTCCCAGCGCACCGACGGCGACCTCGCGCGCCGCCAGGCCGGGTATCAGCGCAATGGAAATCTGCCAGTTGAAGCCAATCGGCGCCAAGACGGTTTCGAGGCCCCGCCCAATGATCCCGGCCAGGCTGTACTGGATTGCCGGCCCCACCGCATCGGCAGGCGGCGCCGGAAAAGAGGACAGGAACCAGAGCAGGATCGTCAACGAGAGGATGATAGTGCCGACGCGAGTGAGAAAAATTTTCGCGCGCTCTACGAGTCCGATCGTCAGGTTTCTCAAATTGGGCCAACGGTACGACGGCAATTCCATCATCAGCGGATGCAACATTTTGCGCCCGGCGGCCACCTTCATGACCCAGGCGACCGCCATCGCGCTCACGATTCCGGCGACATACAAAACGAAAAGCACCACGCCCTGCAGATTGAGAAATCCGAGCACGGTTTTTTGCGGAATGAAGGCACCGATGATCAGTGCGTAGACCGGCAGACGCGCCGAGCAGGTGGTAAGCGGGGCAATCATGATCGTCGTGAGTCGGTCACGCCAATTGGCGATGCTACGCGTTGCCATGATGCCGGGAACCGCACACGCGAAACTCGACAGCAGCGGAATGAAGGAACGGCCTGACAGCCCGACGCTGCCCATCAGCCGGTCGAGCATGAAGGCGGCGCGAGGCAAGTAGCCCGAATCCTCCAGCGCCAGAATGAACAGGAACAAAATCAGGATTTGCGGCAGGAATACCAGCACGCTGCCGGCTCCGGCGACCACACCATCGACGAGCAAGCTTTGCAGGATGCCTTCAGGCAGCCACGTTCTGAGCATAGTGCCGGTTGCTTCAACGGTCGATTTGATCGCGTCCATCGGCCACTGTGCCCAGCTGAATACGGCCTGAAACATCAGGAACAAGGTCAGCACCAGGACGACGTAACCCCAGACTGGATGCAGCACAAACCGGTCGATCGCATCGTCCGCGTGCAATTCGTCCGTCGGTTCTCGCACGGCGACGCAAAGTATGCGGCGCACTTCGCGCTGGGTTGTTGCGACGTCCGCGACGTCAGGCGCCTTCCATAGGCCGGGCGCGACGGGGCGATCCGACATGTGGCCCTGGATCGCCCGGATCAACTCGTCAGCGCCGCCGCGGCGTACCGCCACCGTCTGGACAACGGGGATGCCGAGCTCGCGCTCGAGTGCAGCCACGTCGATCTGCACACCACGATGCTTCGCCACGTCGGTCATGTTCAGGGCCAGCAGCATTGGCAAGCCCAGCCGCTTTGCCTCGACGACCAGTCGCAGGTTGAGGCGCAGATTGGTCGCGTCGGTGACGCATACGAGCAAGTCTGGACGCAATTCATCTGTCATCGCACCGAGCACGACGTCGCGCGTTATCGTTTCATCGAGGCTCAGCGCATTCAGGCTGTATGCCCCCGGCAAATCGAGAACGCGAATGCGTTGTCCGTCCGGGGTTTCGAACAGTCCTTCCTTGCGCTCGACCGTCACCCCCGCGTAGTTCGCCACCTTTTGCCGGCTGCCGGTCAGCAGATTGAACAACGCAGTCTTTCCGCAATTCGGATTGCCGAGCAATGCGATGCGCAACGCAGATTGAGCAAGCGTCATGGCTTCGCGTCTGGCTGCGGCGCCGCCGTTACCAGCACGTGATCGGCTTCGAAGCGCCGCAATGCGAAGGTCGTGCTGCCGATGCGAACTGCAATGGGCTCGCCGTCCGGGAATCCGGCTGCGATCACGCGCAGCGATTCACCCTCGACGAAGCCGAGTTCGAGCAGGCGCAATCCGATATCTCCACCCTCTGGCGCGCAAACGCCGGTGCGCAACTCGCGAATCGTGACAACCTGACCGACGCCGGCCCGGCTCAGCGCAAAACACTCGTCGGCAATTGCAATCGGTTCGGGAAAAGTATTCAGAGGCATACGCGCGCAAACAAACCAAGGTTAATGGGAATCGTTATTATTATGGGCCTTTTTGCGGTCATTGGCATCCTCCGGAGACGCGGTGCCGCGAGACCTTTACCCGCACACGGCTCCGGTCTTTGCCACGGAAAATCCGGTATGCCCGTTTGAGACAGGGCTGTGGTGCTGGATGAGTGCATTTGGAAGGATTCAGACAGGCTATGGTCGAGCGTGAACACTGCCCCGATGCACCGATTCGTCGTGCCGGGGTAAACTTGCCCGCGGCTCTTTACGCGACGCTTCCCGAACAAGCGCCGGCAGCGGATGTCCGACCCCTGCTACACAATTCAATCCTAAGGAGAAATCGCGGTGGCCGCGCAACAATTGCTCGACCTGATAGGGAATACGCCGCTGGTCGAGGTCACCCGCATGGATGCAGGCGCGTGCCGGCTGTTCCTGAAAATGGAAAGCCAGAACCCGGGCGGTTCCATCAAGGACCGCATTGGCCGCTCCATGATCGAGGCGGCGGAAAAGGACGGACAGCTCAAGCCCGGCGGAACGATCATCGAGGCCACCGCGGGCAATACTGGATTGGGCTTGGCATTGGTCGCCGCGCTGAAGGGGTACAAGTTGATCCTGATCGTTCCCGACAAAATGAGCCGGGAAAAAATTTTCCATCTGAAGGCGATGGGCGCGCAGGTCGTGCTCACCCGTTCCGATGTGGGCAAGGGCCATCCGGAGTACTACCAGGACATGGCCGAGCGCATGGCGAAGGAAAGCGGCGCATTCTTCGTCAACCAGTTCGGCAACGCCGCCAACCCGCTGGCTCATGAGATCACCACGGGCCCGGAGATCTGGGCGCAAATGGACCACGATGTCGACGCAGTGGTATTCGGGGTAGGGTCATCGGGCACCATGACCGGGCTGTCCCGTTATTTTGCAAAGGTGTCACCGCACACGGAAATGGTGCTGGCCGATCCGGTCGGTTCGGTGCTTGCCGACTATGTCCATACCGGCAAGTACGGCGCGGCAGGTAGCTGGCTGGTGGAGGGCATAGGCGAGGATTTCATTCCGCCAATCGCCGATTTCTCGCGCGTCAGGAAAGCCTACTCGGTCAGCGACGCCGAAGCCTGCGCGACAGTGCGAGAACTGTTGACCAGGGAGGCCATCCTCGCCGGCTCGTCGTCGGGCACTCTGATCGGCGCCGCACTGCGCTACTGCCGCGAGCAGAAAGCACCGAAACGCGTGGTGACTTTCGTGTGCGACAGTGGCAACAAGTATCTTTCGAAAATCTTCAACGACTACTGGTTGATCGATCACGGCCTGATCGAGCGTGAGCACTTCGGCGATTTACGCGACCTGATCACCCGTCGCCATGACGAGCGCGCCACCATAACGATTGCGCCGGAAGACAAGCTGATGACGGCGTATGCGCGCATGAAGCTTTACGACATCTCTCAGCTTCCGGTCATCGACGATGGCAAGGTGGTCGGCATCCTCGACGAATGGGATCTGCTTACGGCTGCGCAGGACGATCCGATGCGCTTTAGCGATCCGGTGCGCTCCGCGATGACTCAGCGCATCGACACCGTGGGGCTGAAAACGCCGTTGCCGAAGCTGCTGGAAGCGTTCAACAAGGGGCACGTAGCCATCGTCGTCGACAACAGCAAGTTCTATGGCTTAATAACACGCATGGACGTCCTGAACCACTTGCGCAATCGCGCGCCCTGAACCGGATTCCTGATGAAAGACAAAAAACAGAACAAGCAAGGTTTCGCCACCCGTTGCATTCATGCCGGACAGTCCCCTGACCCGACAACTGGCGCGGTGATGACGCCGATTTTTGCCACCTCCACTTTTAAACAGCATTCGCCTGGCGTGCATACCGGTTACGAGTATGCCCGCTCGCAGAACCCGACCCGGCATGCATTCGAGCGCTGCGTCGCCGACCTCGAAAGCGGTACGAGAGGATTCGCATTTGCCTCCGGGCTCGCCGCCAGCAGTACCGTGCTGGAACTGCTCGATGCGGGCAGCCACATCGTCGCGGCGGATGACCTGTACGGCGGTTCATGGCGCCTGTTCGAAAAGGTGCGCAAGCGTTCGATGGACCTGAAGACGAGTTACGCCGATCCGAACATCGCCGGCTCGTTGGAAGAAGTGATCCGGCCCGACACGAAAATGATCTGGGTGGAGACGCCGTCGAATCCCCTGCTCAAGATCACCGACCTCGAGCAAGTTGCAAAAATAGGCAAGGCGCGCGGAATTCTCACGGTGGTGGATAACACTTTCGCGTCTCCTTACGTGCAACGACCACTCGATCTGGGCATCGACATCGTGTTGCATTCGGTGACCAAGTACATCAACGGCCACTCCGATATGATCGGTGGCGCCGTCATCGTCCGCGATCGCGCCGATATTGCGGAAAAGCTCGAATACATGCAAAACGCGATCGGCTCGATCATGGATCCCTTCTCCAGTTTTCTGGCGCTGCGCGGCGTGAAGACGCTGCCGCTACGCATGAAACAGCACTGCGGCAATGCCATGCATCTGGCGACCTGGTTGAGGACGCATCCCAAGGTGGAGAAGGTAATTTATCCCGGACTGCCGAGCCATCCCCAGCATCTGTTGGCAGCAAAGCAGATGAATGGTTTTGGCGCGATGGTGTCGGTCTATCTGAAAACCGACATGGAGGGCGTGCGCCGATCGCTGGAGAGCTGCCAGGTCTTCACGCTCGCGGAAAGCCTGGGCGGGGTGGAGAGCCTGATCGGGCATCCTGTCACCATGAGCCACGGCTCCCTGCCGGTGGAATTGCGCGCCCGCCTTGGCATCACCGACAACCTGGTGAGACTCTCCGTAGGCGTCGAGGACGCGCAAGACCTGATCGCCGACCTCGAACAGGCATTGGAGAAAATATGACGAAATACAGTTCACGGCTGATTTACCTGGCGATCTTCCTGGGCTGCGCAGGGTTGATTGGATTCGCGTTGTACCTGCAGCACTCGCTCGGCCTGGAGCCTTGTCCAATGTGCATCCTGCAGCGCTACGCTTTCATTGTCGTCGGCGTAATCGCGCTCGTCGCCGCCATCCACAACCCCGCTCTTGTGGGGCGCCGGATTTACAGCGGTTTATTGGCCATCACGGCCGCCACCGGCGGCGGCGTGGCGATGCGGCATGTCTATCTCGAGCATTTCCCGCCGAAGATATTCGATTGCGGTGCGGACGTCGGTTTCATGCTTGAATCCTTTCCGCTGACCGAAGCACTGCCAATGATCTTCCGCGGCACCGGCGATTGCACCAAAGTGCCGTGGCGTTTCCTTGGCCTGTCGATCGCCGAATGGTCGCTGATCTGTTTCGCGTTGCTGATCGTCGCGGCCGTGATCGCTGCAGTCCTGAAACGGCGCGACTGACTGCCGCCGGCGTCGGCCTGGCGCCCAGCATTGCACGACCTCAGGCGTCGCCCGCGGCCACTGCCGACAGTTCCCGCCAGAATTCAAGTGCGGTCTGCGTGCGCCATTCGACGTGGCGCCGCAGGGCTTTCGCAATGACTGGACCAAATCGGGAATCATGCTTGGCGGCCAGCGCCTGGGGAATTCCACCGAGAATTTCCTCGCGTGTGAAATAGGGAATTTCCCTCAGCATCAGCGCCAGCAGCAGCAAGCCGGTCTGATAGATATCCACGTGGCGTCCGACGGCGCCAAATTTCTCCGGATCGAATGCTTCCGGTGGCCGCATCCAGTCGGCAAGCAAGGTCTGGAACACCCGGATATCGGACTCGAGCCGCGTCAGCCCGAGATCGCCAACCTTGAACGACCACACCGGTTCCTTGAGCAATCTGTGCTTGCGGCGCTGTTCCGTGACAAATACGTTGCCGGGATGCAGATCCTTGTGCACGTAACCGGCCGCGTGGATGTAGTCGAGCGCCTGAAGTACATCGCGGGCAACGTACGGGATCCAACGGTCCGCATCCAACCCGAGACGGGTGATCAGTTGCGACAACGGAAAGCTGCAGCGCTCGATGATGAGATAGAAGGTATCGTTGTATTCGAAGGCATCATAGACAAACGTGATGTTCGGATGCCGCATGACCAGCAACTTGCGCAGTTCCTCCTGCCAGACTCGGCGCACTTCGCGGTAGGACTGCTCATGGGGAATGAGTATTTTGGCAACCAGCGGATTGCCCCAGTCATCGATGCAGTCGTACACCATGCCGAAACCGCCTTGCCCGATCGCATCGCCGATGAAATAACGGCGATCGCCGTTGACGAGCACTTCGCCCTTCGCCGGCGGCTGAAAACGCCGCGGCTGGCGCAAGGCGATGTTCCTGATCGTTTCGAGACGAGGCGATTTCACCGCAGTGACTATCGTGATTGATTCAATGCGAACGCGACAAAGCGCAAAGCGTCACCGTGCCCGCGGGGGCGCTCAAGGCTGCCCGGCGAACGCCACGCCTATCATGGAGTCGCGCGTGACCAGCGCTGCAAGCTTGTCCTCGGACCATCCCTCGGTGCCCGGCGGGCGCTTGGGCAAAACCAGATAGCGCATGTCGGCCGTAGAGTCGTGCACCCGCACCACCGTGCCGTTCGCGATTTCGGTACCGAACTCCCTGAGCACGTCGCGCGGTTCGTTGATCACGCGCGAACGATAGTTTCGGCTCTTATACCAATCGGGGGGCAAGCCGAGCAACCAACGCGGGTAACAGGAGCACAGCGTGCAGACGATAACGTTGTGTACTGCGTCCGTGTTCTCCACGACCACCAGCTTGTAGACGCCCTCGTCAATGCCCAACGACTGGCATGCGGCATTGCCATCGGACAGCAGCAACTGGCGAAACTGCGGATCGGTCCAGGCCTTGGCGACAATGCGCGCGCCCTGCAAGGGCGTTCGACCATCCATATCTTCGACCGCGCGACGGATTTCGTCCGCCGTCACAATGCCCTTGTCGATCAGCAGCCCGCGCACCGCAATCTCCATGGCACGCCAGTAGGTGATGGTATCGTCCTGGTCCGGGCGCAAAGGCGGATGCTTGTGTGCCGCGGCGCCGCCTCGGGAATCGGAGTGGTCGTGAGGATGATCGTGGTCGTGCGGCATGGTCAGGAGTCCGTTTCCAGCCAGTGCTGGTAGATTTCGACATCCACGGTATCGTCGGCACCGCCGCGATAGGCAGGCCAGACGTCGCGCTGCAGGAAACGCACGCGATACAGCGGCTGCTTCGGCACGCCCGGGCGCGCGTAAGCGAGCTCCTCGGGATTGCCGTACAAGCCGCACAGCCGTTCGACGATGCCGCGCATTCCTCGAATGTAATAAGGTGTGCGAACATGGCCGAGCGGATAGATGTCCCGGACGGCGACACGGTCGCCAGCGGCGAATCTGGCAGCGGTGGAGTTAGCTTTCGCCATGGATCCGGGCTTGCGCGATTCCCGTACCGAGCTCGTCAATGGTGATGACGCCACGCTGGATGAGGGTCTGGGTGATCGCGTAGATCCAGCGTTCGTAGTAACTCATCGCGTCGTAGGCCTCCGCGCCGAGTGTTTCGATGTTCCGGCGCAGTTCATCCACGGTCAGATGCCCCTTCTTCGCTAGCAACACCATCAGTGCGTCCACGCGCTTTTCCCACAACGCGTAGTCATGCTCGGTGGCTTCGACCTTGCCTGCCGACAAGCCACCCATGTCGTGAATGCCGCGATAATTCATCATCATTGCAATCGCCTGACCCGAAGGATTTTGGATGCGTCGACCCCTAGGGCGAGCGGGGGCAGGGGAATTATAAGGCGCCGTTATTTAGGTTGCTGCGAATTTGCTGCCGGGGCGGCCGCCTTGGCGGCGGGCTGCGCTGCGGCGGGCGGGCTAGCCGGATTGACCTTGGCGCCATCGGGCACCGTGTTCGGCAGGCTCAGCACGACTCGGACGCCCTCGCCCAGCCCACTCGCAATTTTCACCGAAGCGCCGTCGGTGCCAACGACCTCGACGGGCGTGAGCCTGATATGGCTGTCGGCTTCGAGCACTGCGACGAAATTCTTGCGCTCCCGTACCACAAGGGCGGAGGCAGGCACTTCGATATAGCTGGTCTGAGGCACCAGTAACACGACATTGACGAACGAGCCCGGAATGAAGACTCCCGCCCGATTATCGAAATCAACTTCGGTCAGCAGCGTGCGCGTCTTCGCATCGAGTTCGCCGGCTACGCGGCTCACCTTGGCCTTGATGTGTCGCGTTGGATTGGCCGTATCGATGATTTCTGCCTCGAGCCCGGGCTGAATGAAATGCGCATCGACTTGTTCGACGTAGGTGCTCACGCGCAGTTTCGACGGGTCCGACACGGTAACGACCGCCTGAGACGAAGTCTGGTTGTTGACGGCATTGGTAATTAGCGCACCCGGATCCACGAACCGCCGCGTCACAACCCCGGCAAATGGGGCGTAAAGGCTGCGGTAAGCCATTTGCGAGCGCAGCGTATCCACCCGGCCGCGGGCAGTGCGAACGTCGGTATCCGCGTTGTCGAGGGCCTGCTGGGAGAAGAATCCCTTGCCAGCCAGATCGCGCGTGCGCTGAGCCTGACGCTCGCGGTTTTCCATTTCCGACACCGTGCTCTTGTATTCCGCCTCGAGTTCCGGCGCCTGCACCTGCGCAATAAGCTGTCCTGCATGCACTCGGTCACCGACGTCGACCGTGATCCTGGACAGATAGCCCCCGACTTTCGAATATAGCGTGGTGGCTTTCCAGGACCGCAGTTCGCCCGTCAGGCTGATCTTGCGTGCAGCCGATCCGCGTGCGGACTGGCCGGTGACGACCGTGGGTCCGGCTTCTAACTGCGTCGCGCGTATCCTCGCCTCGTCTGCGAGATGATTCTTCTTGTCCTGCCAGAACCACCACACTGCGGCGCTCGCAACCACCACCATTACAAAAGCGACAACGTAGAAGATCAGAAATGAATCGCGGCGGCGCTGCATCAAAGTCATTTGAATTACTCCTCAGACCTGGCGGCCCTGCGACTCGGCCTCGAATCGCGCGTCGAGTTCGTGCAGGATCGGCATGCTCTTTCTGACAAATGTATAGATCACCGGCACGACGAACAACGTGACGATCGTCGCCATCGCCAACCCGCCGATCACGGCCCGTCCAAGGGGGGCGTTCTGCTCGCCGGCCTCTCCCAGCCCCAGCGCCATCGGCACCATGCCGATGATCATCGCCAGCGCGGTCATTAGCACCGGACGCAGCCGCGTCCGGCCTGCTTCGATCGCCGCCTCGATCACGCCCAGGTTTTTCTCGGCCCGCAATTCGTTTGCAAAGCTCACGATCAGGATCGAATTGGACACGCCTATGCCCACCGCCATGATCGCGCCCATCAGCGACATGACGTTGATCGTCGTCCCGCTCAAGGCGAGCATCCAAAGTATGCCGATCAGCGCGCCCGGCACCGCCATCATGATAATGAACGGATCGATCCAGGACTGGAAAAGCACTACCAGCAGCGCATAGACCAGCACTATTGCCAGCAGCAGCCCGCCAATCAGGCTTACGAAAGACGAGTTCATGACCTGATACTGCCCGCGGATGATGATCTTCGCCGTCGGCGGAAAATCCTTTTCCGCCGTCATCGCGTCGATCTTGCGCTTGATGTCCGAGGCCACCCCGATCGCGGCCGTCAATATTGGCGGCAATGTCGAGCACACGCTGGACGGTGTAATGCGACACCGATTGGTAGCTGGTCTCCGGTTTGATGCTGGCGATACTGGATAGCCGGGTTACCGGTGCGCCGGGCGCGGCATCGAGGCGGGCGGCGGCGGCCGTTTCGAGGACTGGCGCGGTGCCGGTGGTTATCGGCGTCGCCATTAGATCGTCCACCGAGGTCATGCGCTCGATCGGGGTCTGCACCGCGACCGTATAGTTCACGCCGTTCGGATTCAGGAAATACGAAGGGTTGACAATTGCACTTGACGACAGCGTCGTCAGCACGTTGTTCGCCACGTCGCGTTGCGTGAGCCCGAGGCGCGCTGCCCGCACGCGGTCAACCTCGACGCGCAACGCAGGATAATTCAGCACCTGCATCTGCCGTACATCGACCGCGCCCGGCGTCTCCTCGATGATTTTGCGCACCCGCGCGGCGTAACCTTGCGCGCGCTCGAAGTTCTGGTCTTGAATTTGCACGTCGATCGGCGCCGGCAGTCCGAAATTCAGCACCTGGGTGACGATATCGGCATTCTGAAAATACATGGTGGATCCAGGAAACTTTGACGGCAGCTTTGCCCTCAGCTCGCGCATCCAGAATGCCGATGGCTGATGCGGATGCTTCAGCGAAATCAGGATGTCGGCGTCCATTCCGCTGATATTGTCGGTGGGCACGAAAGCAAGGTTGAAGAACAGCGGCACTCCGAGCATGTCGTTGATGGTCGAGATTTCCGCGGCGGGAATGATCTTGCGAATTTCGTCCTGCACGGCGAGAACCAGCGTCTCGGTCTCCTCGATGCGAGTGCCCATGGGCGCGCGGAAATGCAGCTTAAGGATGCCGACGTCGGCCGTCGGGAAGAAATCCGTGCCCACGACCCGGCCGAGGAAGACGCTGACGCCGCCCATCAGGAACAGGCAGACCAGCACAAACGGGCGATGGCGCATCACCACGGTCAGCACCGCAGCGTAGGTGTTCTGCAACCATTCGAGTGCATTTTCGCGTACGCGATTGAGGCGCGCGCCGATGTCCGTTCCGGTGCCGTCATCGTGGTGTTCGCCAGCCAGCAACTGGCGCGACAGCATCGGCACCAGCGTGAAGGACAGAACGTAGGAGGCGAGCAGGGCGAATACCACCGACAAGGCAAGCGGCACGAACAGGAACTTGGATACGCCGTACAGGAAGGCCACCGGAATGAACACGATGCAGATTGCCAGCGTAGCCATGGTGCGCGGCACAGCGACTTCGCGGGACCCTTCCAGGATGGCTACCG
Source organism: Betaproteobacteria bacterium (assembly GCA_039931685.1). GTDB lineage: Bacteria > Pseudomonadota > Gammaproteobacteria > Burkholderiales > JACQAP01 > JACQAP01. The sequence continues at coordinate 46,452 of JBDTRK010000001.1, read as the reverse complement.
TGAGCGGCTGCCCCATCGCCCGATGACGGTGGATGTTCTCCACGGCCACGGTCGCGTCATCGACGAGAATACCGGTGGCGAGCGACAGCCCGGCCAGCGTCATCAGATTGATGGTATTGCCGGTAAAGTAGAGCCCGAGAATACCGGCCGCCATCGCGCACGGTATCGAAGTGATCACGACGATGGTATTGCGCCACGATCCGAGGAATAACAATACCATCAACGAGACCAGCAGCGAGGCGATCACGGCCTCCGCGGCAACATTCTTGATCGCCGCACGCACGTAGACAGACTGGTCGAAATCGAGCTTGACTTCGATGCCATCCGGCGCCGCCTTCTGGATTTCGGGCAGCAGTTCGCGAGTGGCTTCGACGACGGCGAGCGACGAGGCTTCGGAATGCTTGAGAATGGTCAGATATGTCGCGCGGCGGCCATCAACATGGACGATGTTGTTCTGCACCGCAAAGCCGTCGGCAACCTTAGCCACGTCGCCTAGCAGCACCGGCACCCCGTTTGTCACGCGCAGGGGCATCTGGTTGAACTGGTCCACCGTCGGCGGACTGGAGTTCATCAAGACGTTGTACTCGGTCGAACCGATGCGTGCGGTACCGGCCGGTACCAGCACGTTCGAATTTTGCAGGGCATTGACGACGTCGTTAGGCGACACGCCTTTGGCCGTCATCAGCTGTGGAGTCAGGTCCACCATGACCTGCCGCAGCCGGCCGCCAAACGGAGCCGGGACGACCAGGCCGGGAATGGTGAACAGCTTTACCCGGACGAAATTGAACGCATGGTCGAAGATGCGGCCTTCCGGCACGGTTTTGCTGGACAACACCATTTGCACGATGGGCACTGTCGCGGGGTCGTACTGGATAATCACCGGCGGCGTTATGCCCGGCGGCAGGATGCGCAGAATGGTGCCGTTGATGGCGTTGATCTGCGCAATCGACGCTCCGATGTCAGTGCCCTGGTGGAAATACACCTTGACCAGGCCGATGCCGGGAATGCAGTTGGATTCGATGCGGTCGATGCCATTGACCGTCGTCGAATAGGCGCGCTCGCTAATGATGACGACGCGGCGCTCCATTTCCTCGGCGGACAAGCCGGGGTAATTCCAGCCGACAAAGACGACCGGAATGTCGATCTTGGGGAAAAAATCGACCACCATGCGCGTGACCGCCAGGCCGCCCAGCAACAGCACGAGTAGCGACAGTACGGCTACGGTGTACGGGCGGCGCAACGCCACCCGCACGAGTTCCATCATGGGCGATCTCCGTCCGTCAGGGGGTGAGCGGCAGGGGGTGAGCTGACGCGTTGCATACCGTTCTAATGGACGCAGACGCCATGATGACGCGTGGGGTTAAATCGACTGTCATTGACGAATGCACGAAAGGTAGTGTACGCAGTGTTATTGCGATAGCGATAATTCCGGCATAAAGCTTATGCGTGCAAAGAATAAATCGCAATCCAACCCCGGCACAGCGATAGCGCAAGGAATTGATCGCGATGTCGAAACGCCGGTCGTTGCACGGTCCGACGACCGCATCGATCCAACACGGTCAGCCAATAAAAAAGGCCGGCGCACAGGCCAGCCTTCGCGAAGTACCGGTTGGGCTATTTCCCGAAAAGCTTCTGCAGTTCCCCTGACTGGTACATCTCGCGCATGATGTCCGCGCCGCCGACGAATTCACCGTTTACGTACAACTGGGGAATGGTCGGCCAGTTGGAGAACTCCTTGATGCCCTGGCGCACATCCTGGTCGCTCAGCACATCCACTGTTGCGACGTTTTCGGCGCCGCAAGCCTCGAGGATTTGCACCGCCGCGGCACTGAAACCGCACATAGGTGCATCCGGCGTGCCCTTCATGTAAAGCACGATCGGATTTCCTGTCACCTGCTGCTTGATCTTGTCCTGAGCATTCATTGGCATTCCTTCTGAATTAATTGTGGGAGGTCCGCCTTCAGCGCCGCTCCCGATGCAGTGATGTTAACGATACGCTGATTTCTCCGTCAATAGGCGCCCGCCCGCCACGCGTGCCAATCCAGCAAGATCCGGCCGGCTGATCAACCCGGTAAAACCCGTGTCGAGCAAAAGGTCTCTGCAGGCCTTGGCCTGGTCATGGCCGTGCTCGAGCAAAAGCCAGCCGCCTGCGCGCAGGCAAGCCGGCGCAGCGGCAACTATCTTGCGGATGTCGCGCAAACCGTCAATACCCGATGCAAGCGCCTGCTGAGGCTCGAATCGCAAGTCGCCGCTCCGCAAATGCGGATCACCCGCAGCCACATAGGGCGGATTGGAAACGATCAGGTCAAACCGCCTACCGGCGAGCGGTTCGAGCCAATTGCCGCGTACGAACGCGACGTTTACGCCATGGGCAAGCGCGTTCCCCCCTGCAATTTTCAGCGCCGACGCGGATGCGTCGAGCGCCGTTACCCGCGCGACCGGCCGCTCATGGGCGATGACCACGGCAACGCACCCGCTGCCGGTGCCCAGATCCAGCACATCATGCGCCGCGTCGCGATCAAGGACTTCCAGTGCCGCGTCAACCAGGGTTTCCGTATCCGCGCGTGGAATCAATACATCCGGTGTTACGCGAAAATCGAGGCCGTAGAATTCGCGCCTGCCAAGCAGATAAGCGATCGGTTCGCCGGCTCGCCGGCGCTCGACGAGCGAATGAAAGGTGGCGGCGGCCAACGGATCCACTGCTTTACCGCCATGCGCAGCAAGCCACGCTCGGGACACGCCCAAGACAATGCCGAGCAGCACTTGCGCCTCCCGCCGCGCGTCGACATTGCCCACAAGTTGGCAAGCCGCTTCTTCGAGCAAGATGTCCGACGTCGGCATCACGCCTGGACGGCGAAAGTATCTTCGGCCATTGCCGCAAGTAGCTCGGTCTGATGCTCAGCCTGCAGGGCACCGATCAGGTCGCCGAGCGCGCCATCCATGATCTGGTCGATCTTGTACAGCGTCAGATTGATGCGGTGATCGGTTACACGGCCTTGCGGAAAGTTGTAGGTGCGGATTCGCTCGGAGCGATCGCCACTGCCGATCAGCGATTTGCGCGTCGCCGCCTGTTTTGCCTGTTGCTCGCGCACCTGCTTGTCCTTGATTCGCGCCGCCAGCACGGACAATGCCTGCGCCTTGTTTTTGTGCTGGGAGCGGTCATCCTGGCATTCCACGACGATGCCGGTGGGCAAATGCGTGACGCGGACTGCGGAATCGGTCTTGTTGATATGCTGGCCACCTGCGCCTGATGCGCGGAACGTATCGATGCGCAATTCGGCGGGATTGAGGACAACGTCTTCTACCGCGTCCGCTTCCGGCATCACGGCGACGGTGCAGGCACTGGTATGGATGCGGCCCTGTGTCTCCGTCGCTGGAACGCGCTGCACGCGATGTCCGCCCGATTCGAATTTCAGATTCGAATAAACCCCGAAACCGACTATTTTGGCGATCACTTCCTTGTACCCGCCCGCCTCACCCAGACTCTGCGAAATTAGTTCGACCTTCCACCCCTGTCGCTCGGCGTAGCGGAAATACATCCGGAAAAGGTCTCCGGCAAACAGGGCGGATTCGTCGCCGCCGGTGCCAGCGCGAATTTCAAGAAAAATGTTGCGCTCGTCGCTGGGATCCTTGGGCAGAAGCTGCTTTTGCAGTTGCGCCTCGAGATCGAGCATGCGCCGCTTGCACTCGCTCACTTCGGCTTCGGCGAGATCGCGCATCTCCGGATCGCCTGCCATTTCTTGAGCCGTCGCGACCTCACGCTCGCATTTCATGTATGCGTGGTATACCTCGACCGCGGGGGTAATCTCGGCGTGCTCGCGCGTGAGCTTGCGATAATTTTCCAGGTTCCTGGTCACGTCCTCGCTGGACAGCAAGGCGTTGAGTTCCTCCAGCCTGGCGGACAATTGCGCCAGCTTGGAGGCAATGGACGGCTTCATTCCGGCGGATTGATCTCGTAGAGGCGCATCAGCGCGGCAACCAACGCATCGCGCTCGTCGGTCTGCGCGCTGTTGAGTGCCTGCGTCGGTGCGTGCAGGAACTTGTTGGTCAGGGAATGCGATAGCAGTTCAAGCACTTTGGCGGGGTCGTCACCCTTGGCCAGCATGCGCGCGGACCGGTCCAGTTCGTGGCGACGCATGCGGTCGGCCTGGTCGCGCAGGGCGCGAATGGTCGGAACGAGTTTGCGGCTTTCCAGCCAATGCATGAAAGCGTGCACGTTGGTGTCGATGATGGCTTCGGCCTGCGCCACCGCGGCATGGCGCGTGTCGAGACCTTCCTGCACGATCTTGCCGAGATCATCGACGCTGTAGAGGAATACGTCGTCGAGTTCGGCGACTTCCGCTTCGACATCGCGCGGCACAGCCAGATCGATCATCAGGATCGGCCGGTGCCGGCGCGCCTTGATCGCGCGTTCGATCATCCCCTTGCCGAGAATCGGCAGGGTACTCGCCGTACAGGTGACCACGATATCGTGCAGCGGCAGTTGCTCGGGCAAATCATTCAGCGTGATCACGCGTCCGTGAAATCTTCGCGCCAGCAGTTCACCGCGCTCGACAGAACGATTGGCAAAAGTCATTTCACGCGGCCCCTTGGCCGCGAAATGTGTCGCACACAATTCGATCATTTCGCCGGCACCGACGAACAATATTTTCTGCTCGGCGATGCTTGGATAGATCCGTTCAGCCACTTTGATCGCCGCAGCAGCCATCGATACCGACCGGGCGCCGATATCCGTGCGGCTGCGCACCTCCTTTGCCACCGAAAACGTCGACTGGAACAACTTGTGCAAAACCGTGCCGAGCGTGCCTGCCTGCTCTGCGGATTTCACCGCATCCTTCATTTGTCCGAGGATTTGGGGTTCGCCGATCACCATGGAATCGAGTCCGCTGGCCACGCGGAAAGCATGGGTTACCGCGCGCTCGCGCGGCAGCGTATACAGAAACGGCTCCAGCGCCTGGCCCTGCAAGCGATGAAAACGCGCCAACCAGTCGATGGCCCGAACCGGCTCGCGAGTGCTGCAGTAAACCTCGGTGCGATTGCAGGTGGAAATTATTGCGGCTTCTTGCGCCAAATCGTGGCTGACCAGATCGCGGAGCGCTCCCGCCAGATTTTCGGCGTTAAACGTCACCTGCTCGCGCACCGCGAGCGGGGCGGTATGGTGGTTCATGCCGAAGGCGAAGAGCTGCATCGATGTCCGCATTTGACGAGCGGGAACACAACCCCGATCGAGACCCCTGATTATAAGCCAAAAGCCTGCATTTCCCGTGGATTCGGCGGAGTCCGCCGGGGAACGCTTACCTGATCTGGGCCGGGAGCCAGAGGGTCAGTGGCGGAAATACGATCGTCAGGATCAGCACCAGGATGGCCCAGGCGAGAAACGGCAGGATCTCCCACATCACCGGGCCGATTCTGATCTTGCCGACACTGGAAACGACGAACAGCAACAAGCCGATTGGCGGGTGCATGAGGCCGATCATCAGGTTCAGGACCACGACGGCACCGAACTGAATCGGATCGATCCCCAACTGCGCGCCGAGCGGGATGAGTACGGGCAGGAAAATGATCATCGCCGGAAGAGGTTCGATGATGCAACCGACCAACAACAGGAAGGCGTTGATGATCAGCAAAACGATGACGGGATTTGTGGACCAGCTCTGGATGGTATCGACGACGGTCTGGCTCACCTGGCTTTCCGCCACCAGCCAGCTGAACGGTCCGGCTGCCGCGAGCAGGAATAAGATGACCGCTGTCGAGCGGCCCGATTCGAACAGCAGTTTGGGCAGTTCGCGCAGGCTGATGCCGCGATAGATGACCAGGCTGACGAAGAGCGAATAGATGACCGCGACGGCGGCCGCCTCCGTATCGGTCACCAGGCCAAAGCGGATTCCGCCGATGATAATCACCGGCATCAGCAGCGCCCATCCGGCGCGCCCCGTCGCAGTCGCTTTGCCGCGCCATGGAACCGGCGCCCGGCTCGGATAATCGCGCATCCGGGCGACAAGCGAGCAAACGACCATGAACCCTGCCGCCAGCAGCAATCCCGGAACAATGCCCGCCATGAATAGCTTGACGACGGACTGACTCGACAACTGAGCGTAAACCACCATCGGGATGGATGGGGGAATGATCGGGCCGAGCAATGCACCCGCCGCGATGACGGCGCCGGCAAAACCCTCGCCATATTTTTCCCGCTTCATGGCAGGTATCAGCGGCTTGCCAGTCGCGACGGCATCGGCGACGGCGGAACCGGACACGCCGGCCATGACCAGATTGGTGAGAATCGAGACGTGGCCAAGGCTGCCCTTGACGCGCCCCACCATCGCCTGCGCCCAATCGATCAGGCGCATCGTCAGGCCACCTCTGTTCATCAACTCGCCGGCCAGGATGAACAACGGCACTTGCACCAGGGCATAGGTATCCACTCCGGCGATCATCGACAGCGGCATCATTGCCGAGTCGACTGCATCGCCGCGGTATTCCACACCCAGCCAGGCCGACAGGATCATCGAAAAGCCGACGTCGAAACCGACCAGCAATGCCAGCATGAAGGCGAGGAACAGAAGGAGCAACACGATCTACTCGACCTCGAGCGGTACGTGGCGCGGCAATTCCCGACCGCTAAAGCGCAAGGCAATGCGCAGCACCAGGAACAGAACCAGCACGATGCAGGAAACGAAAAGCGCGCCGGACGGCCAGGCTTCGGACATCATGGTGCCCAGTCTTTCCTGATCACGGCCGATCACCACCAGTCGCCAGCCGTTCACGCCCAGCATCACCGTCAGACCCAGCATGACCAGATCGAAGGCATATTCGAGCACACGCCGCACTGTCGAAGGCAGGCGCGAATCGATCAGGTCGACGCGGATGTTGAGCCCACCCTTGACCGCAAGGGCAAATCCGATGAACGTCAACCAGACCAGAATAACGCGGGCATAGGAGTCTGGCGCCGCCATGGGCAGGGCGACGAAATGGCGGTCTACGAACGTGGAAGCCACGATCACCAACAGCGCCACCACGAGCGCTGCAATCAGCCACTCAAGGCCGCGTTCGACGGCGCGCAGCGCCTTGTCCAGAAAATCAACCACCGTTACTTCTGCGCTGACTTGATCCGCTGCACCAGTCCGTCGGGCCAGACCTTTCCTTCGTAATTCTTGTAGACGTTAGCCCAGGCCTTCTCGAATGCGGCCTTGTCCGGCACGACGTAGTTCACGCCCGCCTTCTTGAGTTCCTCTAGTCCGCGCTTGTCGAATTCTTCGCCCAGCTGCGTGGCGAGCTTGCCACCTTCCTCAGCGGCGCGTCGGAACAACGCCTGCTGCTCGCGCGTAAAGGTCTTCCACTTGCGCTCTGAAACGTAAAAGGCGCCCATGTCATAGCAATGATCGGTCGCTGACCAGAACTTCGAAACTTCGTGAAATCGAAACGACAGGGTCAGGTCGAAGCCGTTATCCTGTCCTTCCACTTGGCCGCGTGACAAGGCCATGTACACTTCGTTGAGTCCGAGCGGGACCACCTTGACGCCGACCGCCTCGAACGTGTCGCGAAAAATCGGGATCGGTGGAATGCGCATGCGCATGCCATTGAGATCCGCCGGCTTCAAGATCGGCCCCCTGGTGGTGACAATTGCACGTGGGCTGCGATCGCCGCCGACGGCGAAAATGCGTACGCCGGCCGATTGCGCACACTGCTCGTACAACTCCTGGAATATCGGGCCGTTGAGCGTATGTTCCGCCGCCCGCTTGCTCTTGAACAGGTAAGGCAGATAGGAAACGTTGAGCGCCCCGCAGCCCTTGAGCTGTCCGGCGTTGCCTACGCCAAGATAGGCCATGTCGACGGTGCCGAGTTGCATGCCGGCGATCAACTGCTGGATGTCACCGATCTGGCTGTCGGCATAGACCTGGACGCGAATTTTTCCAGCACTTTCCTTTGCGACGACTTCGGCGAATTTCTCCATCGCCTTGTGCAGGTTGCTGTTGGTCACGAAAGGCGTGCCAAACCGCAAATTGATGTCGGCCGCCCGAGTCGCGCCGGTGGTCGCGACAAGCAGCAACGCAAGCAGCACCGATAGGCTGAATTTCATTTTTTCCTCCATTGCGTTATTTATTATGGTCGGCAGCCTTGAACGGCAGCGGCCTTGCAAGGTGCGCAACTATCGATGCATGGCCGCGCCGCTGTCAAGCGTCGTTGCGCGAACCGGTGCGTGAGGAATGCGGAGGAGATTTTTTAAGTGGTGGCCAAGGGCGGAATCACCCCTTGGCGATTTTGCCGTGCTGGGCTCGGCGAAATCGGTGGTGGCCAAGGGCGGAATCGAACCACCGACACAAGGATTTTCAGTCCTCTGCTCTACCGACTGAGCTACTTGGCCACTGTGCTGCAAATACAATCTGGACTTGGGCAGTCCATAAAACCTCCGGCGGCCACCCACACAAGGATTTTAGCTCCGGCATAACCTTGCACTTACGTGAAAGGTTAGCCTTCACGGAAACAAGCCATGAAGCCGCTTGTTTTCAGTCCTCTGCTCTACCGACTGAGCTACTTGGCCCCGACACACCCTTACGGTTCGTTTGGGAGTCGAACACGGATTCTTGCAAGTCCAAAGCCATCGACACCACGCGCTACAAAGATGGCCGGGTTGCAAGGTGGCGCATTATACGGATAAAAAAAACGTCTCGCCAACAACACGCGCATGAAAATGCGGCAAAAAGTAAGCCCGACGCCGTCGCGCCGGGCTTATTCTGGCCCGCCGATGCCCTGGTCTAGGCGTGGATGTCGTTGTCCTTGGTCTCCTTGATGAACAAGGATCCGACGATCAAGGCCAGCAGCGCCACGCCAATCGGATAATAGAGGCCTGCATAAATATTCCCGGTTGCGACAACAACCGAAGTCGCGATCAACGGCACAAATCCACCGAACCAACCGTTGCCGATATGGTAGGGCAGGGACATTGAGGAATATCGTATTTTGGCCGGAAACAATTCCACCAGGAACGCGGCGATCGGACCGTAAACCATCGTTACGTAAATCACCAGGATCACTAGCAGGACCACAATCATCAGGTAATTTATGCGGGCGGGATCGGCCTTGGCCGGATAGTTCGCGGTTTTCAATGCTTCTGCATAGGCGGCCGCGTCAAAACCTTTGATTTCAGCCGATCCGACAGTCATCACCAGTTCCTCGCCCGCTTTCGCCTCCACATGGGTGTAGGGAACTCCGCTTTTTGCCAGATAGTCACGCGCTCCATCGCAGGCTTTCCCGCAATCGCGACCATAGATCAAAACCGGACTGGTCTTGACCGCCTCCTCCAGCGCCGGGTTTGCAAAGTGCGTGAATGCGTTAAATATCGGCACATAGGTCAGAGCGGCCAGCAAAAATCCGGCCATCATGATTTTCTTGCGGCCGATTCTGTCCGAAAGGGCGCCGAATACGAGGAAGAATGGCGTTCCGATCAGCAGCGCCACCATGATCATCGTATAGACGGTGACGTAGTCGACCTTGAGCACGGCAATAAGGAAATAAAGCGCGTAGTACTGCCCGGTATACCAGACCACGCCCTCTCCGGCGACCGCGCCAAAAAGAGCGATCAGCACCAGCTTGAGATTCTGGGGTTTGGTGAAACTCTCCGTGAGAGGGGCCTTGGAAGTCTTGCCCTCGGCTTTAATCTTCGCAAATACAGGCGATTCCTGGAGCTTCAACCGGATATATACCGAAACGCCGAGCAAGATCGCGGAGAACCAGAACGGAATCCGCCACCCCCACGCCGCAAAATCTGCGGGATCCATGTTCAGGCGGCAAATTAGAATTACCAGCAACGAAAGCACGATCCCGAGCGTGGCCGTGGTCTGAATCCAGGCTGTGTCATAGCCACGCCGTCCATTGGGGGCATGCTCCGCAACGTAGATCGCCGCGCCGCCGTATTCGCCACCGAGCGCCAACCCCTGCGCCAGTCGCAAGATTACGAGAAGCACCGGAGCCCACCATCCGATCTGTGCATAAGTGGGCACCATGCCGGTGAGAACCGTTGCGACGCCCATGATGACAATGGTGACAAGGAAGGTGTATTTTCGGCCAATGATGTCGCCGAACCGGCCAAACAACAGGGCGCCGAAAGGACGTACGGCAAAACCCGCGCCGAACGTCGCCAGACTGGCCAGGAGCGCAGCCGTATCGTTTCCCGGCGGGAAAAAAAGCTTGCCAAAAAATACTGCGAGGCTGCCATACAAGTAAAAGTCGTACCACTCGAAAACCGTACCAAGTGAAGAAGCGAAAATGACCCGCTTCTCCTCCGGCTTGAAATCCGGATGATTCTTGTCGTGAACGCTGGTTGCGGTGGTCGTCATGTTCCGTCCTCCCCTTTTATATGTAGTGTCGCGGCAGTCGGGTGCCGACGCGGTCTGACCGACAGTGTAATTGCCTGGCCTGGGCGATTGTCAACGTCATGTTTTGCCGCACTTGCAGCAAATCTGAACGCCTTGCGATGAAGAAACGTTGACTGCCCCCCTTCCCCCCAAAAACAAAGCCCCGCCGAAGCGGGGCTTTGCGACCTGCGGGAGCGCGAAGCTCTTACATGTCCATGCCGCCCATGCCGCCCATGCCACCCATGCCACCACCGCCACCGCCGTGGGAATGGTCTTCCTTCGGCGCCTCGGCAACCATCGCCGCCGTCGTCAGGATCAGGCCGGCAACCGACGCTGCATTCTGCAGCGCGTAGCGGGTTACCTTGGTGGGATCGAGCACGCCCATTTCCACCATGTCACCGTAATTGCCAGTCGCCGCGTTGTAGCCGAAATTACCCTTGCCTTCGGCCACCTTGTTGAGAACGACCGAGGGCTCGTCCCCGGCATTGGATGCAATCATTCGCAGGGGTTCTTCCAGCGCGCGCATGACGATCTTGATGCCTGCGTCCTGGTCGGTATTGTCACCTTTGATCTTGGCAATCGCGCTACGTGCCCGAATGAAGGCTACGCCACCGCCGGCAACAATCCCTTCCTCGACGGCGGCACGCGTCGCATGCAAAGCATCTTCCACGCGTGCTTTCTTTTCCTTCATCTCGACTTCCGTAGCAGCGCCTACCTTGATCAAGGCCACGCCTCCGGCGAGTTTTGCTACACGTTCCTGCAACTTTTCCTTATCGTAGTCGCTGGTCGCTTCGTCGATCTGCTTGCGGATCGACTTGACGCGGCCTTCGATGGTCTTGCCGTCGCCAGCGCCATCGATGATGGTGGTCTCTTCCTTGCCGATCTCGATACGCTTGGCCGATCCGAGGTCCTTCAGGGTCGCCTTCTCGAGTGACAGGCCGACTTCCTCGGCGATAACCGTGCCGCCAGTCAGGATGGCGATGTCTTCCAGCATGGCTTTACGGCGATCGCCGAAGCCGGGTGCTTTCACGGCGCAGGTCTTGAGGATGCCGCGAATGTTGTTAACCACCAGGGTCGCCAATGCCTCGCCGTCGACATCCTCGGCGATGATCAGCAGCGGACGGCCGGCTTTTGCAACCTGCTCCAGAACCGGCAGCAGCTCGCGGATGTTGGAAATCTTCTTGTCGTGCAACAAGACATACGGATTTTCCAGGATTGCGATCTGGCGGTCCGGATTGTTGATGAAGTACGGGGACAGGTAACCGCGGTCGAACTGCATGCCTTCCACGACTTCGAGTTCGTCTTCCAGGCCCGAGCCGTCTTCAACGGTGATCACGCCTTCCTTGCCGACTTTTTCCATGGCTTCGGCAATCTTCTGCCCGATCACGCTATCGGAGTTGGCGGAAATCGAGCCGACCTGGGCGATTTCCTTGCTGGTGGTGCAGGGCTTGGAAATCTTCTTGAGTTCTTCGACGATGGTGATAACCGCCTTGTCGATGCCGCGCTTCAGATCCATCGGGTTCATGCCGGCAGCCACGAACTTCATGCCTTCCTGCACGATAGCTTGCGCCAGCACCGTGGCGGTGGTGGTGCCGTCGCCGGCCACGTCGGAAGTCTTCGAGGCGACTTCCTTGACCATTTGCGCGCCCATGTTCTCGAACTTGTCCTTCAGTTCGATTTCCTTGGCGACCGATACGCCGTCCTTGGTAATGGTCGGCGCGCCGAAGGAGCGCTCGAGCACGACATTACGGCCCTTGGGACCTAGCGTCACCTTGACGGCGTCGGCCAGGATGTTGACTCCAGCCACGATACGGGCACGGGCGGAATCGTGAAATTTGACGTCTTTTGCTGCCATATGAATTTGCTCCTGAAATTGGGGTGAAACGTATTGGTTGCCTTAAGCTGCTTCGACGACGCCCATGATGTCTTCTTCGCGCATCACGAGCAGCTCTTCGCCGTGAACCTTAACGGTCTGGCCGGAATATTTGCCGAACAGGATTTTGTCGCCCTTCTTGACGTCGAGCGGGCGGATCTTGCCGTCTTCCAGCACCTTGCCGTTGCCAACCGCAATCACCTCGCCCTGGTCGGGTTTTTCTGCGGCCGTATCGGGGATGACGATGCCGGAGGCGGTCTTGCGCTCTTCCTCAAGGCGCTTGACGATTACACGGTCGTGCAAAGGGCGGATTTTCATTGCTAATCTCCTGGTTATGGATAATCGAGAACGAACGCTCTCGTTGGCACTCAATGCTTCAGAGTGCTAATAATATGCGCGAAGGGGCTGGAATTCAAGGGCTTTGCTTATTCCGGAGGGCCAGACAAAGCCAAATTAAATGTAAGCGAGCCCTTACATAAAGAGTGTGCTCCTGTCCACTGGCACGACCCTCGACAGGTCGCAAGATAGTCAGTTCGCGAGCAAAGTAGCTTTCGGAGTGCCAACGCAGAAAACGGTTTTGCCGCGGCCCGAGCCGGACGGCGGGATGGGTTCGAGCAGACAAGGTGGGACTCGCGTGCCGTCTGCAGGCAGGGTAGCGTCGTTGGAAGTCTGTGCCCAAATGCCACAATGAACCTGTCTGAAGAGCCACGACAGGCAACCGCGGCGGGTCGCAAGACTGACCAAATCGTCTATATCCGGTAATTCCGTTATCGATACCTGGACTACGTTAAGTACGCAGGGAAGGGAACCGAGAGCCTGCAGACATTCGAGCGCTTCGCCGGGGCGCGCGCAGCCGGCCCGCTCGGCCCGCGCGACATCCCAGGCGCCAAGCTCCCAGCCCGCTTCCATGGCAGCGCGATCCAGTGTCGTCAAATCGCTCAAACGATGGGTGACCGGAAGTGCCAGGCTCGGAATCGGGGTAAAGGCCACCGGTTCGGGTTCTTCCAGTTCGATGAGTTTCTCCTCGGCGAAACCGTGCCAATGCAAAGTCACGTTCACCGGCGTGTGGGGACACGGTACGCCGGCTACGGTAATCGCGAACAGCGGCAAGGGTTGGGCGGTTATGTGCTCAGCAATGGTCTCCAGCAAGTTCATGCTTGGCTCGTTTGCGCAAGAATTTGGCTACCCACGACTTGGCAAAGCAGCAACAATGCGCGCATGTTTGCGCAGCCAATGGCTGCAGATCGCCACTACTCCTGCTTGATTCACTGCGGAAATAGTGTCCTACTTCGCGCGATGCCCCGCCACACTACTTTTTGCCCCGCATTGCCATGAGTTCCCAACTTTCGCGCAACCGGGACTTGCTCTCCCGCAGCCTTGCAGCAGTGTGGCATCCGTGCACCCAGATGAAACATCACGAGGGCATGCCGCTGGTGCCGATCGAGCGCGGCGACGGCATGTGGCTGTACGATTTCGACGGCAAGCGCTATCTCGACGCCATCAGTTCATGGTGGGTCAATCTGTTCGGACACGCCAACCCGCGCATCAATGCCGCACTGACCGACCAACTGGGCCGGCTAGAGCACGTAATTCTGGCGGGTTTCACGCACGAACCAGTCGTGCAGCTATCCGAACGGTTGGCGGCGCTAACCGGACTGTCCCATTGTTTTTACGCCAGCGACGGCGCATCCGCAATCGAGATTGCGCTGAAGATGAGCTTCCACTACTGGAAGAACAGCGGGCGCCCGGAAAAGAGACAGTTTGTCAGTCTCAAGAATGGTTATCACGGCGAAACACTGGGTGCTTTGTCCGTCACGGACGTTCCCTTGTTCCGCGATACCTACGCCGCACTGCTGGGGCAGAGCACCCAGTTGCCTTCGCCGGACTGGCGTAGTGCGCACCCGGGCGAAAGCGCGGAGGACGCTGCGCTGCGTGCGACAGTCGCACTGGAAAATTATCTTGTCGCGCATAATGCGCAAATCTCCGCGCTGATCGTGGAGCCGCTGGTTCAGGCCGCCGGCGCGATGGCGATGTACCATTCGCGTTACCTCCGGGAAGCCCGCCTACTTTGCGACCGCTTTGGCGTACATCTCATCGCCGATGAAATCGCGGTTGGCTTCGGGCGCACGGGCAGTTTCCTCGCCTGCGAGCAGGCCGGCATCCGACCCGACTTCCTCTGCCTGTCGAAGGGCATTACTGGCGGCTACCTGCCGTTGTCGGTGACGATGACAAGCGATCGCATTTATCAGGCGTTTTACGACGACGAAATGGCGCGCGGCTTTCTGCATTCACATTCCTATACCGGCAACGCTCTCGCCTGCCGTGCAGCGCTCAGCGTGCTCGACATTTTCGAGCAGGACCAAGTGATCGCCACGAACCTGCAGAAGTCCGCCCAGATGTCCGCACGTTGCCGGGAGATCGCTCAGCATCCCCGTGTCCGCCACTTCCGTAACACCGGCATGATCTGGGCATTCGACGTCGAGTCGGAAGATAAGGAATTCGCACGCAATTTCTATTGCGCGGCGTTGAAGCGGGGCTTGTTGCTGCGGCCGCTGGGCAATACCGTCTATTTCATGCCGCCGTATATCATCGAGGCCGACCAGATGGACATGCTGGTCGGCGGTACTCGCGCGATCCTGGACGGCATTGAATGAGGCTATGACGATAACCCTGCTTCCAACGGAGCCCTTGTGAATAGCCTGCCCTTGCGGATCAGTCCCAATTTTTTGTTTTTGCCAGCGCTGCAGCCGGCAAGCATATGCGCTGCCTCCGCGGAAACCCTGCCAGAACGTATAGCCGCATCCCTGGCGCAGCCCGCCGTTCCCGACAACGACCTTCCGCGCCTTGATGCAGGGCGCCGCGACGGCGCGTCTGTCGCCTGCTACCCGGTGTGGGGCTTGTGCGATAATTCCGGCCGTCCTGTTCGCGTTTGACTGTGAAAAAAGCGCCCCTCAACATCGTCATCCTTGCTGCAGGCAAGGGTACGCGCATGCACTCCGCGCACCCCAAGGTCTTGCACGCGATCGGCGGCAAGCCGATGCTCGGTCATGTGCTCGATCGGGCGGCTGCTCTGCGGTCGGATAGAACTGTCGTAGTCTACGGCTACGGCGGACAGGCAGTGCCCGCCGCCTTTGCCGATGCCGCCGTCGAATTCGTACCTCAGGAACCGCAGCTCGGCACTGGGCACGCAGTCCAGCAAGCTCTGCCTCACTTGCTGTCCGGCGGTACAACGCTGGTGTTGTACGGCGACGTTCCGCTTACGCGCAATTCGACGCTGGAGCCTCTCCTCTCCAGGCCGGGCTTGAGATTGCTTACTGCACAAATCTCAGAGCCGGCAGGATACGGTCGAATCGTGCGCGATAAGGCCGACCGTATAGTGCGCATAGTCGAGGAAAAAGACGCCACCGCCCTCGAAAAGCGCATCTGCGAGATCAATACCGGAATTTTATGCGCGCCAACCGACCTCCTGCGACACTGGCTGTCCAAGCTGACTAACCGTAATGCGCAGAAAGAATACTACCTGACCGACATCGTGCCACTGGCGATCGATTCGAAAGTGGACGTGACTTCGGCGCAACCATCGGACGACTGGGAGATTCTCGGCGTGAACAGCAAAGACCAGTTGGCTTACCTCGAACGCGTTTACCAATTGCAGCAGGCCCGCGACCTGATGGCTCGCGGGGTAACGCTGGCCGATCCGTGGCGTTTCGACCTGCGCGGCCAACTCGAGTGCGGCGCCGATGTCTTCATCGATGTGAACTGCGTGTTCGAAGGGAAGGTGCGGCTGGCCGGCAATGTGAAAGTAGGTGCGGGTTGCGTGCTACGCGACGTGGACATCGGTGAAGGCAGCGAGATTGCACCTTATTCCCATCTCGACGGCGCGGTGGCCGGCGCCAACTGCAGGATTGGCCCCTACGCGCGCCTGCGCCCTGGCACGCGGCTGGCCAACGCGGTGCACATTGGCAACTTCGTAGAGACCAAGGCCGCGGAGGTCGGCGACCGGTCCAAGGCCAATCATCTGAGTTACATCGGAGACACGACCATCGGCAGCAGGGTCAACATCGGCGCCGGGACAATCACATGCAACTACGACGGTGCCAACAAGCATCGCACGGTAATCGAGGACGACGCCTTCATCGGCTCGGATACGCAACTCGTCGCCCCGGTCACGATCGGCCGCGGCGCAACAATTGGCGCCGGAAGCACCATCACCAAGGACGCGCCGCCCGATTCGCTGACGTTGTCGCGCGCCAAGCAAATTTCGATTCCAGGCTGGAAACGGCCGGCCAAAAAGAGTGAGAAATAGGCAGATTTAGCAATCCGAAGTCGTTCCGATCACCCATTAACCAATCACGACATTTATGTGTGGAATCGTAGGCGCAATCGCCCGGCGCAACATTGTTCCCGTCCTGCTCGAAGGCTTGCGCAAGCTCGAGTATCGCGGCTACGACTCCGCCGGCATCGCAGTTGTCAACGGCGGCCTGCATCGACTACGCAGCACCGGCAGAGTGGCTTCGCTCGTCGCCATGGTGGACCAGGCCAAGACTCACGGCAGCCTTGGCATTGCGCACACCCGTTGGGCCACGCACGGCGTGCCATCGGAGCGCAATGCTCATCCCCACATTAGTGAGGACGGCCTCGCGGTCGTCCATAACGGCATCATCGAGAACCACGAAGAGATGCGTGAGCGGCTTTCCGCAGCCGGCTATCGCTTCGTCTCGGACACCGACACCGAAGTCGTTGCCCACCTGATCCACTCGTACTGGAAGCAGGGGGCCGATCCGTTCGCCGCGGTGCAAAGCGCCGTCGCCGAGTTGCGCGGGGCATATGCGATCGCGGTACTGTCCGAAAAGAGTCCTGACATGCTGGTCGTCGCACGCAAGGGCGCGCCACTGCTGCTCGGATTGGGAGAAGGCGAGAACTTCGCCGCGTCGGATGCTTCGGCCTTGCTGCAAGTCACCAGGAAAATCATCTATCTCGAAGAAGGCGACGTGGCGCAGATCGGCCGGGATAGCATACGCATCTGCGACGGCGCGGGCAACGAAGTGGTCCGGCCGGTGCACGAAAGCACGCTGTCCGCGGACGCAGTCGAGCTTGGACCATACCGCCACTACATGCAAAAGGAGATCTTCGAGCAGCCTGGAGCGGTAGCCAACACGCTGGAGATGGTCACCGGCGCGCAGTCGATCGTGCCGCAGTTGTTCGGAGTCGAGGCCGATGGCACGATGAAACGCATCAATGCGGTCACCGTGCTGGCTTGCGGAACCAGCTATCACGCCGGTTTGGTCGCGCGTTACTGGATCGAGGCCATCGCCGGCATACCGTGCTCCGTCGAAATCGCCAGCGAGTATCGTTATCGGCAAAGCGTGCCGAATCCGCAAGCGCTGGTCATCGCCATCTCCCAGTCCGGGGAAACAGCCGACACAATAGCGGCGCTACAATTTGCCAAATCGCTCGGGCAGAATCTGACCTTGGCCATTTGCAACGTCGCGGAAAGCACCTTGATCCGGCACGCCAGTCTGAAATTTCTGACGCGCGCCGGCCCCGAGATCGGCGTCGCCTCCACCAAGGCCTTCACCACACAACTTTCGGCACTGTTCCTGCTGACGCTGGTTCTGGCAAAAGCGCGCGGTCGTCTTGATGCGGCAACGGAGCAGGCGCATTTGCATGCGCTGCGCCATTTGCCGTCGGCGCTGCGGCATGTGCTCACGCTCGAACCGGAAGTGGCGATGTGGGCGAAACAGTTTTCCGGCAAGCACCACGCGTTGTTCCTCGGCCGGGGCGTGCACTATCCGATCGCCATGGAAGGTGCGCTCAAACTCAAGGAGATCTCCTATATTCATGCGGAGGCCTACCCGGCTGGCGAACTCAAGCACGGTCCGCTCGCCCTCGTGGACAAGGATATGCCGGTGATCGCAATTGCGCCGAACGACACATTGCTGGAGAAGCTCAAATCCAATCTGCAGGAAGTGCGCGCGCGCGGTGGTGAACTCTACGTCTTTGCCGATGCCGACTCCCATATTCAGGCGGGGGACGGGGTGCACGTCATTCGCATGACCGAACACGCGGGCTTTCTGAGCCCCATCCTGCACACGGTGCCGCTACAGTTGCTTGCCTATCATGCCGCCCTTGCCAAGGGCACCGATGTCGACAAGCCGCGAAACCTGGCGAAGTCCGTCACGGTCGAATAAAAAGGCGACTCGAGCCGTCAAATGGAGGAGGAAATGCGAAAATTCATAAAGCTGCTGCTGGTCGCGCTTGTCTTCGCCCTGAGTCTGGTCAATTTGCCGGCCGCAACCGCGAACATGGGCGCTGAGGAAGACAACCAAAGTATCGATCCAATCTATCTGCGGGGCAAAAAAGCCGTAGAAGCGCAGGATTGGAAAGCGGCGATCGACTTGCTCTCGAAGGCCATGCAGACCACTTCGAACAATTCAGAGGCCCACAACCTCCTCGGATACGCCTATCGAAAATCTGGAAATTTCGATGCGTCATTTGCCGAGTACAAGCAGGCCCTGAAGCTCGATCCATCGAATCGCCACGCGCATGAATACATCGGCGAAGCTTATCTGCTAACCGGTAACTTGCCCCTGGCCGAGCAGCATCTGGCTGAGTTGCAGAGGCAATGCACGCCAATTCCCTGCGAAGAATACAAGGAACTCAAGCGCGCGGTGGAGGCTTACAAGAAGGCCCAGAAATAGACCGATGGTCAATCCCGCAATTCGCGCCGTGCTGTGGGACTTTGGTGGCGTCATGACCGAAAGCCCCTTCCTGGCATTCCAGCGATTCGAGAAAGAGCGCGGCCTGCCAGCAGACTTCCTGCGTGCAATCAACGCTCGCAACCACGACCACAATGCCTGGGCTCGATTCGAGCGCTCGGAGCTCTCGCCCCTTCAGTTCGACGAGGCCTTCGCCGAGGAATCGCGCCTGGCCGGCTTTGAGGTGCGAGGGCTCGAAGTCATCGATCTGCTGTACGGCGCGGTTCGGCCAGCGATGGTTGCCGCGTTGAAGGCATCCAAGCGCTGCTATACCAATGCCTGTGTGACTAATAACGTGGCAGCAGGTCCCGGACGCGGATTCGATCGCGATCCGGCACGAGCCGACGAATGGCGCGAGATCATGGGCTTGTTTGATGTCGTCATCGAGTCGTCGCGAGTTGGTGTGCGCAAGCCGGAAGCCCGATTTTTTGAATTGGCATGCCAACAGCTTCGCATAGTCCCATCCGAGGCGGTCTACCTGGATGACCTGGGAACCAACCTGAAGCCGGCGCGAGCCATGGGCATGCACACCATCAAGGTGGAAGACCCTGAGGTCGCGATTGTAGAACTCGAATCCGTATTGGGAATATCGCTGCACTAAACAATGCGCGGCACGATCATTCGCTTGAACGCCTGGGTTTATGCGGCGCGCGGGCGAACAAGGCGTCGTAAAGTGGTCGGGGCAGGCGACGAAGTACCCAAGAGACCATCGCCATTTGCCACGGAAGGACATAAAATCGCTTGTGTACGGCAATCGCGTCGGCAATCTTGGAAGCTGCGGCAGCCGGGTCCAACATGAACGGCATGCGGTACGGATTGCTTGAAGTCATCGGCGTGGCGATATACCCGGGGCAGATGGTCACCACCGACACGCCGCTGCCATGCAGTTCTACCCGCAGGCTCTCGAGATAGGAAATCGCCGCCGCCTTCGACGCCGAATAGGCGGCCGCGCCCGGCAGGCCGCGCAAGCCCGCTACGCTGGCAATTCCGGCCAGAATCCCGTCCCGTCGCGTCCTCATAGCGTCGACGAAGGGCTGGAAGGTCAGCATCATTCCCATCAGGTTGACCCTGATCACTTCGTCGAACACCGCGTTGTCTTCGCTATGCGCAGTCAGCGTGCCGGCACTCACGCCGGCGTTCGCAATTACGATATCAGGACACCCTGCGTGGGCAGTGAAATTTGCCGCGGCAGCAGCCAACGCATCCGCATCCGTCACGTCGACCGCGTAACAATAGGACCGCACCGGCAGCGATGCCGCCAGTTGCTCGAGCAGGTCCTCCCTGCGAGCAATCAGTCCGAGCGTCGCCCCGCGCCTGGCATATTCCTGCGCAAGTGCTCTGCCGATGCCGCTCGACGCGCCGGTAATGATGACCTTTTGCGCAGGCGTGACCATCATTGACCGCGCGACGCTCGCACTTTTTTGACCAGCCCGTCCACGACGGGCAATAGCGCTTCCACACTGCCGGTCATGCCGGCGCTGGTCAGATATCGACCGTCCACGATAAACGATGGCGTGGCGGTTATGCCAAAAGCAATGGTGGTATCGCGCGCCCGCTGCACCTGCGCGCCGATCAGATCGGAATCCAGAAGCTCCTCAAGTCGGCCTCGATCGAGACCGGCTCGCTGCGCCCATGGGAAGAGTTCGGAAATGTTGCCCAGATTCAAACCGTCATCGTGCACGGCCTGATAGACACGCGCATGTAATCTTTCGACTTCCCCGAGTTGTTCAAGAACGAAGTAAAGCCGCGTGAGCGGAACCCAGGCCGTGCGGCGCAAGGCGGGCACGCGCCGGAATGCAACGTCTGCTGGCAGAGATCTCAACCAGGATTGCAATCGTGGTTCGAGGCGGCTGCAGGCTTCGCAGCCGTAGAAAAAGAACTCGATTATCTCGATCTTGCCGGGCACGGCGGCCGGCTGCGGCGCGACGACAACATAGTCGACGTCTTCCCCTGGCTGCGCCGCTGCCGGAGTGATTGCCGGCACCGACAATGCTGCGAACACGATCAGGAGTGCGCAGCGCCCGGCAACGTTGTACCGCTTCACTGTCCCGCCGCAAGCGGGTTAGCGGCTACCACCCTGACTCATGTCGATCAATTCGTTCAAAACCTTCCTCAGCTGGGCCTGATCGACGTTGCCGTCGGCGCTCACGATCATGGACGGGCCGGTCAGATAGCGCCCGCCGATGACGAGGTAGGGCGTGCCGGGGATGCGATAGTTGCGCGTCATCAACATGGCTTTCTGCACCTTGTTGTTAACGCTGAAGGAGTCGAACACCGCCTCGAACTTCTTGGTATCGACATCCTGTTCGCCCACCCACTTGAACAGTACCGTCCGATCGATCAGATTCAGCTGCTGTTGATGGATCGCGAAGTACACCTTGTCATGCAATTTATCCAGCAACGCCATTTCTTCGAGCGCGTAGTAAATCTTGGCGAGCGGAATCATGCGCTCATTGAAAACTGCAGGAACATAACGAAAATCCGCGCTCTTCGGCTTGCTCTTCAGCCAGGTCTTCAGGTTCGGCTCGAACTCATAGCAATGCGGGCAGGCGTAGTTGAAGAACTCCAGTACCTCCACCCCTTTCACCGTAGCCGGCTGGGCCTGTGGCGGATTGATCAGCTTGTATTCCTTTTCGAGTACAGGCTTGGCGTCGATGGCAGGCGCGAGTATGAATCCCAGGATCGTCAGTGCGGCAAGCAATGTGATGCGCA
Source organism: Betaproteobacteria bacterium (assembly GCA_039931685.1). Taxonomy (GTDB): domain Bacteria; phylum Pseudomonadota; class Gammaproteobacteria; order Burkholderiales; family JACQAP01; genus JACQAP01. The sequence continues at coordinate 24,757 of JBDTRK010000001.1, read as the reverse complement.
GTTGTTTCATGGCTATTCCCGTAACGTTGTCAGTCTGTGCCCTATTCGCGGACCTTGATCAGGTTCGCTTCCAGCTTGTTTTCCTTCAGAGCCGCGCGCGACTTGCTTAGTTCATTTTGGTCCGAGAACGGGCCGACTCTTACCCGGTGCCAGACCTTTCCGTCTGGCAAGGTCGCAGTCTGGATTTGTGCCTCGATCCCCGCGAGCGCAAGGCGCGCCTTGAGGTTGTCTGCATCCGACGGACTCTGGAATGCAGCCACTTGCAGGAAATAAACCTCCTTGGCTGCTGCGGGCGATGCCCTCTTGAATTCCTTGTCGGTAACCGCCTCCTCGGTCCCCGGCAGTATCTTATAGAAGTCGAAGCGCGGTTTCGCTTCTGCGCCCTTGGCGTTTTTTCCACCGGCGCCCTGTTTGGGCGACTGCCCCGTTTGGGGCGGAGCCTGCTGCTCTGCGGGTTTTTCCTGCGTTTTTTCCGCGGACTTCTGTTTCTGGAAAAAAGGATTTACGCCCTTGTTGATGTAAAGCGCGACGCCGAGCGCGATACAAAGGCCGATCAGCAATCCGATCAGGATCCCCATCCACATCGAACTGCCGCCTCCGCTCGTCGCCGCAGCTCTCGTGTTTTTGTAGTCCCGGTTCATAGCGCAAGTTTACCTTACATCTTGTCGGGCGCGCCGACGCCGAGAATGTCGAGTCCATTGCGCAGCACCTGGCGAACGCACCCCGCCAGCGCCAGACGAGCCAGCTTGATGCGATCGTCCTCGACCAGCAAACGTGTGGAGTTGTAGTAGCTATGAAAATCACCCGCAAGATCCTTGAGATAAAACGCGACAAGATGCGGTGCGAGTTCGCGCGCAGCGCCCTCTATCTGTACAGGATAGTCCATCACCTTCTGCAGCATCTGCAGCTCCTGTTCTTCAACGAGCGACGTCAGGTCGGCGTTGACCAGTTGCGCCTGATCTCCTCCCCATTGCTCCATTACCGAGCACACGCGGGCATGGGCGTACTGTATGTAGTACACGGGGTTGTCGTTGCTTTGCGATTTTGCCAGGTCTAGATCGAAATCCAGGTGTTGGTCACTCTTGCGCATTACGTAGAAAAAGCGCGCCGCATCGTTGCCGACTTCATTGCGCAACTCGCGCAACGTTACGAATTCTCCTGCACGGGTGGACATTGATGCTTTCTTGCCGGCTCGATAAAGCACGGCAAACTGCACCAGCGCGATAGTCAACCGTTCGGGGTTCATGCCAAGCGCACTCAGCGCGCCCTTGACGCGCGCAATGTAACCATGGTGATCCGCGCCCCACACATTGATGACGCGGTCGAAGCCCCGCTCGAACTTGTTCAGGTGATACGCAATGTCCGATGCGAAATAGGTGTACTGGCCGTTTTCGCGTTGCACGACGCGATCTTTTTCGTCGCCGTAATCGGTCGAACGGAACCAGAGCGCTCCTTCCTTGCGAAAAAGATGGCCGCCTTTTTCCAGCATGTCGATGACGCGTTCGACCAGACCGCTTTCAAACAACGAGGCTTCAGAAAACCAGGAGTCGAAGGAAACGCCGAATTCAAGCAGATCGCTGCGGCAATCAGCTAGCTGTTCGTTCAGGACGAAATCATGCAGGCTGCCGAACTGTGCGCCCAGCAGCTTCTTGAGGTTCGCTATCAACCCGTCGAGATAAGCCTCGGCATCGGCTTCGATCGGGGGAACGCTGCCCACGACACTTTCAGCCGGATGCACGTAACGCGTGTTTTGCGCCACCTGCAGTTTGCGGGCCATGTCGCGTACGTAGTCACCCTGATAGGCGTTGGGTGGGAAAGCCAGTTTTGATCCGTTTATTTCCAGATACCGCATCCACACGGACAACGCCAATATATCCATCTGGCGACCGGCGTCATTTACGTAGTACTCGCGGGATACGGCATAGCCGGCCGCTTCCAGAAGACTGGACAGGCTTGCGCCATAAGCGGCGCCACGCCCGTGCCCGACATGCAAAGGTCCGGTCGGATTGGCTGAAACGAATTCAACCTGCACCCTGCGGCCAAGCCCCAGATTGACGCGACCGAATGCGCGTTCATCTTCCAGTACTGTGCGCACGATCCGTTGTTTCACTGCCGGCTTCAGATACAAATTGACGAATCCGGCACCCGCCACCTCGGCCTTGTCGAGAATCGGTGATACGGGCAATGCCGCCACCAGCGCTTGTGCGATTTCCCGAGGATTGCGTTTCAGGGGTTTGGCGAGTTGCATTGCCAGGCTGGTTGCGTAGTCACCGTGCTGCAGGGATTTGGGACGCTCAAGCAGGATGGGAATGGCGGCGGCATCGGGCGAGACCACATGTAACGCCGCATACAGCAAATCGGTGAGGTGAGAACGCAGGTCAGGCGTGGTATTGCTCATTGCGCACTGGGTAGGATAAAAGCCGCGATTATACCGGGCCGATCATGCGCGCCCGTCACAGTTCTATCGGATCGACATCGATGGACCATCGCACCCGGGTCACCTTCCTTTGAACCAGCGAGGATCGCCATGCGGACAGAAAGCGCTGCAATTCCGTTCGAGAAGCGCATTGTGCCAGCAGGTGGCCGCGATGATGGCCGGCAATTTTGGAGACCGTTGCCGGCACCGGATCGTAGAGCGTGACCGCACCGTGCGCCGGGCCGGCGTTGCTCGAAGCGTAGCCGAGAAAATCCATCAGGGCCGGTTCGCTCTGCGATTCCGCCCGCAGCAGCGCTTGGTAGACGAAGGGCGGAAATACGGCGCGCCTGCGCTCGTCGAGCAATTCTTCGGCGAAGCTTCGGTAATCCTGGCGCACCAGCGCCTGGTACAGGGGATGATCCGGGAATTGCGTCTGCACGAGAACCTCGCCTGGCAGATTCGCGCGCCCGGCCCGCCCGGCGACCTGCATGAGTTGCTGGAACAACCTCTCGCCGGCGCGAAAATCGGCGGAGAACAGCGCGCCATCCGGATTGACAACCACAACCAGCGTCAGTTTGGGAAAGTCGTGGCCCTTGGCGAGCATCTGCGTGCCGACCAAGATGTCCACGCGTTCGCGGCGGATGTCGTCCTGCATCACATGCCAGGCGCTCTTGCGGCGCGTGCTGTCACGGTCGATGCGCAGGATGCGGGCGTCCGGGAAGTGTTCGCCCAACGACTGCTCAAGACGCTGCGTACCCTGGCCCAGCCCCTTGAGGTCCTGATTGCCGCAGGACGGACAGGCGAGTGGCAATCGTTCCTGGTGACCGCAATAGTGGCAACGCAGGGCGGCGGCGCGAAGATGCCAGACCAGGCGCGCGCTGCAGCGGCTGCACCCCGCGTTCCAGCCACACGCGGCGCAGATCAGTACCGGCGCAAAGCCGCGCCGATTCAGGAATATCAGGCTTTGCTCGCCACGAGTATGGCCTGCACCAATGGCCTGCAAAACCTGATCGGACATACTTTGCGCTTTGGCCATACCGCGAATGTCGACCAGCCTGATGGTGGCCCTGGCTGCGGCCGGACGCCGGCTCAGATGTAAATGGCCAAAGCGCTTGTTTTGGGCATTGTGATAGGTCTCGAGGGACGGCGTGGCAGAACCGAGAAGAATCGGAACTCGCCGCTGGTGCGCACAAAATATGGCCAGATCGCGCGCCGAATAGCGCAGCCCATCCTGCTGCTTGAAGGATGCATCCTGCTCCTCGTCGACGATGATCAGGCCAAGTTGCGGCAGCGGCGTGAAGATCGACAGGCGCGTGCCGATCACAACCTGAGCGTGGCCGGCGCGCGCAGCCAGCCAGTTTGCACAGCGTTCGCCCTCGGCGAGATTGCTGTGCAGGCTGACCAGCTGCAAATCGGGGAAACGTCCGCGGAATCGTTCTTCGAGCTGCGGGGTCAGATTAATTTCCGGGACCATCAACAGCGTCTGCATGCCTGCACTGGCGGCCTGTTCGATCAGCCTGAAGTACACCTCCGTCTTTCCGCTCCCGGTGATGCCTTCCAGCAACCAGGGGGAATAGGATCCGAAGCCGGCGCGAACTGCGTCGACCGCAGCGCGCTGCTGGTCGGTGAGGTCATGCTGCGCATTGGTCGTGAATTCGCCTTTGCCATCTGGGTACGGTTCGGCATGCTTGGCCACCCATCCGGCCTCTACCCATGACTCCACCAGCTTCATGGCGTTCGCAGACACGGTGAGCACGCTGTCGTGGCCCAATGCAGGCGCCGAGTGCAAGGCTTCGAGTAGCCGGCGCTTGACGGTGGCCCGCGCCGGAAATTGGTCCGGATGCAGGTCTCTGCCTTTATCTGTGAGCACATACTGCCACCGTGGTTTCGGTCCCGCATACCTCACGCGCCGCAGTGCCGCCGGCAACGCGACGAATGCCGCCTGCCCGATCGGGTATTGATAGTACTCGCTGGAAAATCGAATCAGGTCCAGCGTAGCCCCTGGCAAGGGCTCTACCGGCAGGATGCGCTCAATGTCACGCAGACGACTATCGGCAAGGGCAGAGTGATCAACGAACTCAAGAACCAGGCCGACCTGTCGTCGCCTGCCAAACGGCACGACGACAAGCTGCCCCACCTGCGGAGCAGGTCCGGCCGTTCGGTAGTCGAACAGCGAATTTACCGGGCAGTCGAGAGCAACGCGTGCAATGGCCATATTTTGTCGGCGGATAATTCGCCGGGGTCGCATGAACCCGGCAGCCGGTCTCTAACTGGCTTTAGGAAAAAGGCTTTTTCGGGTCTCGGGCCAACTGTGGATAATTCTGTTGATGAAATCCTGCTACGCCTCTCTGGGAAATCTGCCTGAAACCCAGAAGGGGCGCGGGATCGAGCGTGTCAAGATAAATAAACTACCTATTTTCAATACGTTACAAATAAACTCCTGAGACAGGCGCGCCACCGCTACATTTCGGCGCCTGAGGCCAGCCAATTGTGCATAAGGATCAAGGTTTCGCGCAGCGGCGAACTCAAACCGATCAATGAAATTGCGCGCTTTCCGAGTGTACTGCGTCAACCAGTGCGGCCACATTGTCAGGCGCGGTGAACTGGGAAATGCCATGGCCGAGATTGAAAACATGGCCTTCGCCGTGCCCATAGGCCGCTAGTATCCTGGCCGCCTCCCGGCGTATGACCTCCGGCGTTGCCAGAAGCACTGCGGGATCGAGATTTCCCTGAAGCGCCACGCGATCACCGACACGCGCGCGTGCCTGTCCGATATCGACAGTCCAGTCCAGCCCCAGCGCATCGGCCCCGCATTGCGCAAGACTTTCCAGCCACAAGCCTCCGCCTTTGGTAAAGACAATACGCGGAATTTTCTGGCCGTCGCGCTCCCTTCGAAGCTGGCCGCATACCCGTTCGATGTAACGAAGGGAAAATTCATGGAATGCTCCACCTTCCAGCATACCCCCCCATGTATCGAAGACCATCACCGCCTGAACGCCGGCTTCGATTTGCGCGTTGAGGTAATCCGTCACCGCATTCGCATTGACCTCCAGGAGTTGGTGCAATAACGCCGGTCGCCCGTACAACATCTTCTTGGTCTCGTGGAAATCGGTGCCGCCACGTCCTTCGATCATGTAGCACGCAAGCGTAAACGGACTGCCGGAGAAACCGATCAAGGGAATCGAGCCCGCCAGGGCTTTGCGGATCTGGGCGACGGCGTCCAATACGTAACGCAACTTCACTGCCGGATCGGGCGCAACCAATCGGCGCACATCTTCTTCGTCGCGTAGCGGGTGATGGAAGCGCGGGCCTTCGCCGTCCGCGAAATAAAGGCCAAGTCCCATCGCATCGGGAATGGTGAGGATGTCCGAAAACAAGATTGCAGCGTCGAGCGGAAAGCGCGCTAGCGGTTGCAACGTGACTTCCGTGGCGAAATCGGGGTTCTTGCACAGGTCCAGAAAGCTTCCGGCGCGAGCCCGCGTCTGATTGTATTCGGCGAGGTAGCGGCCCGCCTGCCGCATGATCCAGACCGGGGTATAGGGCGTCGGCTCACGTAGCAGTGCGCGCAAAAATACATCGTTTTTCGGTCGGGACACGTCGCGGAATTAATCAGTAATCTTGATCGGGGAGGAGGACACGGCGCAACAATCCTGCGCCTTCAGGTATTCATTGCCGACAGCCAGCAATTCAGCGCGGCAGATCCGAACGGCCCGTCAAAAACTCGTCCACCGAGCGAGCGCATTGACGTCCTTCTCGAATTGCCCAAACGACCAGCGACTGACCGCGACGCATGTCGCCGGCGGCGAAGACTCTGGGGACCGAAGTGTAATAAGCTTTCGTGCCGTCTGTGTCTGCCTTCACGTTGCTGCGCGCGTCTTTCTCGACCGCAAACTGTTCGATCAATCCGGTTTGCACCGGCCCCAAAAAACCCATGGCCAGCAACACCAGATCGGCCTTGATCTCGGTCTCCGACCCGGGAACCTCGATCATTTTGCCTTCCTTCCATTCGACTCTGACAATCCTGACTTTCTTGACCTTGCCGTTTTCGCCGATGAATTCCTTGGTGGCCACCGCCCAGTCGCGCTCACAGCCTTCTTCATGCGACGAGGAGGTGCGCAGCTTGATCGGCCAGTAAGGCCAGACCAGCGGCTTGTTCTCCTGCTCCGGGGGCTGCGGCAGCAGTTCGAACTGGGTGACCGAAGCTGCGCCCTGCCGATTCGACGTGCCGACGCAGTCCGATCCGGTATCTCCCCCGCCGATGACGACCACATGTTTGCCCGTCGCGAGTATCTGGTTCGCAACCTTATCGCCGGCATCGACCTTATTCTGCAGTGGCAGGAATTGCATGGCGAAATACACGCCCTCCAGATTGCGGCCCGGCACAGGGAGATCGCGCGGATTTTCCGCACCGCCGGTAAGCGCCACGGCATCGAATTCAGCCAGAATATCCTTGGCACTGACGTTCTGCCCGACGTGCTGATTTGTGCGGAACTCAACCCCTTCTGCCCGCATCTGCACCATACGCAGGTCGATGGTGTGCTTCTCCATTTTAAAATCGGGAATGCCGTAACGCAGAAGGCCACCAATTCGATCGTTCTTTTCGAACACGGCCACGGCATGCCCGGCGCGGGCGAGTTGCTGCGCACAGGCAAGGCCGGCGGGACCCGATCCGATTACTGCGACTTTCTTGCCGGTCTTGCGCTTGGGCGGTTGCGCAACGACCCAACCCTGCTCCCAGCCTTTATCGATGATCGCATGCTCGATGGACTTGATCCCGACCGGATCATTGTTGATGTTCAGCGTGCACGCGGCCTCACACGGTGCCGGACAGATTCGACCGGTAAACTCCGGAAAATTGTTGGTCGAATGCAACACGTCGAGCGCCTGCCGCCAATCCTGCTTGTAGACCAGGTCGTTCCAGTCCGGAATGATGTTGTTGACTGGGCAGCCGGTCATGCAGAACGGAATGCCACAGTCCATGCAGCGCGCGCCCTGCACACCGGCCTCCTGATCGGATAGATGAAGTACGAATTCGCGGTAGTGCTTGACGCGCTCGCGCTTGTCCTCCGCAACTTCGGTCAGGCGCTGGTACTCCATAAATCCGGTTATCTTGCCCATTCTTGCATTCCCTAGATCGTCAGTTACCGGGGCGCGATCATGCCAGGAACCGCAGGCTTCGCGGCACAAGGCGCAACCCTTAAGTAGTTATGCCGCCAGCTTGCGCCGTTTGGCTGCCATTTCGCCCAAAGCGCGGCGGTATTCCGTCGGGAATACTTTGACGAACCGGGTGCGCCACGCGGCCCAGTCGTCGAGAATTTCCCGGGCGCGCGCGCTGTTGCAATAGCGCGCATGTTGTTCGATAAACCCTTTGAGGATCGATTCGTCGGACTGTCCCATGTGCCATATGTCGCGCGCAACGCGGGCTTCCTGTTCCGCTTCAGCGAGAACCGTCTCGGTCTGCACCATCGACGGGTTGCATCGGCTGGCGAAGCTGCCGTCCTCGTCCAGCACGTACGCAATTCCACCGGACATCCCGGCAGCAAAATTGCGTCCGGTCATGCCAAGCACTAAAACCGTGCCGCCGGTCATGTATTCGCAACCGTGGTCGCCGACACCTTCGACGACCGCCTGGGCACCAGAGTTGCGCACACAGAAACGCTCGCCAGCCACACCGCGGAAATACGCCTCACCCGCGACCGCGCCGTACAGTGCGGTATTGCCGATGATGATGTTGTCGCGCGGCTTGCCGCGGAACTTCGGCGAGGGCTGCACCGAGATGCGCCCTCCGGACAAACCCTTGCCGACATAGTCGTTGGCTTCACCAATCAGGTCGAGCGTGATACCCCTGGCGAGAAATGCGCCAAAGCTCTGTCCAGCGCTTCCCGCGAAGCGCACATGAATGGTGTCGTCGTCCAGGCCGGAATTGCCATATTTGCGCGCCACTTCCGACGAGAGCATGGTTCCGACCGTGCGATTGACGTTGCGGATCGGCATCTCGATGGTGACTTTCTCGCCGCGCTGAATGGCCGGCTGCGCCAGTTCGATAAGCCTGTGGTCGAGCGCCTTTTCGAGCCCGTGATCCTGTCTTTCGGAATTGTAAATTGCCACTTCCGGCGGCATCTGCGGCATGTGGAAAATACGCGAGAAATCCAACCCTTTCGCTTTCCAATGCTCAATGCCGTGCTTCATCTCAAGCAAGTCTGTGCGACCGATCAAGTCGCCGAGCGCGCGGATGCCAAGGCTGGCCATGATTTCGCGTACTTCTTCAGCAATAAAGAAAAAGAAGTTCACAACATGCTCGGGCTGCCCTTTGAATTTCTTGCGCAGCTCGGGATCCTGAGTAGCCACGCCGACCGGGCAGGTGTTCAGATGGCACTTGCGCATCATGATGCAGCCGGAAACCACCAGCGGCGCGGTGGCAAATCCGAACTCGTCGGCGCCGAGGATCGCGCCGATGGCAACATCCCGTCCGGTTTTCATCTGACCGTCGACCTGCACCGCGATTCGGCCGCGTAACTTGTTCAGCACAAGAGTCTGCTGCGTTTCGGCAAGGCCCAACTCCCAGGGCGTACCGGCGTGCTTGATTGAGGACCAGGGCGAGGCGCCAGTGCCGCCATCGTGCCCTGATATGGTGACGTGATCGGCCTTCGCCTTTGATACCCCGGCCGCTACCGTGCCAACGCCATCCTCGGAAACGAGTTTGACGCTGATCGAAGCTCGTGGGTTTGCGTTCTTCAGATCGTGGATCAGCTGCGCCAGATCCTCAATCGAATAAATATCGTGATGCGGTGGCGGTGAAATCAGGCCAACGCCCGGAACGGAAAAGCGCAATTCCGCGATGTACTCGGACACCTTGTGACCGGGCAGCTGGCCGCCCTCGCCGGGCTTGGCGCCCTGCGCCATCTTGATCTGGATCTGATCGGCACTGTTGAGATACTCCGCTGTCACGCCAAAGCGTCCGGAGGCAACCTGCTTGATCTTGGAACGCAACGAATCGCCCTCCTGCAGAACGATGTCGCGCTGGATGCGATCACGCCCAAGCCGGCTGGCCAGGGATTCCCCGGCTTTTATCGGCGCATACCGGCGCGGATCTTCCCCACCTTCACCGGTATTGGATTTTCCGCCGATGCGGTTCATTGCGATCGCGAGTGTCGTATGCGCCTCGGTCGAGATCGACCCCAGCGACATAGCGCCGGTTGCGAATCGCCGAACGATATCCTTGACGGGTTCGACTTCCTCGATCGGGATCGACTTCGCGGGATCGATGCGGAATTCGAACAGACCGCGCAAAGTCATGTGCCGCCTGGATTGATCGTTGATGATCCTGGCGTAGTCTTTGAATGTCTGGAAGCTGTTGGTGCGCGTGGAGTGCTGCAGCTTGGCGATCGCATCCGGGGTCCACATGTGTTCCTCGCCACGCACCCGAAACGCGTATTCTCCGCCGGCATCGAGTGCCTGGCTCAGGACCGGGTCGTCGCCGAACGCCGCCAGATGCAGACGCAAGGCTTCGTCGGCGACTTCAAATACGCCTATTCCTTCGACGTTCGAGGTGGTGCCGGTGAAATATTTGTCGACCATCCCCCGCGCCAGGCCGACCGCTTCGAATATCTGCGCGCCGGTATAGGACATATAGGTCGAAATGCCCATCTTGGACATCACTTTCATCAATCCCTTGCCGACGGCCTTGACGTAATTCTTTACGCCCTTCTCGCCGCGATACTCTTCGGGTATGGACGCCTCGGCATGGAAGATGGTTTCCATAGCCACGCAAGGATGGATGGCTTCCGCTCCGTAACCGGCAAGCAACGCAAAATGGTGCACTTCGCGCGCCGAACCGGTTTCGACCACCAGACCGGCGCTGGTGCGCAGTCCCTTGCCTACCAGATGCTGGTGAATAGCCGACAGCGCCAACAGCGCCGGAATGGCAATATGATCCGCGTCTACTTTGCGGTCGGAGACAATCAGGATGTTGTAACCGGAACGCACCGCGTCTTCCGCCTGTGCACACAGGTTGGCGAGGCGCGCCTCGATTGCCTGCGTGCCCCAGGCAACGGGATAGGTAATATCGATCTCGAACGACTTGAACTTGCCGCTGGTGTAGTAGTCGACGTGACGGATGGCATCCATCTGGTTGAAGTCGAGCACCGGCTGGCCCACTTCCAGGCGCATTGGCGGATTGGTCTCGTCGATGCCGAGCAGGTTGGGCTTCGGTCCGATGAAAGACACAAGCGACATCACCAGATCTTCGCGTATCGGGTCGATCGGCGGGTTGGTCACCTGCGCGAAGAGCTGCTTGAAATAGTTGTAGAGCGGCTTGTTCTTGTTCGACAGCACTGCCAGCGGGGAATCATTGCCCATCGAGCCGATCGCTTCCTCGCCCTGCTGGGCCATTGGACTCAAGATGAACTTGAGATCCTCCTGGGTATAGCCGAATGCCTGCTGGCGATCGAGCAATGGTACTTTGCTTGGCTCGACGAGCTTCGTCGGCGCGGGAAGGTCATCGAGCTTGATGCGGATGCGCTCGATCCAGGCGCGATAGGGCTTGCTGCTGGCGAGCGTATCCTTGAGCTCTCTGTCGTCAATGATCCGTCCGGCTTCCAGGTCGATCAGGAACATCTTGCCGGGTTGCAAGCGCCACTTTTTGATGATCTTTTCTTCGGGAATCGGTAGCACGCCAGTTTCGGAAGCCATAACGACCATGTCGTCGCTGGTCACCAGGTAGCGCGCCGGACGCAATCCGTTTCTGTCCAGTGTCGCCCCAATCTGACGACCATCGGAAAACGCCACGGCGGCCGGCCCGTCCCACGGCTCCATCATGGCCGCGTGGTATTCGTAAAACGCACGCCGATGCGGATCCATCAACGCATGCTTTTCCCAAGCTTCCGGAATCAGCATCATCATGGCGTGCGCCAGCGAGTAGCCGCTCATGGTGAGGAGCTCGAGCGCATTGTCGAATGACGCGGAATCGGACTGCCCGTCGTAAATCAGCGGCCATACCTTCTCCAGATCCTTGCCCAGGACCGGACTGGAAATCGCCCCCTGGCGGGCACGAATCCAGTTGACGTTGCCACGCAGGGTATTGATCTCACCGTTATGGGCGATCATGCGGAACGGGTGGGACAGATCCCAAGTCGGGAAGGTGTTGGTCGAGAAACGCTGGTGGACCAGCGCCAACGCCGACGTGACCCTGGGATCGGAAAGGTCTTTGTAATAGGTGCCGACCTGGCTGGCCAGCAACATCCCCTTGTAAACCAGAGTGCGTGCCGACATGGACGGCACGTAGAATTCCTTGCCGTGCTCCAGTTTCAGGGTCTGGATGGCGTGCCCGGAAACCTTGCGGATGACGTAGAGCTTGCGCTCCAGGGCGTCAGTCACAGTCACCCCGGCGCCACGACCGATGAATACCTGGCGGATAACTGGCTCAATCTTCTTGACCGACTCGCCCAGTCCAGCGCTATCGCAGGGCACATCGCGCCAGCCCAGCAACACCTGCCCCTCGTCCTTGATCGCACGCTCGATTTCGTACTCGCATGCCAGTCGTGAGGCCGGCTCCTGGGGCAGGAAGATCATACCCACACCGTACTCACCGAGCGGCGGAAGCTTGACGCCCCTGTCGGCCATTTCCTCGCGAAAGAACTGGTCCGGAATCTGGATCAGAATCCCGGCGCCGTCGCCGGCAAGCGGGTCGGCTCCGACCGCACCGCGGTGGGTCAGGTTCTTGAGGATCAGCAGTCCTTGCTCAATGATGGTGTGACTGCGCTCACCCTTGATATTCGCGACAAATCCCACGCCACAAGCGTCATGTTCGTTGGCCGGGTTATAAAGTCCCTGCCTCGCTGGTAAATTGGGATGTGCCATATCTTCTTGCCTCTGCGCCGTATCGGTAGGGGTGCCTGCCCCAATTAAATTGCCGGGACTGTCGAAAATTCAAGGGGAGCAGTCAATGGTACCGCGATTGCCCGCGGCCTTTCAATAAAGGGCGGCTGCTAACGAGCCAATTCGCCCCCGTCCGGGGGGAGGCCGAGCCTCGCCGCAAACGCCGGTCGGGTCAGCGGGTTCCTGCGAAGCTCGCAGCGGCGAAAGCGCTCAAACCCTGAAGCGACAACGGCAGTTGCCGCCCGGCCGCATCACCACCTTAATCGCACCGAGCTTTACCTCCGGGCACAAACCCCGAATTCAGGTTTCTTCCACGGCAAACAGGCGACGGTGCTCGCGGATCGCGTAGCGGTCGGTCATTCCGGCCACATAGTCGGCTATCGCCCTGGCCAGGTTCGCCTCGGCGCGGACCTGAAATTCCGGCGGCAACAATCGGGCATTATCCAGAAACGTCCGGAACAGCTCGTTGACGATGCGCCTGGCTTTGTTGCTCATGCGCGCCACCTTGTAATGCTGGTACAGGTGCTTTTGCAGGAATTTCTTGAGTTCCTGCTGTTCTTCCCGAATACCCACGCTGAACGCGATCAGCGCAGGAGCATTGCGCACGTCTTCCATTCCGCCGGGGCGATGCTGGGCGATTAACGCCCGGCTCGTCTCGGTAAGGTCCGAAACCAGCGTATTGATCATGCGCCTCACCGTCTCGTGAATCAGGCGACGATCGACGAGAGCTGGATATTGGGCTTTGACGCCATCGAGATGCCGCGAGAATATGCCCACCGACGACAATTGCTCAATGGAAATCAGTCCGGACCGCAATCCGTCGTCAACGTCATGATTGTTGTAGGCGATTTCATCGGCCAGATTGGCGATTTGCGCTTCCAGAGACGGTTGTTGTTTGCGAATGAAGCGTTCGCCAATTTCACCCAGGGTGCGCGCGTTCTTCACCGAGCAGTGCTTCAAGATGCCCTCGCGGGTCTCAAAGCAAAGGTTCAAGCCTTCGAACGCGGCATAGCGCCGTTCGAGAACATCGACGACACGTAGAGACTGCAAATTGTGCTCGAAACCACCATGATCTTTCATGCAATCGTTGAGCGCGTCCTGGCCGGCATGGCCGAAGGGCGTATGCCCGAGATCGTGGGCCAGCGAAACCGCTTCCACGAGATCTTCATTGAGGCGCAGATTGCGGGCGACCGAACGCCCGATCTGCGCGACTTCGATGCTATGTGTCAGCCGCGTGCGAAACAGGTCACCTTCATGGTTGACGAAAACCTGGGTCTTGTATTCAAGACGACGGAAGGCCGTCGAGTGCACGATGCGGTCGCGGTCCCTCTGGAATTCGGTACGACCGACCGGCACAGTTTCACCGAACCTCCTACCGCGTGAGGTCTCCGGGTCGGCGGCAAAGGCCGCCAGTTCATACATGCGCGGCCGTACCCGCGAGGACATCGCGCAGGTCCCGCAAATCAAAATCCGAAGTGGCGAAAGCCTTTCCCAGGGACTGGAGCAGCACAAGCCGAAGCCTTCCATCCTCTACTTTCTTGTCGTGGCCCATGAGTTCGAGGAATCGTTCCTGGCCCAGCGCAGGCGCCTCAACAGGCAAGCCCGCCCTGAGGAAAAGGCGGGCTACGCGCTCCACGTCTCCGTCCGCCAACATCCCCATGCGCCGGGAAAGCCGCGCCGCTAGTATGGTCCCCGCCGCCACCGCTTCGCCATGCAGCCAGGTACCGAATCCCAGCCCGGCTTCTATAGCGTGTCCAAACGTATGGCCGAGATTGAGCAGCGCGCGCTCGCCGGTATCGCGTTCGTCCGCGGCTACCACCGCTGCCTTGTTCTCGCACGAACGGGTAACCGCGTAGGCCAGCGCGAGGGGGTCGCGTTTGATCAAATTATCCATATTGGCTTCCAGCCACCCCAGGAATGGCAAATCCATAATCAATCCGTACTTGATTACCTCGGCCAGGCCGGCGGACAGCTCTCGAGAGGGCAGCGAGTTGAGTACTTCCGTATCAGCCAGAACAACGCGCGGTTGATAGAACGCGCCGATCATGTTTTTTCCGAGCGGATGATTGATAGCCGTCTTACCGCCGACGGATGAATCCACCTGGGCAAGCAAGGTAGTTGGCACCTGAATGAACGGTACGCCTCGCTGATAACTTGCCGCGGCAAATCCGGCGAGATCGCCGACCACCCCGCCGCCAAGCGCAATGACTGTCGACTTTCGTTCGCAACGACGCGACAACAACGTATCGAAAATAGTATTCAAGGTCTGCCAGTTCTTGTGTTGCTCCCCGTCGGGCAGTACCACTGGCACGACCTCGATCCCTGCGCCGCGCAGTGTCGCGCTGAGTTTTTCGAGATAGAGCGGAGCAACTGTGGTATTTGTGACTAATGCAACCTTGCGCTGAAGCAGATGCGGCAACAACAGTTCGGCTCGCGAAAGCAATCCTTCACCGATATGAATCGGATACGTTCGATCGCCCAGGCCGACAGTTACGGTTTGCATTGTGGTTGGTCCGTTACGCCAGGTCGATCAATCCGGCTTTCGAGTATCTGATGGAGTCGATTCACTAGTGTGGCAAGGCTTTGACTGCCGGTGTCGATCGTGACGTGTGCAATTTCCCTGTAGAGCGGGTCACGCATCTCGAACAGTTCATTGAGCCGGCCGCGAGGATCCGCGGTCTGCAAAAGCGGGCGATTCTTGTCGTGCCGCGTCCGGTTTAGGAGATCTTTGACGCTCGCCCGCAGATAGACCACCGTGCCCCTCGCTCGTAGCCTTTCCCTGTTTTCTCTGGCCAGTACCGCGCCCCCGCCCGTGGCGAGCACGACGTCGGTGAGCAGGCTTAATTCATCGATGACCGCAGATTCACGATGACGAAAACCTGACTCGCCCTCAATTTCGAAGATCACCGGTATTTTAACGCCGGTGCGTTCCTCGATAACATGATCCGAGTCGTAAAACCGCCTGTTCAGACGCTTCGCCAGAACGCGCCCAACCGAGGTTTTACCTGCACCCATCATTCCGACCAGAAAAATACTTCCCCCCGTGGCCGAATCGGCTTTCTCGACAAATACGGGATCGGCAGTGCGCATACGTCCATTCTAGCGAAACCTCTGCATGCGGAGGGTGGACGAAAAAAAACGGCCGCAGATCTCTGCGGCCGTCGGGAATCCTGTTTGTTCAACGCACGCTCAAGGCGTCCTTGATTACGCGAGGCGTCACGAATATCAGCAATTCGCGCTTGTCATTGCGTTTCAAGTCCTGGCGAAAGAAAAATCCCAGAAGTGGAATATCCCCAAGCAACGGTACTTTGGTCAGGGTCGAAGACTCTTCCTGGGTGTAAATACCGCCCAGACCCACGGTACCGCCGTTTTCCACCAGAACTTCCGTTGATACCTGTTTGGTATCGATGGCCGGGCCGGCGCTGGTATTTGCGCCAACACTGTCCTTGTTGACGTTCAACTTCATCATGATGTTGTCGTCGGGCGTAATCTGCGGCTTGACCTTGAGGCTGAGGGTCGCCTTGCGGAAGGAAACGCTGGTCGCGCCGCTGCTCGTTGCCTGCTGGTAAGGAATTTCGGTGCCCTGTTCGATGAGAGCTTCCACGTTGTCGGCGGTAATGACGCGCGGACTGGAAATGATCTTGCCCTTGCCGTCCGCCTGCAGCGCGCTGATTTCGAGATTCAGAAACTTGGTCATCGCGTCGTTCATCAGAATCAAGGAGAGCTGTCCCGGAAGCACGCCGCCCAGACCGGGAGCTGCCATATTCGTGAAAGTCGTATCCGTCAGGAAACCTGCGCCGGTTGCCTGCCCAGTCGCTGTCCCGGTTGCATTTAGTCCTCCGCCAATAAGTGCTCTGCGGGTACCGCCAGGAATCTGGTCGCCTCGACCCGTGGTATCGTTATAACCCAGACGGGCACCGACGTTGCGACTGAAGGTATCGGTAGCCTCGACAATGCGGGCTTCGATCAGTACCTGGCGCACAGCCTTGTCTGTTTTCTTCAACAGATCCCGGACTTCGTCGAGCTTCGAGGGCGTGTCTTGGACAAAGATCTGGTTCGTCCTGGCGTCGATGACCGCACTGCCGCGCTTGGAAAGGATTCTTTGCGTTGCGTCGGTGATGACCTTCTGAAAATCTTCCGCCTTCTGATAGTTGAGCTGGAAGCTTTCCGTACGCAAGGGTTCCAGGTCGGATAGCTGTTGCCGCGACTCCAGAGCGAGTTTCTCCTTGGTGGCAAGTTCGTCTCGGGGCGCAATCCAGACCACATTGCCGGTCTTTCGCATATCGAGTCCCTTGGCCTGCAAAATGATGTCGAGTGCCTGATCCCACGGCACATCTTTCAGTCGCAGGGTCAAGTTGCCGCTTACGGTATCGCTGGTAATAATATTGAGACTGGTGAAATCGGCAATGACCTGCAACACTGCGCGCACTTCGATATTCTGGAAATTCAGGGACAGCTTGTCTCCGGTATAGCCGCTGGCGGCCTTTGGTTTGCCGGCCTCCTCGACGATCGGCTTGACTTCGATAATGAATCGGTTGTCGGTCTGATAGGCGGACTGCTCCCAGCGCCCCTTCGGAACTATGGTTATGCGTGTGTTGGCGCCAATCCGCGTGACTTCGAAATTGTCGACCTGAGTGCCGAAGTCGGTAACATCGAATCGCCGCTCAAGTGCAGGCGGCAATGCGGTCTGAATGAAATCGACCAGAATGCTTTTCCCCTGCTGGCGCAAATCGATTCCGGTCGAAGCATCCGAGAGATCAACGATGATCTGCGCTTCTCCATTGCGCCCGCGACGAAAATCAACGTCGCGCACCGCGTGGCCTTCGCCTCCGGCCTTGGGTTCGGCAAATGCCGTGGAAGACTCGGCGGTCGCGGCCGTCGCGGCGGCCGCTCCGCCTGCAAAGGTAATGAGAAGCGTGCTGCCGTCAATCTTGGTGTCGTACTTGACCATTTTTGCGAGATTGAACACCACGCGTGTACGACCGCCGGACTGGCCCAGCCTGATCGTGCGCAAATCGCCCTGATTTACGTCCTGCGAATTCTTCCCCAGACCATTTGCCGTCCCCGGAAAATCGAACGCGACGCGTGGCGGATTGTTTACGGTAAAGGCAGCCGGAGGGTTGGTCAGTGCATCTTTGAAACCGAGTTTTACGGTAACGATCCCGGCCTGTGTGGACACGTCCACCGACTGAATAACGTTGGGCGACGGTGAGCCCGACTTGTCCTGGCCATAGGCGGCCATGCTGAACAGGAACATCAGTCCCAGTGGCCCGACTAGTTTGATCAACCGACTGATGCGTTTCATATCCGCGTACTCCTTGAGTTCATTGCTCGAGCAACTGCAAACTGCTTGTGCGCTCGGTCCAGGCTCCGGACGAAGAATCCTGGATGACTTCCTTGAGTGTCACGGTCGATTCGCTGATCGAAGTCACGACACCGAAATTTTGTCCAAGATAGTTGCCGGACTTGATGCGATATAGATTGTTGTCCGGCGTCTTGATCAACGCGAAACGCACTTGCTTTTGCTCAAGCGTGCCGACCATTTGCAGGCTCTCCAGAGGAAACGCTTCCAGTGCTTCCTTGCGCCGATTTAAATCCGGCCGAGGGCCGCCTCCGGCACCGTTGCGCGTATCGGCGACTGACTTGCGCGGCTTGAAGGGATCCGGCAAATCAAATGCGTTGTACGCGAAAGGTTCGAATTGCCTGACTTCCGGGATCGGCTCTACCCTGCCACGCAAGCCCTCGCCCGAGTCCTTTACGAACTGCTTCAGATCGGAGAACTGCTCGCCTCCGCAACCGGAAACCAGCAGCGCCGCAAGGGCAATGGTTAGAAGAGCGCGCATCATTATTTCTTCGGGGCCGCGCCGCGCGCGGCCTTGCGCTGGGCAGCAACTTCGCTATCGTCAAGATAGCGGAACGTCTTGGCAACGGCATCCAGGGTCAGGCCAGCCTTGGTCGTGGTCAGCGTAATATCGTTCAAAGTGACAATTCGGGAGAGTTGGGATATGTCGCTGGCAAAAGCCCCTATGTCGTGGTAGTTGCCCGCGAGCTTGATGGTAATTGGCAGCTCCGCGTAAAATTCGGAGCGAGTCTCTGCGGGAGCGGGGCGAAACAGTTCAAACTGCAGGCCGCGACCCAGACCGGCCTGGTTGATGTCTGTTAGTAATGCTTCCATTTCCGACTTGTTGGGCAACTGTTTCAGCATCTCGCCAAAAGATTCCTCGATCTCGGCCAGCTGCTTTCGATAGGCCTCAAGATTGACTGCTTGTTTCTTCTTATCGAGGAAGGAAGTTCGCAGATCCTGTTCCCGCGCTCGACTACGTGCGAGATCGTCGAGTTGGTTTTGCCAGTCGAACCAGTAACCGGCGAAAACGAGCAAAAGCAGAAAGATAAATAGCGCGCCCAGTTTCGGCAGTGCCGGCCAACTGCCAATGTCACGCGGATTCAGTCTTCGCAGATCATCAAGCGTCATGGCGTCAGCTCTTTGGCACAGCGGAGGATGCCGATGGTTTAGCTGGCGGCGTGTTCTCCTCTTTGGGCCGAGAAATATCGACGTTCAGGTTGAATTCATTCAAGGATGCATTGTCGACCGTTACCGCCTTGATTTCGACCAAGTTCGGGCGCTCCAGCCAAGGAGACGCCTCGAAATTGCGCATCAAGGTCGAAACGCGTGCATTAGAGGATGCGTAGCCCACAACATTCACCCTCTGGCCGGTTTGCTTTACCGCCTTGAGGTATACACCGTCCGGCAGTTGTCGCACCAATTGGTCTAGCAGCCGTACCGTCTCGGTGCGGTTGGTCTGCAGGGATTCAACAACGCGCTTACGGGCCAGCAAAGCCTGCGTCTGTTCCTTGAGTTTGCGTATTTCGTCTATCTGCTTGTCGAGCAGCACAATCTCGGATTCGAGGTACTTGTTGCGCTCGGTTTGGTTTTCGATACGACCGGCAAAAATTGTATGCACGGCAATCACAATGACGGCAGCCAAGGTAAGGGTCATGCCGGCGAGGACGAAGAACTGTGTCTGCTGCGCCTTGCGCCGTGCCGCCCGGTGAGGCAGTAGGTTTATAGGAATCATTCGTCGAACCTCCGCAACGCGAGCCCGCAAGCGACCAGCAATGCCGGTGCGTCCACGGCCAGTTGCGCCTGCCGGACTTTCGAAGACACATCCATGCCGACGAACGGATTGGCGACCAGCGTATTGACCTGTGTGCGCTCCGCTACGACCTCCGGTAGTCCGGGGATCGTCGCCGAACCGCCGGAAAGAAATATGTGGTGCGCCTGATTAAACTGGGTCGAAGTGAAGAAGAACTGCAGCGCCCGCGCTATTTCGAGGGCAAGCGTGTCCATGAACGGCGCCAGCACTTCGGAGTCATAGGTATCGGGCAGGCCACCGTTTCGCTTGGCCGCTTCCGCCTCTTCCGTCGAAAGGCTGTAATGCCGCATGATTTCCTGCGTAAGCTGGTTACCGCCGAACGGCTGCTCGCGCATGTACACCGATTGGCCATTGCGCAAGACGTTGATGTTCATCATCGACGCGCCTACATCCACCACGGCAATGGTTTGATCACGGCCAGCATCTGGCAACTGACCCTGCATCAATTCGAACGCATTCTGAGAAGCGAAGGAGTCGATATCCATTACCGTGGCCTTCAGACCCACCGATTCTGCAACGGCAACGCGATCTTCCACCTTCTCCTTGCGGGAAGCCGCGATCATTACCTCGACATCTTCCGTACTGTTCGGCGCCGGGCCCAAAGTCTGAAAGTCGAGGTTGACCTCTTCGAGCGCAAAAGGAATGTACTGATTTGCCTCTGTCTCGACCTGGGCTTCAAGTTGCTCGTCGGTCTGGCCCGCGGGCACCACGATTTTTTTAGTGATGACCGCTGCCGAGGGCAGCGCCATGGCAAGATTTTTGGCGCGGGAGCCCATTCGCTTCCAGCCACGACGCAACGCATCTCCAACCTCTTCCAGGTTCATGATGTTGCCGTCGACGACAGCGTCCTTGGGCAACGGCTCGATCGTGTATCGCTCGAGACGAAACCTTCCCTTGCCGGACCCAGACAACTCCACCATCTTCACGGACGACGAACTAATGTCGACACCGATCAATGGGGGCGATTTGGGTTTTAGCAGGCTGCCGATGAAATCGGCGTCAAACGCAAATTTTCCCTTGAGCATTGGCCGTTTAGGCGCGATACGTATAAATTACATTAAATGCTAGCAACAACTATTTTGCATGTAAAGCGTTTTTATGCAGGATTCTGTCGCCCGCCGGTAACACCTTATATAATGCCGGTCGTTTCTCTCTCCGCACCGTCCGCGGTTGTCTAATATGCGTTCCCGTTGGTGGATCTATCCCCTTATAGGGCTGGCTGCCCTTGCCGTTTCCATCGCTTTGATCGTGGGTTATGCCGCAGTGGTGGCATACCCGAACCTGCCGTCCCTCGACGCGCTCACGTCCTATCAGCCGAAAATTCCGCTGCAGATCTTTAGCATGGAAGGCAGCTTGATCGGCGAATTCGGCGAAGAAAAGCGGGCTTTCCTGAAGATTGACCAGACACCCGACCTACTCCGCAAAGCCATCATCGCGGCGGAAGATGAGCGCTTTTACGAGCACGGGGGAGTCGACTACATCGGTGTTATCCGTGCCGCACTGTCCAACTTCGCCTCGGCAAGCGCACGTCAGGGCGCCAGCACGATCACCATGCAGGTGGCGCGCAATTTCTTTCTGAGCACGGAAAAGACCTTCAGCCGCAAATTCAGCGAAGCGTTGCTGGCGTTCAAGATCGAGCACAGCCTGACTAAAGACGAGATATTGCAGCTGTATATCAATCAGATTTATCTGGGTCAACGCGCTTATGGTTTCGGGGCGGCCGCGCAGGTGTACTTCGGCAAGCAGCTCGCGCAGCTGAATACCGCCGAAATTGCAATGTTGGCAGGTTTGCCCAAGGCCCCGTCCCGCTATAACCCGGTCGTCAACATGACCCGGGCAAAACTGCGCCAGCGCTACGTATTGCGGCGCATGTCAGAACTGGGGTACCTGAACGACGAGCAACTCAAATCAGCTGAGGCCCAACCCATTATCGTCTCGCGCCAAGTCCAGGAATTTTCGACTCGCGCCGACCACTTTGCTGAGATGGTGCGTCAGGCCATTTACGACGCCTACAAGGAAGAGGCGTATACACGCGGTTTCCGCGTCTATACCACGCTTTCAAAGATACACCAGGACGCGGCCTACCGGGCGCTGCGCACCGGCGTCCAGGAATACGACAAGCGTCAGGGCTATCGCGGCGCCGAAGGTTACTTCAATTTGCCCAAGGAGGAAGTCGGCGAAGAAGCGCTGGAAGATGCCCTGCAGGAAGAGCTGGAAAGCGACGACGTTTATCCAGCAATTGCGCTCGAGGTCGATGCCAAAGTGGTCAAGGCCTATCGCAAGGGCGGCGAGACCGTGACCATAACCGGGGATGGACTCAAGTTTGCCAGCCGCATGATCGGTAACAGGGCGCCGGCGAAAGTCAGACTCAAGCGCGGCGCGCTAATACGCGTTCAGGCCGACGCCAAAGGCAACTGGCAGATCGTGCAGTTGCCGCAGGTGGAGTCCGCTCTCGTATCAGTGGACACCGACAGCGGTGCAATCCGGGCCCTGGTCGGAGGTTTCGATTTTTACCGCAACAAGTTCAACCACGTCACCCAGGCGCGCCGACAGCCCGGATCGAGCTTCAAGCCATTCATTTATTCAGCTGCGCTCGAGAAAGGATTCACGCCGGCGACCATCATCAACGACGCCCCGCTGACCATCGACGCCAGCGAAACGGGCTCAGTGAACTGGCAGCCGCGCAATTTCGACGGAAATTTCGACGGCCCCATCCGCATGCGCACGGCGTTGACCAAATCGAAAAACCTGGTGTCGATCCGCATATTGCAGGCTATTACGCCTCAGTATGCGCAGGACTACATTTCGCGTTTCGGGTTCGATCCGCGGCAACACCCGCCCTACCTGACGATGGCGCTGGGCGCGGGGTCGACTACCCCCCTCGAAATGGTCATGGGCTATTCGGTATTCGCCAACGGCGGCTATCGCATGACACCTTACTTCATCGAGCGCATCGAGGATGCCCAGGGAACGGTGCTTGGCCAGGCCAATCCGGTCGTCGTCGGCAAGGGTGCAGAGAGAGTCATTGACGCCCGTAACGCCTTCATCATGACGAACATGATGCAGGATGTTATCCGGGGCGGGACCGGCGCGCGCGCGATGGCCCTGGGCAGAATCGATCTGGCTGGCAAGACCGGCACGACCAATGAACAGATGGATGGATGGTTTGCCGGTTTTCAACGCCATCTGGCCGCGGTGGTATGGGTCGGCTACGATATTCCACGTACCCTCGGCGACCGTGAAACCGGTGCGGTGGTCGCGTTACCGATCTGGATGTCATATATAGGCGCAGTATTAACGGGTCAGCCGGAGGAATTGCCGATCGCGCCCGAAGGCGTGGTCGCGGTCGCGATCAATCCGGAAACCGGCCTGCGCGACAAGCACGCTGCTTCGCCCATGATTGAATATTTCTATCACGAGAACGTTCCGCCGGAACAGGAAGGCGGCCCGGAAATAGAGGGCGGAAATGCGCCGAAGCCGCCTGAGGACGTCAAGGATCAGTTGTACTGACAGCAATGCCGAGGGACCACGGCAACAACAAACAGATGCGGGAACGCATCGCACATCTGGCGGCGCGCCTGATGGCCGTCGATGGCATTGACGACTTCGCGCTGGCGAAGCGCAAGGCTGCCCGCCAGTCGGGGGCGCCCGATACCCGCAACCTTCCCAGTAACGACGAAGTCGAACATGCGCTGCGTGCCTACCAGCAACTCTACCAGGCAGACGAACAAAGAGTACGCGTGCGTCACCTGCGACAACAGGCCCGGGACATGATGGCAATGCTGGCCCGTTTCGATCCCTTCCTGTCGGGAGCGGTGCTGTCGGGAAGTGCGGGCAAGTATGCCGATATTGATTTGCTTCTTTTCACCGACAGCATGAAGGACGTGGAAATGTTCCTGCTGGAGCGTCGCATCGCGTACCGCAGCGGGGAGCGCCGCGTGCATATTGGAGACGAGGTGCGCGGGGTGCCCAGTTTCAGCGTCAGCACCGAAGAAGCCGACTTCGACATCACAGTCTTTGCACCGCACGATCTGCGCGCACAAATCCGCAGCACGCCGGAGGGGCGGCCGCTGGAGCGCGTGCGTATTGATTGGCTTGATGCGGCTCTTGCCGCGAACAGCGCGGTCGACCTCTGAGCGCGAGACCTAGGCCTCTTCCTTCAGCCAGGCAGCCGCATCCAGGGCAAAGTAGGTCAGGATCGCGTCCGCGCCGGCGCGCTTGAAGGACAGCAGCGCCTCCATCACGCACTTGCGCTCGTCGATCCAGCCGTTGCGCCCGGCAGCCTTGAGCATCGCATACTCGCCGCTGACCTGATACACCAAAGTCGGCGCACCGAATTCATCCTTCACCCTGCGGACGATGTCCAGATAAGGCATGCCAGGCTTTACCATAACCATATCCGCACCCTCTTCCAGATCCATGCCCACCTCCCACAACGCTTCGTTGGAATTGGCCGGATCGACCTGATAGCTGTACTTGTTACCCTTGCCGAGCGTGGCCGAAGAACCAACCGCGTCGCGAAACGGGCCATAAAAGTTAGAGGCGTATTTGGCGGCATAGGCAAGAATACGGGTATGGATGAAGCCGTCAGCGTCGAATGCCTCGCGTAACGCGCCTATCCGACCGTCCATCATGTCCGATGGCGCAACAATGTCCACACCCGCTTGGGCGTGTGACAACGCCTGCCTGACCAAGATCTCGATGGTCTCATCATTGAGCACATAGCCGCTGTCGTCAATGAGCCCGTCCTGGCCGTGACTGGTATAGGGATCGAGCGCAATATCGGTAATTACGCCGAGTTCGGGAAAACGCTCCTTGAGCGCCCGGATGGCACGGGGCGCAAGTCCCTCCGAGTTGAAGGCTTCCCGCGCGTCAGCGGTCCGGAAACTGTTGTCCACCACCGGAAACAATGCGATGGCGGGAATTTTCAGCACCATGCAGCGCTCGGCCTGCTTGAGCAAGCGGTCGATGGACATGCGTTCCACGCCGGGCATGGAAGACACGGGTTCACTGCGATTCTGCCCGTCAATCACGAATGCCGGATAGATCAAGTCATCAGCGGACAACCGATGCTCCCGCACCAGGCGGCGCGAGAAGTCATCGTGGCGCAACCGGCGCAACCGGCGGCGTGGAAATTTTCCCAAAACATGCATGCTTCCGGATCCCGTCTCGCGTCGTCGCGTTATTGTAATTAATTGAATATATTAAATAAATATTGAAGGCGGAACTTTCGATCGGCGCACCACTCTGATGGTGTAGACAGTGATGTCTCCCGCTTCTCCTCCCTGAGCGGGTGCCTTAATCCAATTGA